>CALCIB010000077.1 GCA_937907525.1 uncultured Planctomycetales bacterium | reverse complement strand
GCCGGGACGCGACGCCGGTCGACCCCTCATCCGGCCCTTCGGGCCACCTTCTCCCTCAAGGGGAGAAGGCGATTTGGCGACGGCTCACGCCTCGACGAGCGCGGCGTCGGGCTCGGGCTCCGACGGCTCCCGGAACGAGAAGCCGAACTTCAACCCGGCGACGAACCAGACGAACCCCACGGCGCCGGCGAAGAAGATCGTGTCGCCGAAGACGCGGGCCCAGCGCAGGGTCTGCATCAGGTCGGTCTGCATGAACTCGGCGCTACGGGCGTACCAGTAGCCGTGCTCGACCGACGCCCAGGTCTGGAGCAGGCCGACGGGCAGGAGGCTGCCGACGCACATGGCGAACAACCCGACGTTCAGCGCCCAGAACGAGAACGCCAAGGCGCCCTCCCGCCACTGGACCGCCGGCCGCAGGACCCGCAGGCAGACCAGCATCAGGCCGATGCCCAGCATGCCGTAAACCCCGAAGAGCGCGGCGTGGCCGTGAAGCGGCGTGGTGTTGAGCCCCTGCATGTAGTAAAGCGCGATCGGCGGGTTGATCATGAAGCCGAACAACCCGGCGCCGATCATGTTCCAGAACGCCACCGAGACGAAGAAGTAGACCGGCCAGCGATACCGACGCGCCCACTCCGACCCCCGGGAGCGGCGAAGATCCTCGTTGGCGTCGAAGGCGACCAGCGACAGCGGCACCACCTCCAGGGCGCTGAAGACCGAGCCCCAGGCCAGGGCCACCGTCGGCGTGCCGGTGAAGTACAGGTGGTGGAGCGTGCCGATGATCCCGCCGGAGAGGAAGATCGTCGCCGACAACACCGCCGCGCCGGCGGCGACCGCCGGCTGGATCAGCCGCAGCCGCATGAAGATGAACGCGATCGCGGCCGTGGCGAAGACCTCGAAGAAGCCCTCCACCCAGAGGTGGACGACCCACCACCGCCAGTACTCGACGATCGACAGGTGGGTGTGGCGGCCCCAGGTCAGCCCCGCGCCGTAGAACAGGGCGATGGCGGTCGTCGCCACGGCCAGAAGCCAGATCAAGGGCCTGGACTCGCTCCCCTCCCGAAGCGCCGGCCAAAGCGCCCGCAGCATCAGGACCAGCCACAAGAGCAGCCCGACCATCAGCGCGACCTGCCAGGCGCGGCCGAGATCGACGTATTCATACCCCTGGTGCCCCAGGTAGAACGCCGTCGCGTCGGACATGTGGTTCTGGACGCTGAGCCACTCGCCGGCCAGCGAGCCGACCACCACCACCAAGAGCGCGCCGAAGAGGACGTTGACCCCCAGCCGCTGAAACGCCGGGTCGCGATGGCTGACGACCGGGCCGATGAACAGCCCCGCCCCCAGCCAGGCGGTGGCGATCCAGAACAGGGCGATCTGGACGTGCCAGGTCCTCGCCACGCTGTAGGGCAGGAATTTGGAGAGCGGGAAGCCGTAGAAGCCGTCCCCCTCCACGCCGTAATGGGCCACCACCACCCCCAGGCCCATCTGCGCCAGGATCAAGGCCGCGACGACCCAGAAATACTTGATCGTGGCGCGCTGCGAGGGGGTCGCGCTCCAGGCGCCCAGGGGGTCGTCCTCGGGGGGCTGATGCGGCTCGTCCTCCTTGCGGGAGGCCAGCCACCAGGCCATCGCGGAGATGCCGGCCAGCAGCACGATGATGCTGACGCCCGTCCAGACCACGTTGTCGCCCGTCGGCCGGTTGGCGATCAGGGGCTCGTGCGGCCAGTTGCTCGTGTACGAAATCGACTCGCCCGGCCGATCGGTCGAGGCCGCCCACGACGACCACCAGAAGAACGCCGAGAGCTTCCGCAAGCGGTCGGGATCGCTGACGGCGCCCTCGGGGATCGCGTAGGCCGCGTTCCCCCGGGAGAAGACCTCCGAGTAGTGCGCCAGGTTGGTCTCGAACGCCTCGGCCCGGATCGGATCGACGGTGATCGCGCCGGTCGCCGGGTCGTAGGCGTTGGCGCGCGTCATGGCCGTGAGGCGGGCTTGCAGGCGGCCCTTGTACTCGGGCCCCAGCTCGTCGAACGGCTTGCCCGCCTCGGCCCTGGCCCAGCGGTCGAGGATGAAGACCAGCTCGCGATGGAGCCAGTCGGCCGTCCAGTCGGGCGCGACGTAACTGCCGTGGCCCCAGACCGACCCCACCTGCATCCCGCCCATCGTCTGCCAGACGTTCTGGCCGGCGGCGATCTCGCCGGGGCCGATCACCTCGGCGCCGTCGGTCGTCACCACCCGATCGGGGATCGGCGGCGCCTCCTGATAGATCCGCGCGCCGACCCATCCCAGCACCAGGAACGAGCCCACGACCACCGCGAGGAACATCAACCACAATCGACGCATCGGACGTAATCTCCGTTCACTCGCTCAGGAGTCGAATCCCGACCCCGAACCCGATTTCCTTCGACGAATGGTAAGGTGTCGAATTTTTGACGTCAAGCCGCGAGCTTCGGCCGCCGCGGCGTCGAATCCCAAGGGTCGGCCGCGCGGACTCCCGGAGGGAGGGCCCAGGGCGGAGGGAGGGTCACGGACGGGGGCGGATCGCCGATCGCGTTCGTCTCGACCGACGTTCCAGTAAGGATTGGAATGATAGCCGGATCGATTCTGGACGTCAAGGTCCATGATTGGGGCTCCGATCCGATCGGTCCCCGGTCGGCGTCGGCATCGTCGGGAGCGGCTCGCATCCGCAGCGCTCACGAGCGCCATCCCCCCTTCTCCCACAAGGGGAGAAGGGATGTCCGGCGTTGGGTCGCGGGGATGTCAAGTCTTGTGAAGAACGGCGTGGGCGGTCGGCGTCGACGGGGGCGTTGACTTTCCCTCATAATGGTGGAGCGGAGCGGGCCCGCGCGGTTCGCGGGGCGCGGCGGGAGGGATGGAGGACCGGGGACGATGGCGGTGGAATCCAGCGAGTGCGCCTTGGACGGATCGCGGGCCCGGGCCGACGCGGAAGGCGCGGCGATCGCGATCCTGGCGGCCCTCAGCGTGTCGCATCTGCTCAACGACTCGATGCAGTCGCTGATCCAGGCGGTCTATCCGATCCTCAAGAACAAGTACGCGCTGGACTTCACCCAGATCGGGCTGATCACCTTCACGTTCCAGGCGACGGCGTCACTGTTGCAGCCGGTGGTCGGGACGGTCACGGATCGCCGGCCGATGCCGTACTCACTGGCCTGGGGGATGGTCTTCACGTTCACGGGGCTTTTGGCGTTGGCGGCGGCCGGCGGGTTCGCGTCGATCCTGGTGGCGGTGGGCCTGGTGGGGATGGGCTCGTCGATCTTCCATCCCGAGTCGTCGCGGGTGGCTCGGATGGCGTCGGGGGGGCGTCACGGCTTCGCGCAGTCGTTGTTCCAGGTCGGCGGCAACGCGGGGACGGCGTTCGGGCCGCTCCTGGCGGCGTTCGTGGTGGCGCCGTTCGGGCAGTCGAGCATCGCCTGGTGTTCGGCCGCGGCGCTGGCGGCGATGGTGCTCTTGATCGGCGTCGGCCGTTGGTATTCCGATCACGTCCCGGCGCGACGGGCGAGCCGGCGGGCGGCGGCGGAGGAGGTCAACGGCCTGTCTCGGCGACGGGTGGCGGTCTCGATCGCGATCCTCCTGGTGTTGATCTTCTCCAAGTACTTCTATCTCGCCAGCCTCAGCAGTTACTACACGTTCTACCTGATCCACCACTTCGGGACGTCGGTGGAGGCGGCGCAGTTGTACCTGTTCGTCTTCCTGGGGGCGGTGGCGGCGGGGACGTTCGCCGGCGGGCCGGTGGGGGATCGGATCGGGTTCAAGGCGGTGATCTGGGTGTCGATCCTGGGGGTCTTGCCGTTCACCCTGCTTTTGCCCTATGCGAACCTGTTCTGGACGGCCGTGTTGACGGTCCCGATCGGCGTGGTGCTGGCGTCGGCGTTCTCGGCGATCATCGTCTACGCCCAGGAGCTTTTGCCGAGTCGGGTGGGGATGGTCGCCGGCCTGTTCTTCGGCTTCGCCTTCGGCATGGGGGGGCTGGGGGCGGCGGTCCTGGGGGTGCTCGCCGACCACACGAGCATCGAGTACGTCTACAAGGTCTGTTCGTTCCTCCCCGCCGCCGGGATCCTCACCGCCTTCCTGCCGAACATGAAGCGCCGCCGCCGGGTCGCGACGGCGTGACGATCGAGACGAACCCGAAACGCCCACCGTCCGAGGCCCCTCTCATGCCCCGCGTCGTCCTGCTCGGCTCGTCCAACACCGACATGACCGTCCGAACGCCGCGGCTCCCCGCGGCGGGGGAGACGGTCCTGGGGGGTCCGTTCGCCACCACTCCCGGCGGCAAGGGGGCGAATCAGGCCGTCGCCGCGCGAAGGGCCGGCGCCGACGTCGTCTTCGTGACCGCCGTCGGCGACGACGACCTCGGCCGCCGGGCGCTCGGGCTTTACCGCGGCGAGGGGATCGACGTCTCCCTCGCCAAGGTCGTCGCGGGGGCGGCCTCGGGCGTGGCGTTGATCTTCGTGGCCGACGACGGCGAGAACATGATCGCCGTCGCCTCCGGCGCGAACCTGGAGTTGTCGCCCGCGGACGTCGAGGCGCTCCCCGACGACCTGTTCCGCCCCGGCGACGTCCTCTTGACCGGCCTGGAGATCCCCGCGGCGACGGCGCTGGCGGCGATGCGGCGGGGCCGAAAGGCCGGCATGACCGTCGTCCTCAACCCGGCCCCCGCGCCGGCGGCCGACGACCCGATCGTCGCCGATCTGCTGGCCGCGGCCGACGTGGTCACCCCCAACCGCGGCGAGGCCCTCGCCCTGGCCGGCGGCGTCGAGGACGCCCCCCGCGCCGTCGCCGATCGAATCCGAGCGCGCGGACCTGGGACGGTGATCGTGACCATGGGCCGCGACGGCTGTCTGGCGACGACCGCCGAAACGACCCGCGAGGTCCCCGGCCGTCGCGTGCGGGCCGTCGACGCCGTCGGCGCCGGCGACGCCTTCAACGGCGCCCTGGCCGCCGCGCTGGCGGAAGGGCGACCGCTGGGCGACGCCCTCGCCTGGGCGACCGCCGCCGCGGCGCTCGCCGTCACCCGGGCCGGCGCGCAGGCCGCCCTTCCCGACCGCGAGGCGATCGACCGCTTCGCCCGCGCCCCGGAATGAACGGCGGCGTCAGAACCGGAAGCTTCGGGAGGAACCATTCATGTCGCCGGCCCATTTGGGCCGATCGCATTGGTAACGACACGGGCGCGGCGCCAGCCGATGCGTCGCGTCGTGGTTGGCATCCTGGACGGGCGGGCGCCGTCGACGCCCCGAACGTGGCGCTCCCACTCGCCCCTCTTCCCGGGGGAGGCGAACCGCGGGCGGAGGCGACGCCCGCCTTCCTGGATCCGTTCACCCCCCGCCGATCCGCCGCGGGTCGCCGCTTAGAGTCTGGCCCATGAGCGGGTAAAGGGCGATCGTCACGGTCTTCCCCCCCCGCGGGGGAAGACAGACCGCGCAGCGGTCAGATGAGGGGGACGACACGCGAGAAGGCCGCCGAAATTCGCGAAAGCCCGTCCGTGAAGCCCTGGACGTCGATGGCCGTCCGGCGCGCCCCCCCTCATCCGGCCCTTCGGGCCACCTTCCCCCGCGAGGGGGGAAGGGCGTACTTTCCGACGTCTTCCCCCCTCGCGGGGGAAGACAGACCGCGCAGCGGTCAGATGAG
>CALCIB010000076.1 GCA_937907525.1 uncultured Planctomycetales bacterium | reverse complement strand
AAGAAGAGGCCCCACTCGGAGCCCTCCTTGAGCATCCGGAATTCGATTTCCAGCTCGAAATTCTTGTAGGTCTGGGCGGATCGGAGCCAGCCCTCGCCGGCTTTGGAGGCCAGGACGCCGTCGGCGGCCGTGAAGCGGTCGGTGTGCTCGGCGACCCAGCCGGCCAACGACTTGCCGTCGAAGAGCGGGGTCGGCGGCGGTGGCTCCTCGGAGCCGGACAAAAGCCCGGTCGCAAGCACGACGGCGGCGATCGCCCCCGACAATCGTCTCATCGCTGGAAGCCTCGCGGCGGCGGGCGGGAGTCCGACGCGGGGGCGGGCCCACGGCCGGCGCCCCTCGCGTTCACAGTCTGATTATGGCCTATCCCGCGCGCGAAGGGAGGATCCCGGCGGGCTTTCTCGGAAAACCTCGGACGTCACCGGGCCGCGGGGGCGTCGGTCTGAATCCGGGCGGCAAGGTAATGGACCGGGTTCTTCATTAGGACGGCGGCCTCGGCCAGCCGATCGAGCCGGCCGCCGCGCTGGCAAAGCTCGGCGACGGAGGGGCAGGCCAGCATGGCGTCGGGGACGTCCAGAAGGTTCCGGATCGCCTCCTCGACCGCCTCGTCCTCGCGGCCGACGCGCATGAGCAGGTTGACCAGCGCCTGGGCGGGGAGGGTCGATTCCAGCTCGTCGCCGTCGGCCGCCGCCGCGGGGAGCTTGGCCCGGAACCGCGCCACCGCCTGGTCGACGTCCCGGCCGACGAGCGCCTTGAGGTAGGCGTTGTAGTCCTCGAAGGTCTTCTCGAACGGCGGGGCCGAGTCGTACTGAAGCCGGGGGGAGAGCCGCCGGCCGTACTCGGTGAGGTCCAGGGCCAGGAGGAGGGCGTCCGGGTCGGTCGCCATCACCGACCAGCGGACGACGGCGGTGAGGTGGGAGACGTCGGTGTGGTAGGCGTCGTCGGAAAAGAGCCAGTCGCGGCCGACGGCCAAGTCGGCCAGCGAGGCCCCCTCGGGGGGTTGCGGCTGGCCGCGGCGGGCGACGTCGGCCCGCACGGCGTATGTGAGTTGCTCGTGGAGGTGCCGGATCAACGCCTCGACGCAGGCGACGCGGGCGGCCGGCTCGGCCGGGCCGGCCTGCTCCAGCGAGGTGATGGCCGAACACGTCCCGTAGGACCGCAGGATCCACTCGAATCCCTTGCGCGGGTTGGCCCCCTGGTGGAACGCCACGTCGATCAGCCGCGCCAGCTTGTCCGGGTCGTCGGGCTGGGGGAGGGTCTCAAGCGCCTCGGCGACCGGCTCGGGCTCGCCGACGGCCTGGAAGTAGGCCCAGGCCGTCACGACGTCGCCGGACTCCAGGAACTTGCCGCCGACGTGGCGCAGGGCCTCGACGTAACGGCCCTCGAACCGAACGCGGTCCTCCTCCGCCAGGTCGGCGTAGCGGCCGACCTGGATCAAGGGGAGCCCCAGGTCCAGCCGGGCCTTCAGCAAAAGCGCGTCCAGAAGCATCCGATAGTCGCCCCTCGCCTCCAGATCGGCGATCAGGCGGTCGACGGCCGCGGCGGGGCCCTCGGACCCAAGCGCGTCGTCGAGTTCGGGGAAGCCGGATTCGGCGGAGGCGGCCGGTCGGGCCTCCGGGGTCTTGGGGTCTTTCATCGGCGGTCGTCCCCGGGGGTTGGTCGTTCGGTGGTCGGGGCGATGGCGGCGGGAGTCACTGGGCGTCGGACTTGGCCGGATCGACGGCCGTCGCCGGCGCGCCGGGGGGGTCGGCGTCGAGGGAGGCCCCGGCGGAGCGCTTCCACGTCTCCCAGCATCGCGACTGGTAGCATTCTACCAGGGAGTCGCGGATCTCCTCGAGGGAGTCGGTGACGATCAGGAGGTTGAGGTCTTCCGGCGAGATGGTCTTCTGGCCGATCAGCCGCTCGACGATCCAGTCGACCAGCCCTTTCCAGTAGGACGAGCCGTAGAGGATGATCGGGAACCGCTTGATCTTGTGGGTTTGGACCAGGGTGAGGGCCTCGAACAACTCGTCGAGCGTGCCGAAGCCGCCGGGGAAGATCACGAAGCCGTCGGAGAATTTGACGAACATGGTCTTCCGCACGAAGAAGTAGCGGAAGTTGACCGCCAGGTTGGTGTGGGGGTTGGGCGCCTGCTCGAACGGCAGTTCGATGTTGCAGCCGACGGAGACGCCGCCGGCCTCGTACGCGCCGCGGTTGGCGGCCTCCATGATGCCGGGGCCGCCGCCGGTGATGACGGCGAAGCCGGCCTCGGCGAGCAGGCCGCCGAGCTTGCGGGCGTCGTCGTAAAGCGGGTCGTCCTCGCCGATGCGGGCGGAGCCGAAGACCGAGACCGCCGAGCCCAGCTCGGCCAGGGAGTTGATGCCGTGGACGAACTCCCCCTGGATCCGCAGCACCCGCCACGATTCCTCGTGGGTGAACAGCCCCAGTTCGGGCATGTGGGGATTGGGGGCGCGGTCGAGCTTGGCGGCGGGCCGGTGGAAGAGGCGCTCGTCCTCGGTCGACCCGTCGGCGACGCCGAGGCCGTCGAGCCTGGAACGCGACGACGCGCGCGGCGTCCGTCGCGGCGAGTCCTTGGGGTGGGGATGCGAAAGGAGACTTCCGTTCGCCGTCTCGCGCGTCGATCGCGGCGCGCGACCATCATGGTCGTAATCCATAAAACCATCCAGTGTTATCGCGAAACCGAGAGGGGTGGGCGGCCGCGGTCGCCGCGATCGCCTGCTCGTTGATACCTGTTAATACGCACGCGGGAGGCCGAGCGTGCGGTGTCTCGTCGAGACGAGGGGGATTCGGTAGGATGGAGGGTCGTGGATTCCCCCTCGCCCTCTGGGACCGTTCGACCGATGACGACCGAGACTCCGCCGCGATCGACCACGACGGACGCCCTTTGGAACAGTCGGTTCCTGCGGGCCTGCCGCCGCGAGCCCGTGGACGCCACGCCCGTCTGGCTGATGCGGCAGGCGGGCCGCTACATGGCCGAGTACCGCTCCCTCCGCTCCAGGGTGTCGTTTCTGGAGCTTTGCAAGAGCCCCGAGCTGGCCGCGGAAACCACCGTCTTCGCCGCCGAGGTCCTGGGGGTCGACGCGGCCATCCTCTTCGCCGACATCCTCCTGATCCTGGAACCTCTGGGCTTCCATCTGGAATTCCCCAAGGGGGACGGCCCGGTCATCCACGACCCGATCCGCGAGGCGGACGACGTCGGCCGGCTCCGTCCCCTGGAGGACGTCGGGGCCCTGGGGTTCGTCTACGAGGCCGTCGGCAAGATCCGCGCCGGGCTCCCCGGAACCGTCCCCCTGATCGGCTTCGCGGGCGCCCCGTTCACCCTGGCCTGCTATCTGATCGAGGGGGGCGGATCGCGGAACTACCAGCGGGCCAAGACCTTCATGTACTCCAACCCCGGCGCCTGGAACGACCTGATGACCGTGCTGGTCGATTCCACCGCCGGCTATCTCAACGCGCAGGTCGCCGCCGGCGCCCAGGCCGTTCAGGTCTTCGACTCCTGGGTCGGCTCGTTGGGCCCCGACGACTACCGCCGGTTCGTCCTGCCGCACATGCGGCGGCTGTTCCAGATGATCGACCCGACGGTCCCCAGGATCCATTTCGGCGCCGACACCGGCTCGCTCCTGGAACTTCAGCGCGACGCCGGAGGGGACGTGATCGGCCTGGACTGGCGGGTGGAGCTGGACCGTTCCTGGGAGCGGCTGGGGCCGGACGTCGGCGTGCAGGGGAACCTGGATCCGATCGTTCTGTTCGCGCCGCGGGACGAGATCGCCCGCCAGGCGCGGCGGATCTTGGACCAGGCGGCGGGCCGCCCCGGCCATATCTTCAACCTGGGCCACGGGATCCTGCCGACCACCCCGGTCGACAACGTCCGGGCGCTGGTCGAAATGGTCCACGAGTTCTCCGCGCGGTGAACGCCGGCGGAGGGAGGACGCGATGGTCGCGAGGGTTTCAACCTGGCTTCTGGCGGTCGCGTTCCTCGCGTCCCTGCTCTGGGCGGCCTTCATCTGGTGGATGGCGCCGCAAGGGATCAGCGACCACCTATCCGTGACGATGCACGATTACAAGGGCGACGGGAGCGCGAAATCGCTGGCGAGATACGTCGCGCCGCTGGTCCACGAGCCGGTCTCCGATCTGATCCTGATCGCCGCGGCCCCGATGACGGTCGCGGCCCTGGCCGGGCTGGCGCTATCGGTCGCGCTCGGCCGGGGCTGGATCGCCGGGGCGGGTCGACCGGCACAGGCGCCCCCAGGCGCGCCGGAGGATGGAGCCGAAGCGCCAACGTCCCCTGGCGAAACGGCGAGGGATCGGCGAAAATAGAGGGTCGGTGGCGACAGTGTTCGGCACGGCTTGCATTTGCGGTTGCCAAGAGCGTCATCCCCCCTTCTCCCCTTGTGGGAGAAGGTGCCCCGGAGGGGCGGATGAGGGGTGGCGCGACCGGAAGCTCCTGGAAGCGCCCCCCCTCATCCGGCCTTCGGCCACCTTCTCCCACAAGGGGAGAAGGAATGTCAGGCGTTGGTCCGTGGGAATATCAAACTGATGGCGACTGCGATCGAACGCAAGGCGGATCGGGTGGTGGTGATCGGCGGGGGGCTTTCGGGCCTGGCCGTCGCCGACCGCCTTCAGCGATCCTCCGCCGGGCGGCGGCCGGTCGAGGTCGTGCTGCTGGAGGCCGGGAACCGCGTGGGAGGGGTGATCGCCACCGAACGTCGCGACGGCTTCACCCTGGAGCGCGGGCCGGACTCGTTCATCACCAACAAGCCCTGGGCCCTGGACCTTTGCCGACGGCTGGGCCTGGAGGACCGACTCGTCGAGGCCGCGACGTCGCACCGGCGGTCGTTCGTCGTCCGCAAGGGGAAGCTGACCCCCGCGCCGGAGGGGTTCGTCCTGATGGCCCCCAGCCGGATCGCGCCGATCCTGACCACGCCGCTCCTCTCCCCCTGGGGGAAGCTCCGGCTGCTGCTGGAGACCCTGATCCCCAGGCGGGATACCGACGCCGACGAGAGCCTGGCGGCGTTCGCCCGCCGTCGGTTGGGACGGGAGGCGTTCGACCGCCTGGTCCAACCCCTGGTGGCCGGGGTCTACGCCGGCGATCCCAACAACCTGAGCCTCCGGGCGACCCTGCCGCGGTTCTTGGAGATGGAGCGCGAGCACGGCGGCCTGATCCGCGCCGCGCGACGACGCCGCAAGGAGGCCGACGACTGGGTCGAGACCGAGTACTCCGGCGCGCGCTTCGGGTCGTTCGTCACCCTGGCCGACGGCATGGAGGAACTGCCGCGGGCGCTGGCCGCCGGACTGAAGCCGGGGACGATCCGACTCGGCGCGACGGTTCGCCGGCTGAGCCGGACGAGCCACGGGCCCGGCTGGCTGGTGGAGCCGCTGGACGGCCCGGCGATCGAGGCCGACGCCGTCGTCGTGACCACCGAGGCCCACGCCGCGGCCCGCCTGCTCGACGGTCGCGATCCTTCGCTGGCCTTGCAACTGCGGTCGATCCCCTACGCCTCGACGATCATCGTCAACGTCGCCTACCGCCGCGACCGGGTCCGGCACCCGCTGGACGGCTTCGGCTTCGTCACGCCCGCGATCGAGAACCGAGCGGCCTTCGCCGCGTCGTTCCTCAACGTGAAGTTCCCCCGCCGCGCCCCGGAGAAGACGGCCCTGATCCGCGTCTTTCTGGGAGGAGACGCCCGGCCCGAACTCCTGGAGGCGGACGACGACGAGATTCGCCGGATCGTCGTCGCCGAGCTGGCCGAGTTGATCGGGGCCCGCGGCGAGCCGATCCTCATGGACGTCGCCCGCCACCCGCGCGCGATGCCCCAGTACGTCCTGGGCCATCAGGAGGCCGCGGCGACGATCCGACGCAAGGTCGCGATGCACCCGGGGCTGTTCCTGGCCGGGGCCGCCCTCGACGGCGTCGGCATCCCCGACTGCGTCCGCGCCGCCGAGGCCGCCGCCGACGCCGTCCTCGCCCGCCTCGCCGGCCCCGGCGGCGTCGCCGCCGCCTGAACGGGCCCGACTGTAAGACAAGGAAAAGTCTATCCACAGATTACCCAGATTAACGCAGATTATTAAATCAACCACTCTTATATAATCTGCGTTAATCTGGGTAATCTGTGGATCGTCCTCTTCTTCTCTCTTCTCCGTGTCTCGGTGGTTCCCATCCCTCCGGGCGCCCGATTTTCGACGGAGCGCGGCGCGATCGTCAAAGCCCCATCCAAAGCGCGGCCAGCAGCGCCGCGCGTTCGGGGACGGTCTGAAAGAGAACGTGTTCGTCGTCGGCGTGGGCGCCGCCGCCGAGCGTCCCCAGGCCGTCGAGGACCGGAGTCCCGACGGCCGCGATGAAATTGCCGTCGCTGCCGCCGCCGGTGGCGGCCTCGATCAGCTTCAACCCCAGCGTCGCGCCGATCGCGCGCGCCCGCTCGAACAACGCGGCGATCGCCGCCGTCCGCTCCATCGGCGGTCGGTTGAAGCCGCCGGCGATCGACACGCGGGTCCCGGGCGTGACCGCCGCCAGGCCGGCCATCGCCGCCTCCAGCGTCTGGGCCCCCGCGACGGTCGCGGCGCGGGCATCGACCGCGGCCGAGGCGCTCGCCGGCACCACGTTCGGCGTCGTCCCCCCCCGAACCGTCCCCACGTTCACCGTCGTCCCGGATTCCGGATCGTTGAACGATTGAATCTTCAAGATCTGATGGGCCAACTCGACGATCGCGCTCGCCCCCTCCTCCGGCGCGATCCCCGCGTGCGCCGCCCTGCCGGCGACCTCCACCTCGAACCTCCCCACCCCCTTGCGCGCCGTCTTCAACGCGCCGCCGGCCAACGGCGGCTCCAAGACCAGGGCGAAGGCGCTCCGCCGCGCCTGCTCCTCGATCAACGCCCGCGACGTCTTGCTCCCCACCTCCTCGTCGGAAGTGAAGACGACCGTCACCGGTCGACTCGGCGACGCCCCCGCCGCCGCCAAACCCTCCAGCGCCGCGGCGACCAGCACCAAACTCGCCTTCATGTCATAGACGCCGGGACCGTAAATCCGCTCCCCCTCGCGACGCCAGGGCAATCGCTCGATCGTGCCGACGGGCCAGACGGTGTCGAAATGACCGACCACGAGCGCCGGCTTCCCTGGGGCCGCCGTGAAGAACCGACCGACGAGATGGCCGCCGTCGACGCGCTCGACCCGGCCGCCAAGCTCCTCCCAGCGCGCGACGATCTTATCGGCCAGCGCGTCCAACCGCGACTTATCGCCGCTGGGAGATTCGTGTTCCACCAGCGCCTTAAGCTCGGCGAGGTACTCTTCCAGTCGTTCCGCGACGAACGCGCCGACGGCGTTGGGATCCATGGCGGTCTCGGTCTCGGTACTCGGTTCAGCCGTCGGCGCGGAGCGTCGCGGCGCGGAGGGTATGCTTCCGGATTCGATCCGGGACCGGCTCGACGCCCAGGCCCGGCCCGTCGAAGACGGCGATCGCGCCATTGGTCGCCAGGATCGGCGGCTCCACGACGTCCTCATGATAATACTTGTCGGAGCCGGAGACGTCGCCGGGAAGCGAGTAGCCGGGAAGGCTGGCCGCGGCCACGTTCGCCGCGCGGCCGACGCCGAACTCGTGCATCCCGCCGCACCAAACCGGCACGCCCCGGGCGTGGCAGACGTCGTGAATCCGACGCGCCTCCAACAACCCGCCGACCCGACTCACCTTGATATTGATCGCCCGGCACGCATTCAAATCAAGCGCCTTGCGGGCGTCGTCGGCCGAGTGGATGCTCTCGTCCAGGCAGACCGGCGTCCTGAGCGCAGCTTGCAGCGTCGCGTGGTCGATGATGTCGTCGTGCGCCAGCGGCTGCTCGATCAACAGCAGGTCGAAGTCGTCCAGCTTCTTGAGCACGTCGACGTCGTCCAGCGTGTAGGCCGAGTTGGCGTCGACCTGCAAGGGAACGTCCGGATACCGCTCGCGGACCCGGCGGACGACGTCGACGTCCCACCCCGGCGCGATCTTCAACTTGATTCGACGGTAGCCCTCGGCCAGAAACCGGTCGACGTTGGCGAACACCGCCTCGACGCTCGACTCGATCCCCAGGCTGACCCCGGAGAGGACTTCCGTCCGCGTCCCTCCCAGAAGTCGGTGCAGCGGCTCGCCCCGCGACCGCGCCAGCGCGTCCCAGCAGGCCGTTTCCAGGCCGGCGCGGGCGAACCCGTTCCCCTTCACCTTCCTGTAAAGGCCCACCAACTCCTCGATGCTTTCCCAGGGCTTCCCCAGGGTCATCGGCGCGAGGAAGTCGTGAAGGATATGCCAGCAGGTCTCGGTGGTCTCGGGACAGTAGAACGGGTCCGACGGACTGGCGCACTCGCCCCAGCCCTCCACGCCGTCGGCCAGCACCCGGACCAGGATGTGGTCCAGATGGTCCTTGCGGCTGGAGCTGGTCTGGAACGGGCGGACCAACGGCAGGCGGACGACGGCGAGGTCGATCTGTTCGATACGCATGGCGACAGCATCCGATCGGCGGCCGGCGGCGTCAAGTCGGTCGCTTCGGCCTGGGGGCCCTGGAGACGTGAGGGTTGCCGGCGATCGTGAACCGCAACGGCTTCGGCGCCCACTCCTTGGCGTAGTCGACGCCCACCCGCGGGCTCCGCTCGATCTCGAACGATCCGGGCCCCTCCGGCGGCCGGACGATGGTCAATTCGCCCTCGCAAAGATCGTGGCCGTAGAGCGAAAGATCGATCCGCATCGCGCGGCAGAGCCGCCCCGGCCCGTTGGTGGCGCCGACGATCCCCGCCACCGGCTCCACCGCCCGCAGCAACACCGCCGAGGCGTACTCGCCGGGACCGGCCACGGCGTTGAGGCAGTGGTACATCCCGTAGATCAAATAGACGTAGGCGTGCCCCGGCGGCCCGAACATGACGCTCGTCCGCCTGGTGTTCCCCTTCGACGCATGCGCCGCCAGGTCCGGCGGACCCAGATACGCCTCCGCCTCCACGATCCGACCGATCAACGTCTCCTCGCCAATGGTCCGGACCAGGTGCATCCCCAAAAGATCGGGCGCGACCTCGTCCGCCATCCGGTCGTAAAACGCGCGCGGCAATATGTCCATGCGGCCAGTGTATCAGGCCGTCGAGGGTGCGGCAAGCAGGCCGTTGCCGACCGGGCCCGCGCGACTTAGAGTCAGTCCCATAAGGGTGAACGACGACCATAACAGTCTTCCCCCCTCGCGGGGGAAGACAGACGCCGAAGGCGTCAGATGAGCGACTGTGTTTCCGCCCGGGGCGATTCGCGATCGTTTTTCGTGGAAAACCCCGAGCTTCAACACCGTCACTCTGGTCCTTCGGACATACAAGGGGGACGACGCGACCAGAAGCCGTCGGAACGTCGAGGGTCGGTCCAAGGCGACTCGGGATCCCGACGGCCTTCTGGCTCGCCCCCCCCTCATCCGGCCCTTCGGGCCACCTTCCCCCGCG
>CALCIB010000075.1 GCA_937907525.1 uncultured Planctomycetales bacterium | reverse complement strand
GGACGCGGCGATCCCGAGCGACGAAGACGACCGCGAGCCGGCCTTGCCCGCCGAGCCTCGCGACGAGTTCGACGCCGGGGACGACGCGGACGAGGAGGGGGACGCCGAGGAGGAGCCCCACGACCTCACGCTGGCCGAGGAAGCCGGCCGCCGCTCCGACGACGGTCGCGAGGTGACCTCCCGCCCCAGCGACGCCGATCAGCGCGAGTCCAGCAGGCTGATGATCGACGTCGTGGTGAAGGGGGAGCCCCCGCCCGTCCTCGACGCCGACCCCGGCCGCGACCCGGAGATCGCCGACGACGAGGAATCGTAAGCCGCCGCGACGGGCCCCCGCCGCGGGGCCCGGTTGGATCGGCCCCCCACCGCACGAATCGAGGATCGCCGCACCCGACCCCCCAGCCGCCCCCCGGAACACTGCCGCGAGTCGCCGCGACCCGACGATCGGGCTCGCCGCGCGACCCGGCGCGCCGTTATAATCGTTGGAATCATCGAGACGTTCGTACCGGCCCGCGGCCCCCGCGGCCGGCCGGAGCCGGTTCCGGGAGGAGTCGCCTTTGTCCATGCGTGTTCACGAGTTGGCGAAAGAGCTGGGGTTGAAGAAGAGCCAGGACCTGCTGGACCGGATCCAGAAATGGAACCTGGACGTCAAGGCGAACGCCTTGGCCGTCGTCGACCCCCCAACCGTGGAGCAGATACGAGCCTTGTTCGCCCGCGAATCGAAGGGGGCGCCCGCCCCGGCCGCGAAGCCGACCGCGGCGCCGGCCCCCAAGCCCTCCGCCCCCGCGACCCCCGAGGCGACGGCCCCCGCTCCCACGGCCGCGGCGCCGGCCCCCAAGCCCTCCGCCCCCGAGGCGACGGCCCCCAAGCCGGCGGCCGAGGCACCCGCGCCCCGCGCCGAGAAGCCCTCCCCAAGCCCCGAGCCCCGCGCCGCGGCGCCGAGTCCGACCCGCGAGCGGGCCGCCGCGCCGCCGCGCTCCGGGGGGCCGCTTTCCAGCCACACGCCGCACCGCGGCGGCCCACGGGCCGACGCGCGCCCGCCCCAATCCGGCCCGCGGCCCGACCGCGGCGGCCCGCCCCCCCGATCCGAGGGCGCCCCGTCCTCGGCCCAACCCTTCAAGCGGAGCGAATACATGAGTTCGGCGGGAATCCGCCCACCGGTCCAGCGCGGCGGCCCCCATTCGGCCCCGCCGGCCGCCGGTCCCGGCGGCCCCCAGGGCGGCGGTCGCCGCGACGAGGGCCGTCGCCCCGGCGACGCCCCGGGCGCGCGCCGTCCGCTTCCCCCCGTGGCGCCCGCGCAGGGCCCCGGCCCCCGGCCCGCCGGTGGGCCTCCCCGTCCCGCCGGCCCCGAGGGGAAGACCCAGCGGGCCGAGCGGCGGATGACCCGCGACGAGATGCTGGCGATGATGCGGGCCGGCCAGATCGGCCCCAACGTCACCTCCGTCCCCCGCCCCCTGGCCGGACGTCCGGCCTCGGCCCGTCCCGGCGCCCCGCCGTCGGGCCCCTCGCGGGGCCCCGCCGCCGCCGGCCTCCATCCCGCCCCCGTCGCCCCGGTCGCGGACGAAGATGACGATCGCAAGAAGGGCAAGGGGCTCGGTTCGTCGGCCGACCGCGCCGGCCGCCGCGCCCGCCGCAACGAGCGCGCCGGCGACCGCCGCTCCGGATCCGGCGCGCCCGCGGCCGCCCTGCTCGGCGACGACGACGACGGCCGCCGCGGCCGCGGCGGTCGTCGCGGCCACCACAAGGGGGGGGGCCGCCACGCCGCCACCCTCGCGCCGCGGAAGTCGCACGCCGAGATCGAGGCCCCGATCACCGTCCGGACCCTCTCCGAGGCCCTGGGCGTGAAGGCCAACGAGCTGCTCCGCAAGCTGATGAACATGGGCCGGATGGCGACCATCAACGCCGGCCTGGACGACGAGATGGCCGTCCTGTTGGCGATGGAGTGCGGCATCGCCCTGGACGTGACCCACGAGCGCACCGCCGAGGACGACATCCTCGCCGAGGCCCGGCGCGAGTCCGACGCCGAGGCGCTGCGGCGGCGGCCGCCGGTGATCACGATCCTGGGGCACGTCGACCACGGCAAGACGTCGCTTCTGGACCGGATCCGCAAGACCAAGGTCGTGGAGAGCGAAAGCGGCGGCATCACCCAGCACATCGGCGCCTACCAGGTCGAGTACAACGACAAGCCGATCACCTTCGTCGACACCCCGGGCCACGAGGCGTTCACCGCGATGCGCGCCCGCGGGGCCAACGTCACCGACATCGTGGTGTTGGTGGTCGCCGCCGACGACGGCGTGATGCCCCAGACCACCGAGGCCATCGCCCACGCCAAGGCGGCCGAGGTGCCGATCGTGGTGGCGCTCAACAAGATCGACCTGCCCAACGTCGACACCGCCGCCAACGTCAGCAAGATCTTCGGCGAGCTGTCGCAGCAAGGGCTCAACCCCGTGGAGTGGGGGGGCGACGTCGAGGTCGTCAAGACCTCCGCCGCCTCCGGGCTGGGCGTCCCCGACCTGCTGGCCACCCTGGAGACGATCGCCGACCTTCACGAGCTGAAGGCCGACCCCGACCGCCCGGCCACCGGCACCTGCCTGGAAGCCTCGATCTCCGAGGGCCGCGGCGTCGTCGCCACCGTGCTGGTCCGCGAGGGGACGCTGAAGGTCGGCGACGTCGTGGTCTGCGGCGACGGCTACGGCCGCGTCCGCGCCCTCTTCGACGACGCCGGCCGCTCGGTCGAGCGCGCCGGGCCGTCGTTCCCGGTGGAGATCTCCGGCCTCGACGTCGTGCCGACCGCCGGCGAGTCCTTCGCCGTCACCGACGACGTCTCCCGCGCCCGCGAGGCCGCCGAGGCCCGCCGCGCCCGCTCCCGCGACGCCGCCCAGGCCGAGCGCCAGGCCGTGACGCTGGAGAACCTCTACGTCAAGATGGCCGAGCGCAAGGTCAAGTCGCTCAACCTGATCATCAAGGCCGACGTCCAGGGCTCGATCGAGGCCATCGTCAAGGAACTGGACAAGCTGGAAAACCCCGAGGTGCCGATCCGAATCCTCCTGCGGGGCGTCGGCGGGATCACCGAGAGCGACGTCATCCTGGCGGACGCCTCCCAGGCGATCATCCTGGGCTACCGCGTCGCCCCCGAGGGCCGGGCGATCACGGCGGCCGACGAGAAGGACATCGAGATCCGCCGCTACGACATCATCTACCAGGTCACCGACGACGTGAAGAAGGCCGTCGAGGGGATGCTGGTGCCGGAGATCAAGGAGGTCCACCTGGGACGCGCCGTCGTCCGCCAGGTCTTCCGAATCTCCAAGATCGGCGTCGTCGCCGGCTGCTTCGTCACCCAGGGGACCATCGAGCGCTCGGCCAAGGTCCGCCTCATCCGCGAGGGCCGCGAGATCTACAAGGGGGCCGTCGACGCCCTCAAGCGGTTCAAGGAGGACGTCAAGGAAGTCCCCCAGAACTTCGAATGCGGCATCCGGATCACCAACTTCGACGACGTGAAGGTCGACGACGTGATCGAGGCCTACCGCGTCGACGTGATCCGCCGCACCCTCTGACGCCGCGGGCCCTCGCCCCGCGGCCGAGCGGGCCGCGCCGGCCCCCGCCGGCCGGCCCGTCGCCGTCCATTCCCGCACGACCGGATCGAATCGACCCTGGGACGCCGCCTCGATGCCCTCTCACCGCAGCCTCCGCATCGCCGAAGCCATCCGCGAGGTCGTCGCCACGGCCGTCCTGTTCGAGGTCTCCGACCCCCGCGTCCAGGGCGTCACCGTCCTGGGCGTGGACGTCGGCCGCGACCTTCGCAACGCCACCGTCCACGTCACCGTCATGGGCTCCGCCGCCGACCGCGGCACGGCCATGAAGGGCCTCCGAAGCGCCACCGGCTTCCTCCAGGCCAAGGTCGCCGCCCGACTCCAACTCCGCTTCGCCCCCGTCCTGGCCTTCAAACTCGACGAGGGCGTCCGCAAGTCCGTCGAGATCGGCCGGCTGATCGACGAGGCCGTCGCCTCCGACCGTCGACCCGACGACGCCGAGCCGGACGACGAGGCCGGATCGGACGTCGACGACGCCGAGAACGCCGACGACTGAGCCCCTCCGCCGCCCCGGTCCCGACGACGCGCATCCAACCCAAGACACGTTCATGGCGACTCAAAGCAAGACTCAATATCTCGCCGACCTTCAAACCTACCTCAAGCGCCGGTACAAACCCAAGACCGCGCCGGCCCCCGCCCGACTGCCGGTCATCGACGCGGTCGTCTTCGGGATCTGCCACGAGGGGGCCACCCGCGAGCAGGCCAACCAGGCCCTCTCCCGGTTCAAGGACCAGTTCTCCGACTGGAACGAGGTCCGCGTCAGCCACCTGGGGGAACTCCAGGAAGCCCTGGCCGACGTCCCCGCCGCGGCCGCCCGCGCCCAGCGGATCCGCAAGTTCCTCCGCCAGCTCTTCGAGAAGACCTACAGCTTCACGGCGCTCGACGCCCTGGCCAAGAAGCCGCTCAAGGAGGCGCTCAAGACCCTCCAAGCCTACGACGCCTTCGCCTCCGACTACGTGACGGCCACCGTCGTCCAGCAGGCCCTCGGCGGCCACGCCATCCCCGTCGACGAGGCCGCGCGCGCCGCGCTTGAAAAACTCGGCCTCCAGGAGGACGACGTTCCCACGCTTCGCGGCCTGATCGAGCGCGCCATCCCCAAGAACCGGGGCTTCGAGTTCCTGGAGCTTTTGGAGGAACTGGCCCAGGACGCGGCGATCGAGCACGACTCCAAGGCCCCGCGGTGGAACCACTCCGCCAAGGACAAGGACGCGAAGCCCGCCAAGGACGCGAAGCCCCAGCCCAAGAAGGCGGAGCCGGCCGCGGAAGCCGAGCCGGTCAAGCCGCCCAGGGACTCCAAGCCCAAGTCCGCCCCCTCCAAAAAGGGGAAGAACAAACCCGATTCCAAGTGAATGCCGGCGCGGCCGCGGAAGCGCGGTCGCGCCGCCCCGGGCGGGTCACTCGGCGAGGACTTCCTCGGGGATGTTGTCGTTGGCGTAGACGTTCTGGACGTCGTCGTTCTCGTCGAGCAGGTTCTTGAGCTTGAGCATCTTGCGGCCGCTCTCGACGTCGAGGTCGACGTAGTTGGACGGGATGTAGCCGGTCTCGGCGCTTTCGACGGGGACCTTGGCGTCCTCCAGGGCGGCGCGGACGGTCTCGAATTGCGCGGGGGCGCAGGTGACCTCGTAGTAGTCGCCGACCAACTCGACGTCGTCGGCGCCGGCCTCCAGGGCGATCTCCATGAGGGCGTCTTCCTCGACGTGCTCGGGGTCGACGACGAAGAGGCCCTTGTAGGCGAACAGATAGCTGACGCAGCCGGTGGCGCCGAGGTTGCCGCCGGCGTTGTCGAAGAGCCGGCGGAGTTCGCCCGCGGTGCGGTTGCGGTTGTCGGTCAGGACCTCGCAGAGGACGGCGACGCCGGAGGGGCCGTAGCCCTCGTAGATCACTTCCTCGAAGTTCTCCGCCCCCAGCTCGCCGGTGGCTTTCTTGATCGAGCGCTCGATGTTGTCCTTGGGGCAGGAGAACGAACGGGCCTTGTCGATGGCGTAGCGGAGGCGGAGGTTGGTCGCGGTGTCGGGGCCGCCGTTGCGGGCGGCGACGTAGACCGCCCGGCAGAGCTTGCTGAAGAGCTTTCCGCGCTGGGCGTCGACCATGCCCTTGCGATGGGCGATGTTCGCGGAGTGGGAATGTCCTGCCATCGTCTTGAATCTCGGCTCCGGGTCGCGGCGGTCGGGTCGATTCGATTCGGGTCGGGTCGCCGGGCCGGGGCCGCCGCGGCGACGACGAGCCGGCGCGAGGGGCGTCGGCGCGATCGGGTCTCGGGGGTGGACCGGGGCGGCGCCGCCCCGGTCAGGGGGTGGCGCCGGTGGAGGCGCGGGGCGCCTTGTCGGTGGCGTCGAGGCCGGCCAGCTTCTTGCGGATCTCCTCCAGGCGCTTGTCCGGCGGGTTGGCGCGGGCGGCGGCGGCCTCGGCCTCGGTCCACAGGGCGCGGGCCTTCTCGATCTCCTGAAGTTGGAGATAAACGTCGCCCAGGTGGTCCGGGAGGGTGGCGTCGGGCTGGGACTGGCCGATCTTCTCGGCCTGGCGGTGGAGTTCGACGGCTTTTTCAAGCGGCTCGACGGCCTCCTTGAACTTGCCGCGCTTGAACAGGACCCAGCCCATGCTGTCGAGGTAGGCGTAGTTGTCGGGGTCTTCCTTGAGGGCCTTGCGGATCATCGCCTCGGCCTTTTCCAGGTTCTTGCCCTGGTCGGCGTAGAGGTAGCCCAGGTCGTTGTTGATGCCGGCGTCGTCGGGGAAGCGTTCCAGGGCGGTTTCGAGTTCGGCCTCGCCGTTGGCGAAGTCCCCCTGGTTGACGTAGGCGATGGAGAGTTGGCCGTAGATCATCTTGACCAGTTCGTCGCGGCCGGCGCCGGAGTTGCGCTTGAGCATGTCCTGGAAGTGCTTGATCGCGTCCTCGTCGCGGCCGTGGCGGGAGAGCATGGCGCCCATGAGCATCTCGTACATGGGGTTGCCGGGCTCGTCCCGGATCAGCTTCTTGTAGACGTCGACGGCCTCGTCGATCTTGCCCAGGTCGGCGAGGACCTCGGCGGCCTGCCGGCGGTCGTCGGGGTCGGTCGGGTTTTGCTTGAGGGCGTCGCGAACGGCCTCGAGCGCCTTGTCGTCCTGGCCGGCCTTGTGGAGGAAGCTCGCCTGGAAGGAGAGCCAGCGGGGCTTGCGCTCGCTCGGGAACTTGTCGAACATGGCGGCGAGGGTCTCGGCGGCGTCGCCGTGGCGGCCGAGGTTCTGCTGGGTCTGGGCGACCTCGATGTAGAGCAGGGGATTGGGGGCCTTGCCCAACATCAACTGTTGGAGTTTCAAAAGGCGCTCCAGCCGGGCGGGGCGGGCGTCGCGGGCGACGCCCGAGCCGATGGCGATCTCGCCCAGGACCTTAAACGCGGGGGCCTCCGGGAGCCCCGGCGGGTCGGCGGAAAGCTGTTTGAGGCCCTCGTCCAAGAGCGCGTCGGCGATCTCGTCGTCCTCGGCGGCGGCGGCGATCTGGGGACGCACGGCCAGTTCGCCCTGGGGGCGGGCGACGGCCTCGCAGAGCACCTTCAGCAAGTCGGGGATCTTCTTGCGCTTCACCAGCGAGGCCGCCAGCGCCCGGTAGGTCTGGGGGGTGGGCTGGCTGGCCAGGAGCCCCTTGTAGAGGGCCTCGGCCTTCTCGACCTGGCCGATCTCGCGGTAGCGGTCGGCCAGGACGTATTGCAAGGGGACGTTCTTGGCGTCGCGGCGGGCGGCCGCCTCCAGCCTGGGGGTGATCTCGTCCTCGCGGCCCAGGGCCTTGAGCACCCTCGCCATCAACTCGTAGGCCTCGATCCCTTGAGGCTGGCGCTTCAGGTAGCGTTCGACCAGGGCCAGGGCCCTGTCCCCCTGGTTGGCCTTCAGGTACGCCTCGGAGAGGACCAGGGGGATCTGGGGGTTGTTCTCGTCGTAGGCGAGGCCCCGTTCCAGGGCCTTGAGCGCCAGGTCGTCGCGGCCGGCGGAAAGGAAGACCAGGCCGAACTCCAGGTAGCGGGCGGCCGGCTCGGGGCCGAGGATCCGCTGGACGTCGGCGGGGGTCAGCTTGTTGGACTCCTTGTCGTCCAGTTCGGCCATGACCTTGGCGAAGGCGTCGGCCGCTTGCGCCTGGTCGTGGAGTTCGCCGGCGTAGAGCCGGCCCAACTCGAACCAGGCGACGATCCGGCCGGCGGCGTGCTCGGCCAGCTTGGGATTGGCCAGGACCTCGCGCAGAAGCGCCTCGCCGGCGCGGAAGTCCCGCCGCTGGCCGACGTGGAACTCGAAGAGGCGTTCCAGGGTCTCGGTGTCGCTGGGGTCGGCGGCGAGGGCCTTCTCGCCGAACTCCACGGCTTGCTCGGGGCGGGCCAGGGGACCGACGTAGAGCCTGCTGAGCCGGCGCGCGATGGCCACGGAGTCGGGGTCGAGCTTGTAGGCTTCCTCCAGGGTCTCGGCGGCCTCGGCGAAGCGACGGCGGTCCTCAAGCGCGCGGGCCGCGGCGTAGAGCCGCACCGCCTCCTCCAGCTTCCCCTGTTCGACCGTCCGCGGATCGCGGGGGACGAACGGCGCGGGGGGATCGTCGCCGAGCCGCTCGAACAGCTCGATCCGATCCGGCGCGGGCGCGGCGGGGGCCTCGGCCTTGGGGGTCTTCGCGTCGGCGTCGGGGGGCGTCGGGGTTTGCGCCCGGGCGGTCCACCCTCCCGCGGCCAGAGCCAACGCCGCCAAGCATGTCGCAGACCATCGGATCGGCCCGACCATGTTCCCGCCTCCCGCTCCTCGATGCCGTCACGTCGGCGCGACGGACGATCCCTCGCCCCCGTCCCGACCCGGCGCGTCTTCCGCCGCCGATCCGATTCATCCTAGCAGCCCGCCGCCCCGCCTGCCAAGTCCGCGCCGGCCCCGTCGCGCGTCCCCTTTATCCGTCCGGCACCCGCGACTCCACTGGCGGGGGCGGGGCGGTCGTGTTACGAATGATCCATCAGACGTTTTCAAGGCGGCTCGAAGTCTGGGAGTCCCCCATGAGCACCGCCGATCGCGACGCCGCCCCCCCGGGGGCCCTCCGCCTGGCCGACCCGCCGTACTGGGACCCGTTCGATCCCCGCTTCCCCGACGGCGACGGCGAGCCCATGGCCGACAACCAGATCCAGTACAAGTGGATGGTCACCATCGCCGAGGGGCTCGACGCCCTCCTCGCCGACCGCCCCGACGTCCTGGTCGCCTGCGACCTGCTCTGGTACTTCGACGAAGACGACGCCAGGCGCTGCGTGGCGCCCGACGTCTTCGTCGCGTTCGGACGACCGAAAGCGCTCAGGCATTCCTACAAGGAATGGCTGGAAGGCGGCCCGCCGCAAGTCGTCTTCGAGATCCACTCGCCCAGCAACACCCCCGCCCGAATGCAACAAAAACTGGAACTCTACGACGCCCGCGGGGTCGAGGAGTATTATTACTACTTCCCCGAGGACCACGCCGGCCGGTTCGACGGCTGGGTCCGCGGCCCCGCCGGACTGGGGCCGCTCGCCAGCGCCGACGGCTGGACCAGCCCGTGGCTGGGCGTGACCTTCGAGACGCCGCCGGAGGACAACGCCCTGGTCCTCCGCGGTCCCGACGGCGAGCCGTTCCAGCACGTCCAGGACATCATCCGCGACCGCAAGCTCGCCCGCCGCGTCGCCGAGATCGAACGCCAACGCCGCAAGGAAGAGGCTCGCCGACGCAAGGAGGAGGCTCACCGGCGTAAGGAGGAGGCTCGTCGGCGCAGGATGGCCGAGGCCGACGCGGTCGCCCAACGCGCCAGCCGCGAACGCGCCGAGGCCGACGCGGTCGCCCAACGCGCCAGCCGCGAACGCGCCGAGGCCGACG
>CALCIB010000074.1 GCA_937907525.1 uncultured Planctomycetales bacterium | reverse complement strand
GTCGCATGCGGGATCCGATAAGTGTCGGGTCGTCAGCCCGGCGGGAGAGGGGACGTAAGTCGGTTGCCGCCACGGGATCGCGCTACATCGACTTCGACGAACGAACCCGCCGCGAAATCGCAGTTAACTTAAGTCGGTTAAGCGATTTGCGACGAGCCAGACGCCGCCCTTGGCGCGACGGGCGAACCCAATCGCGACGGGGTCAAAGCTCGATGTGGGGGGTCTTGATGAGGGGTTCGTCGGCGGCCTGCTGGAACGGGGATCGGGGAGGGCGGGCGGCGGGGGGGCCGATCACCTCCTGGTCGACGGGGAGCAGGAACGGGTCGGTCGCGCCGGCGCCGGAGGCGGACGAGTGCCGCGACGACCGCCGCGCGGCGGGTCGGGAGCGAGGGGAGGGCGGGTCGTCGAACTCGTCGGCCGACTGGAGCCGGGCGCCTCGGATCTCCACCGGGGCGCCCAGGCGGACGTCGACGCCGTCGTCGCCGCCGCGGGCGACGGCCGCGCCGCGACGCTCGGGGGGGGGGAGGGTCTCGCGGATGGTCGTGTCGTCCGCGGCGGCGTCGGGCTCGCCGCGGGATCGATCGCGGCTCAACTCGGCGAGGTCGATCGACTCGTAGCCGCTGACCTTCGGCGGGGCGAACTCGGCAAGGGCGTCCTGGGAGAACTCCACGTTCAGCTTGGGGCCGGAGATCTTGCTGGACATGGCGATGTCCAGCGTCAGCTTCTCGTCGACCCAGCGGAGGGTGAAGCGGTCGGGGACGTGGCAGGTGGCGGGCGAGGGGGGCACGTCGGGATCGGCGTCGGCGTCGGTCGGGGGAGGCGTCTTCACGGCGACGTCGTAATAGCGCTGGATGGTCGCCTCGCCCAGCAGGGTCTTGCCGTCGCGGTCGTAGGCGCGCAGGCCGATCAGGCGGTTGGTCTTCTCCTCGACGGTCATCTCGCGGACGTAGGCCGCGGCCGGGTCGCGGGAGGGGCCCAGCCGCACGACGCTCAACCCCGGACGCTCGCCGGGGGAGACTCGCGCCGCGGCGGCCTCCTCGCGGGTGATCGACTTCAGGCCCATCGCCGTGACGATCCAGTCGGGCTGGTAGGTGGCCTTCAGGTTGCTGGCGGCCAGGTCGTCGAAGGCGCAGCGGTAGACGCCCTTGTCGGCGTTGTCTTTGACCCAGAACCAGAACTCGTGCTCGTTGGAGCCGATGTCGGCGACGTTGCTGGTGGTCACGGGGCGCTGGACCAGCAGCTTGAAGTCGTGGGGCTGGGCGACCATGAGCCGGCCGTTGAGCCCGCCGGCCACCGGCTCGCCGCCGTCGGGGGAGGCCATGGTGACGCTGATGGAGGGCTTGGCGTTGATCGTCCGGATCAACCGCGCGTTGCGGTTGTGCTCCTGGACGAAGTCGTCGAGCCGAAACGACGAGGTCTGAATCTCCGGCGCCGCCGGCGGCCGGTTCGACCGCGAGGTCCCGAACGCGCGACAACCCGTAAGCGCCGCCAGCGCCGAAACCGCGATCAGTATTCGAAGCGCGGCCTTGGCCTTCATGGGGTCCGGCTTTCCTGAGTTGACCCGGACGATCGCTCGACCGGGGGGACTGGCGGAACGGCGCGAAGGTTCGAGAAGGGGCGGACTCGCGAAGGGTCCGCACCTTAGCTTACCACGTCGATCCCCGCAAGGCGGATCGGCGGGGCCGCGGGGCGCGATCGGGCCCCGCGGCCCTTCGATTCCCAGATATCGGCCGGGAGGGCGGCTCAACTCGCGAGGAACTTCTCCAAGGCGTCGAATCCTTTCTCCAGGGTCTCCAGGTCGGTCGCGAACGACATCCGGGCGTAACCCTCGGCACCGAAGGCCGAGCCCATCACGAGCGCCACGTTGGCCTGGCTCAAGGCGGTGAGGCAGAACGAGGTGGAGTCGGTCACCTTCCGGCCTCCCAGGGTCCGGCCGAAGTGCGGGGAGACGTTCATCCAGGCGTAGAACGCGCCGCCGGGGGGGAGGCAGGAGACGCCGGGGAGCTTCTCGATCCGCTCCAGGACGTAGGCCCTGCGCCTGGCGAACTGGGCCTTCATCGCGGCGACGGAGTCCTGCGGGCCGGTGATCGCCTCGAGCGCGGCGTACTGGCTGACCGAGCCGGGGTTGCTGGTCTCCTGGCTCTGGAGGTCGCCGATGAACTTGGAGACGGCCGCCGGCGCGACGCTCCAGCCGATCCGCCAGCCGGTCATCGCGTAGGTCTTGCTGACGCCGGAGATGGTGATCGTGCGGGCCGGCAGGTCGGGGTGGAGGCCGGCGAAACAGGTGGGCTCCGCGTCGCCGTAGGTGAGCTGTTCGTAGATCTCGTCGGAGAGGACGCCGACGTCGGTCTTGAGGACGGCCTCGGCCAGGGCGGCCAACTCGGAGCGGTCGTAGACGACGCCGGTGGGGTTGGACGGGCTGTTGATCATCAACAGCTTGGTCCGGGGCGTGACCGCGGCCAGGAACTGGTCGGGCGTCAGCTTGAAGCCGGCGGACTCGGGCGTCGAGACGACCACGGGGGTCGCGCCGGTGAGCTTGACCAAATCGGAGTAGCTGACCCAGTAGGGGGCGGGGATGACGACCTCGTCGCCGGGGCCGCAGACGGCCATGAGCGCGTTGTGGATGGCCTGCTTGGCGCCGTTGGAGACGACCACCTGGGCCGGCTCGGTCGCCACGCCCTGACCGTCGGAATAGACCCTGGCGACGGCCGCGCGCAGCTCGGGAATGCCGGCGGGAGGGGTGTAGTGGGTCTTGCCGTCGCGCATGGCGCGGATGGCGGCTTCCTGGATGTTGGCGGGGGTGTCGAAGTCGGGCTCGCCCAGGGCGAAATCCAGGACGGCGATCCCCTGGGCCTTCAGCTTCCGCGCCTCGGCGCCCATCGCCAGGGTGGCCGAGGGCGCGATCAGGTTCGCCCTGTCCGCCAGAGAAAGAGGCATGCTCGGACCTTTCGCTTTCGTTTCAGGGAGGCCGTCGCCGACGCTCGGCCGCGCGGCCGTCACATCCCGGCCACGCCGACCCGGCCGGCGGCTCGACGCCCGCTTCGCTTCATTGTACCCCGCGCGGATCGGCCGATACCTCAAGACGGCCATGCCATCGGTCGGGTTCGCGGGCAAGCGCTCCAGGGACGAGACGACGAGAAGCCTCGAAGCCGACCAGAGGAGGACGCGCGACGACGCGCTTGGGGCGTTGTGGGATTTGCCTAATCCCCCTAGTTTTCACGACTGGTTTGTATCGCCGCGAAGTCGTGTTAAGATAGCATGGCGAGGCAAGAGGGGCCGCTGAACGGGTTGGGGTCGCTCTGGCACGAAGTATGCTGCCTTATGAGGGACGGGCGAGGTTGGGCGGGATGACCGGGAGGTTGACGGATCGTTGCGACAGGGAAGTCGAAGGAGCTTGAGAGTACTGGGACGGGAATCCCACACGGCGAATTCGTCGGGCACCGGGTGAGGTGGGCATTATGCACCGCGTGGTGATCACGGGTATTGGGGTGGTCGCCCCCAACGGCGTCGGCGCGAGGGCCTTCGAGGAGGCGATCGCCGAGGGTCGTTCGGGCGTCGGCTACATCGAGAGTTTCGACACGACCGGCCTGCCGATCAAGATCGCCGGCGAGGTCAAGGACTTCGACGTCACCCCGTATCTGGGGGCGCACAAGAAGAACGCCAAGCTGATGAGCCGCGCCATGCGGTTCGCCGTGGGGGCCGCGGCGATGGCGGTGGAGGACTCCGGGGTGGAGGAGGGGAAGCTCGACCCCACCCGGTTCGGCGTCTGCATGGGGACGGGGATCGTCCCGGTCGACGTCAACGAGTTCGTGGGGCCGATCCGGGCGGGGTTGGACGCCGAGGGCGGTTTCGACATGACCCGGTTCGCGGCGTCGCGGTCGGAGTCGATCTTTCCGCTTTGGCTGTTGCGGCATCTGCCGAACATGGCCGCGGCCCACATCTCGATCCTTCACCAGGCGATGGGGCCCAACAGCACCGTCGTCACCGCCTGCGCCGCGGGGACTCAGGCGGTCGGCGAGGCGTTCCGGCTGATCGCCCGCGGCGACGCCGACGTCATGCTCGCCGGCGGTTGCGACAGCCGGCTCGACCCCCAACTCCTGGTGGCCTACTCGGCGATGAAGGCGGTCAGCTCCTCGATCCGACCGCCGCGGGAGGTCTCGCGCCCCTTCGACGCCGATCGCGACGGCTTCGTCATGGGCGAGGGCGCCGCGGTCCTCTTCCTGGAGAGCTACCGCCGGGCCAAACGCCGGGGGGCCCGGATCTACGCCGAGGTCACCGGCTACGGCTCCTCGTTCGACGCCCACGGCATCACCCGGCCCGAGCCCGAGGGCAAAGGCGCGGCGCTCTCCATGACCTCGGCCTTGCGCGAGGCCAGGCTCGACGCCGACAAGGTCGACTACATCAACGCCCACGGCACCAGCACCCGGCTCAACGACCTGATGGAGACCGTGGCGGTCAAGCGGGTCTTCGGCCACCGCGCGCAGTCGATCCCCATGAGCAGCCAGAAGTCGATGATCGGCCACCTGATCGGCGCGTCGGGCGCCGTCGAGGCCGCCGCCACCGCGATGGCGCTTGAACGGGGCGTCGTCCCCCCCACCATCAACCTGGCCACCCCCGACCCCGACTGCGATCTGGACTACGTTCCCAACACCGCGCGGGCGATGCCCCTCCGCGCCGCCATGTCCAACAGCTTCGGCTTCGGCGGTCAGAACGCCAGCCTCGTCCTGCAACGAGCCTGACCCAACGACGCGAGCGACGACCAAGACCCCCTCGGAATCCGCCCCGGAACCATTCGCGGCGGTAGCGAGAGGCCGCTCGAAACGACGAGGGGCCGTCCCCGACGTTCCCTAAAATGGCTCGTCGCCGCCCCTCGCCCCGACACGGCCGCCCCCGCCCGTCATGGACCGGCGGGGGCGGCCGTCCTTCGTTCCCACCCCTCGCCCCCCGCGATCCGCGCCTTGGAGCCCGCGCGTCGAAGGCCGACGAGCGAGCCGCTCTCCAACATCCGTGAACGACGGCGGTTAAGACTCCATCACGACTGCATCGCCATGATGGATGGGCCGATCGAAAGCCCAAAAATTGGTCTTCCCAGGTTCTTGACAGCGCGAGGAGCGGGCGCTAGAATCGCCGCTCGATGAGATTGAGATCAAGTCTCAATGTCATTGGGGCCGACGATCTGGAACGAGTCGGCGTCCTTCACGCGCTTACATTAACCTACCCTGAAAGAGACCCCCATCATGGATCTGGCCCCTCCCCCCCCGGGCCAAGGCGAGTCGATCGCCGAGATCATCGAACCGTCGCCGCGGACTTCGGGACTTCCTCGACCGGGGGGCCTTCGGGAAGCCCGCGACGGCGAGGCCCGGACCCGCGCGAGGAAGCCGAGGCTTCGCGGGCTGATGATGTTTCTTCGCCGGACCCACCTGTACGCCGGCCTTCTGATGCTCCCCTGGGTGTTGCTCTACGGACTCACCGGGATTCTGTTCAACCACCCCACGTGGTTTTCCGATCAGTCGATCATTCCGTTCGGTTCGTCGGAGACGCGGGGGACCCCCCTGGAGGGGTTGCCCACGGCGAGCGACCTCGCTCGGGGGGTGGTGGCCGCGATCAACGCCAGAGCGGACGAGGATTACCGACTCGTCGAACCCGAGACGGCCCGCTTCGATCGGGGCGGCCTGACCGGGAGCGTGCTCGCGGGCGGGAAGTCGTACACGGTGTCGCTGGATCCGGACCAGGGAAGCGGCGCGATCCGGGTCGGCCAGGCGCCGGCCCGGGGAGGACCGCAAGCCGGCTCCCGGCCCACCCAGGCCCGAGGCGAACGGGACGGCGGTTCGCCCGAGGGGCGGGAGGGTCCGCCCCGCGGCGAGCGGGGGCGGCGGGACGGCGAGGGCGGGGGCGAGCCGAAAGGCCCCCTGGACGCGCTCGGCCGGATCGAGATCCGGGAGTCGCCGCTGGATCGGATGAGGCAAGGGCTCCCCGACGTCCTGGCGAAGGCCGGGCTGCTCGGCGCGTCGGTCTCGGAGGTCCGGGCGGCCCCCCTGTCGTTCCTCGTCGAAGGTCAAGGACGACGCTGGCGGGCGAGCTACGACCTTCAGTCGGGTTCGGTCTCGGCCCGACCGGCCGACGAGGCCGCCGCCGCGACCGACCTGACCGCCCGCCGGTTCCTTCTGCGATTGCATTCGGCCCACGGTTATCCCCCGGAATTCAACGCGCGGTGGGCCTGGGCCGTCATCGTCGACGTGATGTCCGTCACCATGCTCTTCTGGGGCGTCTCCGGAATGGTCATGTGGTGGCAGATCAAGCGCGCCCGCTGGCTCGGGTCGGCGGCGTTGGGGATCAGCGCGGTCGCGGCCTCGTGGGTCTTCGTGGAAATGCACGGCCTGCTGTCGACCCTGGGCCGTTGACCGTCGATCTTCCGGCGGCCCCCCACCATCCCCTCCTCTCCGACGACCACCCTCCAAGTTCCCTCCCTCCCTCCAACCCGAGGAAACCACACATGAAGACACGACGTGGATTCACCCTGATCGAGTTGCTGGTCGTGATCGCGATCATCGGCGCCCTGGTCGCGTTGCTCTTGCCGGCCGTCCAGAGCGCCCGGGAGGCCGCCCGCCGGGCCCAATGCACGAACAACTTGAAGCAGATCGCCCTGGCGATGCACTCCTATCACGACGCCAACGGGTGCTTCCCGTTCGCCATGATTTACGGAAGCGGCTCGTCCAAGTACGCCAGCTTGACCGGGGTGCTGCCGTATGTGGAGCAGGCCCCGCTCTTCGCCGCCTACAACATCGTCCTCGGATCGCGCGACGTGGCCAATACGACGGTTTCGAGCACGCTGGTCTCCTCGTACCTCTGCCCGTCGATGACGATCCCCTACGCGAAGCCCGACTTCGCGCTCGACGACTACCTGGCGCCGAGCAGCTACGCGACCTCCAACGGCGACGCCTACGCCGACCTGTACAAGCGACGGCACCTCTTCGGAACGCCCACGGGCGTCATCATCGGCGACTCGACCACCAACACCGACGATCCGTCGGCCCCGTTGACCAAGCTCGCGTCGCCGACGATCAGCGTGGGATCGATCACCGACGGGTCGTCGCAGACGTTCATGATCGGCGAGCAGGACTACGCCTTGAAGAACGACTTCTTCACCGGGACCACGCCCCGCGCCGGGCGGTTCCGCGGCGGCCAGGGGGTCTGGGCCCACGGTTACCCGCGGCAGGGGAACTTCTCGACCTGGGGCGTGTTCAACCGCCACGTGATTAACGACGACGCGACCAGCGAGGCGAGCGGCATCTACGCCTTCCGGAGCCAGCACCCCGGCGGGGCGAACTTCGCCTTCGCGGACGGCTCGGCGCGATTCGTCAAGGAAGCGATCGCCAGACCGATCTACCGCGGCCTCTCGACGAGAAGCGGCGGCGAGGTGATCTCCAGCGACAGCTACTGAGCCCCGTCGCGCCAGACCAGGTCCATCGCCAGGGAACATCGCGCATGAGAAGCTTTCATCGCTCCGGGTTCGTCGTCCTGGGGTTCGCGGTCTTGACGTCCTGCATCGGTTGCGGTCCGCCCACCGATCCCTCGATCGTCTACAAGAAAATGACCCCGGAGGAGTTCGCGGCCCTCCCGCCCGAGGACCGGGAGTTGCCCGAGGTGATGGAGAACATGGGCGATCAGTGGAAGGACCCCAGCCTTCGCGAGAACGCCTCGAACCCGCGCGGGCGCGTCTCCCATTCGAGACGCTGACGCCCTCGGCGGTCGTGCCCGAGTCAGCCTCGGCCCGACCGTCGCGCTTCGATTCCCGCGGGGATCGACGCCGAAATAACTTCCCGGAATCGAACCACGGAGTCACGGAGGACACGGAGAGGAAATCGAGAATTGAAATATTTTAGATTAAGAGGTTAAAGACGGACGAATCGCTCCTCGGCCTCTCTCTCCGTGCTCTCCGTGACTCCGTGGTTCCCTATCTTCGTCCCATGGATTCGACAAGTTGATTCGGCAGCGTTCCCAGGAGCCCGCCCCGTGAATCTCCGATGGGTCGCCATGCTCGCCGCGCTCGCCGTCGGAGGCGGCGCGGCGATCGCTCTTTTCATCACGCCGACGTCGAGCCGGCTCCCCGTCGGGGAGCCCGCCGTCGCCGTTCGGCCGTTAGGCGAGCCCTTCCTCGACGGCCCGCTCAGGTTGCGGGCGGTGACGGGGGAGGCGCTGGACCTTCGCGCGCCGGCCGGCGGGGCGACCGTCGTGGTCTTCTACTCGACCGAATGCCCCATCGCCTCGGCGATGTTGCCCGAGATCGCCGAGATCCGGTCGCGGACGTCGCCGCGGTCGCTGTCGATGGCCGCCGTCTGCGTGGATCCGGACGCGACCGACGAGGAGATCGCCCGCCACGCCCGCGAGTACGGTCTGGAGGTCCCGATCGTCCATGACTCGTCCGGCGAGTTGACCGGCCGGTTCGGGGTGGCCGTCGCTCCCGAGGCGTTCGTGCTGACGGGGGCGGGTCGGCTCGCGTACCGGGGGCGGATCGACGACCGGTTCGCGGCCCGCGGCCGACGTCGCTCCACCGAGCCGTCGCCGGACCTTCGCGACGCGGTCGCGGCGGTCCTCGACGGTCGCGAGCCCTCGGTCGCCCGTCACGAGCCGGTCGGCTGTCCGGCGCCCGAGCGGTACGAGGATTCGCCGAGGGAGGGGCCGACGTTCGCCAGGGACGTGGAGCCGATCCTGCGGCGAAGCTGCCAGGGCTGCCACGGTCCCGGCCAGTCGGCCCCGTTCCCGTTGCTCACGCACGCGCAGGCCGCCAAGCGAGCCAACGACCTCGTCGCCGTGACCGAGGAGAGGTTCATGCCCCCCTGGAAGCCGTCGTCCGGCGTCGGCCCGCCGCTGCGGCACGATCGCTCGCTGCTCCCCTCGGAGATCGAGGTCCTGCGGGCCTGGGCGGAGGCCGGCGCGCCCGAGGGCGTCGCGGAGGGATCGCCGGGCCCCGCCGTTCCCGAACCCGTCGACGGCTGGGCGCTCGGACCCCCGGACCTGGTCCTGGAGATGCCCGAGGAGTTCGCGATCCCCGCCACCGGCGACGACGTTTACCGTTGCTTCGTCCTCCCGACGCATCTCCCCGAGGACCGGATGGTCACCGCCGTGGAGGTCCGGCCCGGCAACCCTCGCGTGGTGCATCACGCCTTCAACTACATCGACGTCCGCGGCCTCGGCCGACGGCGCGACGCGGAGGACCCCGCGCCGGGCTACACCTGCTTCTCCGGTTTCACCGGCGATCGGATCTTCGGCGCGATGGGGGGCTGGACCCCCGGCAACGAGCCTCACTTCTTCGAGGACGGCGTCGGCCTGAACCTACCCAAAGGCGCCGACGTGGTCATGCAAGTCCATTATCATCCCAGCGGCAAGCCGGAGCGGGACCGCACCCGGCTGGGCCTCCACTTCGCCCGAAAGCCGATCCGACGGTCCATCCAGTGGGTCTCCGCCTCCGCCGACCCCGACGGATTCGCGCTGCCGGCCGGCGATCCCGAGGCCGTGGTCACGGCCTCGCTGACGATCCCGATGGACGTCGAGCTGCACGCGATGACGCCTCACATGCACCTGCTGGGCCGACGGTTCTCGGCCACCTTCACCCCCCCCGACGGCCGAACCGAACCGCTGATCGAGATCGACGACTGGGACTTCAACCGCCAGGACACCTACCACCTCCGCGAGCCCCTGCTCTTGCCGGCCGGGACGCGGATCTTCATCAAGGGCCTCTACGACAACTCCGAGGCCAACCCGCGCAATCCCAGCCGGCCCCCTCGCGACGTCCCCTGGGGGGAGGGCACGACCGACGACATGCTGATCCTGTTCCTGGCCCTGACCGACGCGACCCAGGACCTGACCCGACCCGGCGCCCGGGACGACTTCATGGAGGATTTCTTCCGAAAGGCCGGCGAGTCGGACCCGCCCCGACCGTCGTCGGAACGCGCCGAGGGTCGTCAGGTGAAGACGCAGTAGAAGTACCCGCCGTCCAGGTCTCGGACGCGGACGATGTCGCCGCCGAAGAGCATCCGGAGCGGGACGTCACGCTTCGAAAGGCTCGCGTCCGCCCCCTGGAGCCTGGCGAGTTCCCCGGAAGGGTCGCGGACGATGGCCGTCCAGTCGTCGAGAATGCCCTCGCCGATCGGGAAGGCGATTCGGAGGGGCGAGCCGGCGTCGATGACGTAGCGAACGCCGTCGGACGTGATCCCGCTCTCCTTGCCCTTTCTCTCTTCCTTGCCGACGCCAGCGGCGATCGCCTCGTAGCGGTCCCGATTCCAGGCGAGGGTCGCGCGGACTTGGGACCGCCAGCCCAGGTCCCGGACGATCGGCCAGAGGAACGGGGAACCCGCCAACACGACCGAGACGAGCGCGGCGGTTACGAGGGCCGCCCGACGGCTCGCCGCGTCTCGGAGGGCGGAGACGAGGCAGACGACGACGGTCGTCAGGCCGATCGCCGCCCACGCGAGGAACGCGAGGATCTCGAAGATGCCGAACGGCCCGCCGTAAGCCCGCGCGAGGAACGCGAGGGCCGCCCCGGCCGCGGCATGGAGCGCGGCCGCGGAGAACGAGACGGGGACCGGTCGGTTCGCGTCGGGTTCGACGGGTTCGGTGGACGTCATCTCCCCACTCTAGCCGGTCGGCGCTCGTCGTGCGAGGCGGCCGAACCGGCGGCCGGGTTCAGGCGAGGACGCCTCGCGACAGCGCCTCGAACCGCCGCGCGTCGCTCTCCATGGTTCGTTTGAAGCGTTGCAGGTCGTCGCGGACCCAGCGGGCCGGCGACTGGCCGAGCATGCGGACGACGGCCGAGCCGAGCCGGCCGGCCGGCGGGTCGTATCTCAAGGACACGCGCACCACGGTCGCCCGACCGTCGGCCGCGGGCGTGAAATGGACCGAGCCGGCGGCGTCGATCGTCGAGTCGCCCACCGTCCGCCAGCCGATCAACTCGTTCTCGCGCTCGGTGATGATCTCGGCGTCCCACTCGACGGTCGCTCCCAGGGGCCCCTCGGCGACCCAGCGCGAACGGCCGTCGCCGAGCGGTTCGACCGAGCGGAGATGGCTCATGATCCGCGGCAGGTTGGCGAGGTCGCGCCAGTAGCGGTAGAGTTCGTCTCGGGAGCGCGTGACGATCACGCTCTCCTCGATCTTGACGCCGCGGCCCGCGGAGACGCTCGCGCCGGGGCCGTCGCCGCGGGCGGTGTCGACGCCCAGCGCCTCGTATGCGGCGCAGTGGCCGGAGACGCCTCGATACGCGAGGGCGCCGCCGAGGAGCGCCAGGCCGAGCCCTCCCAACGTCCCCCGCGAGGCGCCGTAGAGGACCAGGGCGCCGCCGCCGACCGCCGAGACCACGCGCTCCGCGCCGCCGACGTTGATCCTCGGGGCCGGCTCGCGGAGCCGCGCCCAATCTCGATTCCGATCCGATGGTTCGCCAGGCATATCGTGATTTCCTTATGGATGGTCGCTCGACGCCGGAGACGCGGGCGTTTCCGTGAAGACCGGCGTCGAGAATCGAGGTTTCAAGGGTCGGGGGGTTCCGCCGCCGAGCGGCGGCGCGGGTCACTTGGCGGATTTGTCCGAACCCTCCTCGCGCTTATTCTCATATTTCATGACGATGGGCTTGAGCATGTGCAGGTGCTCTTTGATCTTGGGGAGGGCCTTCTCGGCCAGGGCCTTGAGGTCCGGATCCCGGCCCCGCTGGGCCTCGGCCTCGAAGGCGCCGACGGCCTCGATGTGGATCGCCAACTGCGCCTTGGCGTAGCAGGCGTCGAAGGAGTCCTTCGGCTCGCCGGAGAGGCTCTGGATGCAGAACTGGGAGCGCGCGTCGAGTTGCGCGGGCAACGCGATCCCCTTTTTGGCGGCCAGGGCCGCGAGTTCCTGGTTCATCTTGGCGTGGTCGGCGGCGGCCTTCTCGCTGAATTCCTTCAGCTTGGAGTCTTCGGCCTTCTTCTGGCCGAGTTCGCTGACGGCCACCTCGCCCATCCCGCTGGCGGCGGCGGCCTGGGCGAAGAGGGCGTCGTTGACGGGCGTGGAGTCGGCGGGAGGCAGGGCCTCGGCCGTCGGGGTCGCGAGCAGGGCCGCCAGCGCGGCCGGGAGCAAGAGGCGGGACATCGGCCGTTCTCCTTCAGTCTCGATGAAGTGGAATCCCTGGGGGCGCCGTCGACGGTCGCCCGCGAAGCGGGCGTCGGCGGTCGTCCCGCCGTTTCGGGCCGCAAAGCGCGGGCCGCGCATGCGGAAAAGACCGCCGCCTCCGATCCCGGCGGGGGGTGGGACGGAGGCGGCGGCCGCGGGCGGCGGCGATCGGGCCCCGGGGCCCGGCTTCGCTCAGGAATCCTTGTGGGTCGGGATCCGAGGCGCGAACCACGGATAAATGGACGGCAATACCAGCGTCGTCAACAGCGTCGCGGTGAACAGGCCGCCGATGACCACCGTCGCCAGCGGGCGCTGGATCTCCGCGCCGGGGGTCGTCGCCAGGGCCATCGGGATGAACCCCAGCCCGGCGACCAGCGCGGTCATCAGGATCGGCCGGAGCCGGACGATCGACGCCTCGCGGGCCGCCTCGTGGGTCTCGACCCCCTCGGCCCGCAGGTGTTCCGCGGCGCTGACCCAGACCAGGCCGTTGAGCACCGCCACGCCGAACAAGGCGATGAAGCCGACGGCCGCGGAGATCGAGAACGGCAGCCCCCGCAAGGCCAGGGCGAAGACCCCGCCGGTGGTCGCCACCGGGACCGCCGTGAAGATCAACATCGACAGGCGCATCGAGTTGAACGAGCTGTAGAGCAGGAGCGACAGCAACGCGAGGGCCACCGACGCGGCGAGCGACAGCCGCTTCTCGGCCGACTCCAGGTGTTCGAACTGGCCGCCCCAGCGCATGGTGTAGCCCGGCGGCAGCTCCACCTGTTCGTCGATGGCGCGCTGGGCCTCGTGGACGAAGCCGGCGATGTCGCGGCCGCGGACGTTGATGCCGACGTAGTCGCGGCGGGCGATGTTCTCGCGCTCGACCTCGCTGGGCCCCTCCTCCATGCGGATGTCGGCCAGGTCCTTCAGCGTGATCGGCCGCCCCATGGCGTCGATGATCCGGATCGAGCCGATCTTCTCAACGTCGTTACGCCAGGAGAGGGGCAGTCGGATTTGCAGCGGCCGGCGGATCTCCCCCTCGAAGATGGTGCCGACCGTCGTGCCCCCCAGCGCGGAGACGACGTCCAGGACGTCGGACGCCTTGATGCCGTAGCGCGCCAGCTGGTCGCGACGGACCTCGATGCGGAGCATCGGCAGCCGCCCGGCGGAGGGGACCTTGAGGTCGCTGGCGCCGGGGATGCGGGCGACGACGCGCTGCACCTCCGCGACCTTCCGGCGCAGGACGTCCAGGTCGGGCCCGTAGAGCAGGACCGCCACGTCGGTCTTGACGCCGGCGACCAGTTCGTTGACGCGCATCTCGATCGGTTGGCTGAAGCCGAACTGCATGCCGGGGACGTTCTCGTCGAGGAGTTCGTCCATCGCGTCGATGAGCTTGTCGCGGGTCATCCCCTCGCGCCACTGGTCGCGGGGCTTGAGCATGGTCCAGACGTCGGTCTGATGCACGCCCATGGCGTCGTTGGCGATCTCCGGCCGCCCCGTCTTGCAAAAGACGGTGCGGACCTCCGGGAAGTTGTCCAGCAACAGCTTCTCGATCCGCGCCGACACGTCCACGGTCCGCTCCAACGGCGCGGAGGGGAGTTGCATCCCCTCGATCAGCAGGTCGCCCTCGTTGAGCTTGGGCATGAACTCGCCGCCGAGGTTCATGCCGACCGGCACGCTCGCCGCCAGGAGCGCGAGCGCCGTCCCCACCGCGACCGCCGGGCGGCCGATGAAGAAGTCCAGGATCGGGACGTAGAACCGCTTCAACCGGCGGATCAGCCAGAGCTCCTTCTCCTCGGGTCGGGAGCTGAGCCCCAGCGAGGCCATCACCGGCATGAACGTCAGCGAGAGGACCAGCGAGCCCGCCAGCGCGAAGATGACCGTGAGCGCCATCGGCCGGAACAGCTTCCCCTCCTGGCCCTGAAGCGCCAGGATCGGGAAATAGACCGTGGTGATGATCAGCTCGCCGTACATCGTCGGCTTGCGGACCTCGACGGCGGCGTCGCGGACGATCTCGCGCTTCGGCCGCGTCCCCCCCTCGTGGCCCAGGCGGAGGACGCAGTTCTCGATCATGATGACCGAGCTGTCGACGATCAGGCCGAAGTCGATCGCCCCCAGGCTCATGAGGCTGGCGGAGACGCCGGTGGCGTACATGACGGCGGCGGCGAAGAGCATCGAGAGCGGGATCGCCAGCGCCACGATGATCCCGCCGCGGAGGTTGCCGAGCATCGCCAGGAGGACCACGATCACCAGGATCCCGCCCTCGGCGAGGTTGTGCAGCACGGTGTCCAGGGTGTCGTGGATCAGGTGGGAGCGGTCGTAGAGCGTCTCGATGGTCACGCCCGGCGGCAGCGTCTTCTGGACCTTGGCGATCTCCGCCTTGACGTCCTCCACCACCTGTCGGCTGTTCTCGCCGATGAGCATCATGACCTGGCCGACGACGATCTCCCCCTCGCCGTCGCGGGTGGCCAGGCCCGAGCGGATCATCGGCGCGGGGTGGACCCTGGCCACGGTGCCGATGGTGATCGGCACGCCCTCGCGCTCCTCGACGACGATCGAGGCGATGTCGTCGGAGGACCGCGCCAGGCTGACGCCCCGGATGTAGCGGGCCTCGTCCTCGTGGATCAGGTAGCCGCCCCCCACGTTGGCGTTGTTGGTGTTCAGGGCCTGGAACACATTGGTGATCGACAGGCCGTACTCGCCCAGCTTGTCGGGGTCGACCTCCACCTGGTAGGTCATCAACTCGCCGCCGTGGGAGTTGATCTCGGTGACTCCCGGCACCTTGCGGAGCTGGAACGAGACGAACCAGTCCAGGATCGTGCGCAGCTCCATCAGCGAGACCGACGAGCCGGGTTCGGCCTTCACCTGGAACTGGAAGACCTCCCCGAGCGCGGTGGCGATCGGCCCCAGCATCGGCGTGCCGTAGTTCGGCGGGATCGACTCCTGGGCGCGGGGGATCCGCTCGCTGACCAGTTGGCGGGCGCGGAGGATGTCGGTCCCCTCGTGGAAGACGATCGTCACCACCGAGATCCCGAACTTGGAGGCCGATCGGATCTCCTCGACGTCCGGCAGCCCGCTCATCGCGGCCTCCACCGGGAACGTCAACAGCGACTCCACCTCCAACGGCGAGAGCGCCGGCGCCGAGGTGATCACCTGGACCTGGACGTTGGTCAAATCGGGGATGGCGTCGATCGGCAGGTTGACCGCCGCGTAGGCCCCCATCGCCGCCACCAACGCGGTGCCGACCAGGACGAAGAACCGATTCCTAAGCGACCATTCGATGACGGCGTTGAGCATGGGCGTTCCGGGCTTGAGATCCGAGGGGATCGTCGGCGTCCCCTCTCCCACCGGGAGAGGGCGGCCGCGTCAGCGGCGGGTGAGGGTCGCGGCGATTCACGGTCGCCGTCGGCCGCGCCGGGCGTGAGCCGGCGCCCGATCCGAAGCGCGACGACCCTCACCCGGCCCTTCGGGCCACCCTCTCCCGGCGGGAGAGGGGATGTCGCGCGTCGTCCATCCTTCTCAGCTGCCTGATCGGAAAATCGTGGCCATCCCCACGCCCGGCGGGGAGGGGACTGCGCGTTCGTTTCAAATCGTCGAACCGGAGCATTCCGCCTCGGCGGTTCCGCTTATTCGTCGTCCTGGTTCTGAAGGATCATCTCGCTTTTCAGGACGAAGCCGCCCCTGGCGACGACGAGGTCGCCCGGGGCGAGGCCGGACTTGACGACCACGCGGTCGCCGACGGCGCGGCCGGGTTCGACGCGATGGAACCGGAACGTCCGCTTGCCGTCCGCGTCCGCGTCCCTCGGTTGGAAGACGCCCGGCCTCCCCTCGATTTCGAGCAGCGCGGAGGAGGGGATCGTAAGCGCCTTCTCCGACGTCGGGGCGTCGAAGAGGATGCGGGCGAACATGCCGGGGCGCAAGGCGCCGTCGGCGTTGTCGCATCGCGCCAGGAGCGGCACGGTGCGGGTCGACGGGTCGAGGATCGCCCCGACGAACAGGAGGGAGGCGTCGAAGACGCGGTCGGAGTAGGCCGTGGTGGTGAACCGGACCGGGCCGCCCGCGATGCCGGGCACCTTGGCCAGGTCGGATTCGGGGATGTTGGCCGCGATCCAGACGTCGTCCATGTCGGCCAGCACGAACAGCAGGTCGGCCGGGTCGGCCCGCTGGCTGGGGACGGCCCACTTGATGATGACGGTGCCGTCGAACGGGGCCTCGATCGGGTAAGCCGTCACGTCCTCGTCGGCCCTTGGATCCTGGGCTTCGTCGGCGTGGGCCAGCAAGCTCTGGACGTCCTCGTCGACCCCCAGGACCCGCAGCCGCTGGCCGGCGTCGACCACCGCCGACTCGGCCAGCTTAAGCGCCTGATCGGCCAGCCGGCGTTGCTGGCCGGCGTCGAACCGCACCTGCTCGATGACGGAGTTCAAGCGGGCCTGGAGCCCCTGGCGGGTGTGCTTGGCGACGACCGCCGGGTGTTCGCCGATGACCTCCTTGCCGCGGAGGAGGGCCGTCTTCTCTTCCTCGTGGGTGGCGATGTCGAAATCGGTGTAGGCCTGAAGCAAAAGCGCGCGGAACGTCCCCAGGGGCTGGTTGGCGAATTCGTTCTCCAGGTCTTCGGGATCGGCCCCCTTGACGATCTCGGGAATGAGTCGGGAGACGGTGTCGGCGACCTTGGTCCGCCAGTCGGCCTCGATTCGGGCCGTGATCAGTTCGCGTTGGCGGGCGCGGAGGTTCAGTCGGGCGGTGGCGACGTCCGGGCTGTCGAGCGTCACCATCGGGTCTCCCTTCTTGATCTTCTGGCCGAGGGTGACGTGGACCTCGCGGACGATCGACGGGGCGCGCGAGCGGATCTCGGCGCGGCGGTCGGCGTCGACCTCGACGAGGCCGGGGACGCCCAGCTCGCTCGCCAGTTCGTCGGTCCTCGCCTCGTCGAGCTCGACGCCGGCGATCTTCTGCCTCGCCGCGTCGAGGCTGATCGAGTCGGGGGGCGCCGCGGGGGCCGCCGCCGTCGCCGCCGCCGGCGGCGGGGTCGGCGACGCGCCGACGGGTCGAATATGACCCGGAAGGTCCAGGGTCAGATGGAGCGTCAACACCACCAGGAGGACCGCCGCGGCCCCCCACGGCGCCAGGAGCGACCAGGGCCGACGCCCCGCTCCGACGCGCGAAACCGACTTGTCGCTCATTGGATCCCACTCCGCCAGGAAGGCCGATCGTCTCGTTCCCACGCCATCGACGACGGGCGCGCGCCGAACGCGCGCGAGCCCGCGGGAACTCCACGCGCCTCCCTTGCTTGATGCAAGCGACGGCGCGGCGCTCCGCGGGCTTTCGAGACGTCAGCAGTTCCAGCGGACCAGGCGCGCCCGCGCCGCGTCGGGCGGGGCGCCCGCCCAGATCCCGGCGATCGCGGCGCCGGAATCCGGAGGCGAGGGGGGAGGGGGGGCGAGCCAGGGCGCGAGCGCTCCCGCCAGCCCCGGCGGCGCGGCGATCGCGCCTTGAAGCTCCCTGCCGGAGTCGTTCGCGACGAAGACGGGCCCGGCCGACGAGTCGAGCCATTCCTGGTCGCCGTCATGGGCGTGCAAGGCGGGGATCGATCGGCCGGCGCCGTATTGCTCCGCCGAGTCGACCGAGCGGGGGAGCATCCAGTGCCAGTGAAGCACCGCGACGCCCTCGCCCTCGCCGGCGTGGGGATGCCAGCGGAGCAGGTGGTCGTGCTTGGGGCAGACCTGGCCCGGCCCGTGCTGGTGCCGGACGATATGGAACTCGACCCGCGGCAACGGGACCTGGAGCAGGCCGGGGATCAAAAGGACGACCCCCAGGACGCGCGCGAGCCCAGACGTCGATCGTCCGCGTCGCATCTCGCCCTCGCCCTCCCTCGAAGTGAAGGAAAGGTTCCCCCGCCCCGTCGAACCAGTTGGTATTATGGAAGGTTGAACCGACCCGGTCAAGTAGACGCGCCCGCGCGGGCGTGGCTCTCGATCCTGGAGATTCCATCAAAACGATCTTCCCCCCTCGCGGGGGAAGACAGACCGCGGAGCGGTCAGATGAGG
>CALCIB010000073.1 GCA_937907525.1 uncultured Planctomycetales bacterium | reverse complement strand
CCCCCTCATCCGGCCCTTCGGGCCACCTTCCCCCGCGAGGGGGGAAGGACGTTATTTCAACCGCGACGCCCTTATGGGACAGACTCCGCGGCGGGACGCGACCGCCGCGACTCGACTCGACCCCTTGCATGTTGACGGCCGGTCCCACCACGACCGCCGCGGAAGCCGTTCGAGTAAGGAGAGAGGGACGGCCCCAGGGCCGCTCGATCGACCGCGTCTCGGCTTCTCGAACCGATTCATTCGATGACCGCATTCCCACTCTCGGAGACGCAAGATGAGCGATGCTCCCGTCCTTGAGGCCCCGCCGGCGATCGAGATGACCGCCGGCGAGGAACGCTCCGCCAATCGACTGACCCTCCTGTGGGTCATCCCGCTGGTGATCCTCTTTCCGACCTTCATCCTCCTCGGCATGACCCTGCGCGCCCGGCAGAGCGAGCTTTTGCCGATCGTCTCGGCCGAGCGGTTCTACAGCATCGTGACCATGCACGGGCTGGGAATGGTCGGCCTCTGGTTCGTGGCGGTCATGGCCTGCGTCTGCGACGTCATCCGCAAGTACGTCCGGCTCCGAATGTGGGCCAACTGGGTGGCGTTCCTGGGCACGGTCACCGGCGTGACCATGCTTCTGGCCTCCACCATGATCGGCGAGTACGGCGCCGGCTGGTACTTCCTCTACCCCCTCTCCATCACCCCCGCGGGCGTCTGGCCGGACTGGTCGACCTACGTCTTCCTGCTGGCCAACGGCGTCCTGGGGGTCGTCTGGACCATCTGGTCGGCCGACGTGCTCTGGGGGATCGCCCAGCGCTACACGCTCAAGGAGGCGTTGGGCTGGCACTACGTCACGGGCAAGCCGGGGCCGGAGGTGCCGCCGTTCATCACGATCGTGACGGTCAGCCTGATCGCCAACCTGACCGGGTTGGTCTCGGCCGTCATCATGCTGGCCCTCTACGCCCTTGAGTTGACGGGGATCACCGACGTCAGCGACGCCCTCTTGATGAAGAACCTGCTGTTCCTCTTCGGGCACCTGCTGGTCAACATCATCATGTACCTGGCCGCCGGGCTGGTCTACGACGTCTACCCCCTGTACGCCGGCCGCCCCTGGAAGAACAGCCGATGGACCGCGGGGGCGTGGAACCTCGTGCTGGTCTTCATCATCATCGCGTACTTCCACCACCTCTACATGGACTTCGCCCAGTACGACACCGTGCAGTTGATCGGCCAGGTCACCTCTTACGCGGTGGCGATCCCCTCGGCCGTCGTGAGCATCTACGGCACCCTGGCGTTGACGTGGCGGTCCAGGGTGCGCTGGACGATGACCTCGATCATGATGTACCTCGGCATGATGGGCTGGTGCGTCGGCGGGATCGGGGCCTTGATCGACTCGACCATCGCCTTCAACACCAAGTTCCACAACACGCTCTGGGTGCCGGCCCACTTCCACACCTATTTCCTGGTGGGGGCGGTGCTGATGATCCTGGGGACGGTCTTCCACGCCTGCGAGCACCTCTCGGGGATCCCCGAGAACCCCAAGCGCTCCCGGCTGGCGATCTGGCTGATCGTCGCCGGCGGCTACGGGTTCGTGCTGATGTTCTACCTGGGCGGGGCGTTCTCCATCCCTCGTCGCTACGCCTTCTACCAGCACGAGGTGATCTCGTCCGGAACCTACCTGGCCGGCACGGCCCTGGTGTTCATCACCGTGGTGCTCGCCGGCGTGTTCCTCTATATCTGGGAGACGGGGATCCGATGCCTGGTCGCCTTGAAGAAGGTCTGAGACGCTTCGCGGCGATGGCGATCGTGGCGACGGCGACGGCGATCGGATCTCCGATCGCCGCCGCCTCGGCGCGCGAGGCCGTCACGCCCGATTCCAGCTTCAAAACGCCCGACGAGGCCGACCTGATCGGTCGCGAGGTCCCCGACGTCCGCCTCCGGTTCGCCGACGGCGGCGAGGGTCGCCTGAGCGAACTCTGGGCCCAGCGCCCGGTCTTCCTCACCTTCGTCTTCACCCGGTGCGCGGGGATCTGCTCGCCCTACCTGGGGCTGTTGCGGGACACGGTGGACCAGGTGGGAGGCGCCGGCGACCGCTACCAGATGGTGGTGGTCAGCTTCGACTCCCGCGACCGCCCCGAGGACATGCTCGGCCTCGCCAGACACCACGGCCTGGAGAACGATCCCGGCTGGACGTTCGCGGCCCCCGCCGACGAGGAGTCGCTGAAGGCGCTTTGCGGGTCGCTCGACTTCGACTTCCGCTGGGACGACCGTCGCCAGCAGTTCAACCACCCGGCGATCACCGCGGTTCTCCGCGGCGGCAAGTTCGTCCGGCTCTCCGTGGGGGGCGAGATCGCGCCGGGACGCTTCAAGGAGATGCTGGCCGACGCCCGCGGCGAGTTCGTCGCCATGTACCCGGAGCCCGGCGCCAAGGGCGCCCTGTTCCGCTGCTTCGACTACGACCCGGAGCGCGGCTTCTCCCCGAATTGGGGTATGCTATTGCTGGTGCTCCCCGCCGTCGCGGCCGTGTCGTTCGCCTCCGTGATGTTCCTGACCGCGCGGATCCTGGGCTGGTTCGCCCGCAAGCCCCGCGCCGACGCCCGGCCGTCCGAGTCGTAATCAATGCCGAAGTGCTCTGTCGAAAACCTGAATAACCGATGATGACAAACATCCCTTCTCCCCTTGTGGGAGAAGGTGGCCGAAGGCCGGATGAGGGGTAATCCGTCGGCTTTCGGACGCGCCACCCCTCATCCGCCCCTCCGGGGCACCTTCTCCCCCAAGGGGAGAAGGGGGAAACATGCTCGCTCGCGGTGGTTTTCGACAAAGCAAGGCCGAAGGAACCTCCCCATGCCCGTCCGCGCCGCAAGCATCGCCGACGTCCGCGCCGCCACGGGGGCGGTCCACCGCCGGGTCTCGCCGGCGCCGCTGGTTCGCTCTTACGCGCTGGAACGCGCGTTGGGGCTTTCGGAGGGCCGACGCGCCTGGATCAAGGATTACGGCTGGACGCCGGTCGGGTCGTTCAAGGTGCTGGGGGCCTTGAACTGGGTGGCTCGCAACGACGAGCGGATCGGCTCGCGGCCGATCGCCGCGCATTCGTCGGGGAACTTCGCCGCCGGGATCGCCTTCGCCGGCCGAGCGTTCGGCAAGCGGGTGATCGTCGTCATGCCCGACACGGCGCCGGAGACGAAGTTCGCGCTGGTCCGCTCGTTCGGCGCCGAGGTCCGGACTTACGACATCGCCCGCGACCACGAAACCGGCGAGCGCGACCGCCTCACCCGCGAGATCGCCGAGCATGAAGGCGCCGTGCAGGCCTCCCCCTACGACGACGCCGACGTCATCGCCGGCAACGGTGTCGGCGGCCTGGAGATCGTCGAGGAACTCAAGCGCCAGGGGCGCGAGGTCTCCCTGTTCGTCTGCCAGGTCAGCGGCGGCGGCCTGATGGCCGGCCACGCGCTGGCGATCGCCGACGGCTTCCCCGGCGCCCGGATCGTCGGCGTCGAACCCGAAGGCGCCGACGACTTCAAACGCTCGCTGGCCGCGGGCGCGCGGACCAGGCTCGACCATCCCGACAGCATCTGTGACGGCCTCCTCTCCTACGACGTCGGCGAACACAACTGGCCGATCCTTCATCGACTCGTGGAGTCGGCCGCCGCCGTCGCCGACCTCGACACCCGCCGCGCCATGAAGTGGTTCGACCTGTCCCACGGCCTGCGAACCGAGCCCTCCGGCGCGATCGCCACCGCCGCGCTCCTGAGCGGCGCGGTCCCGCTCGACGGTTCGGGCGACGTGGTCGCGGTCCTCAGCGGCCGGAACGTGGACCCCGCGCGGTTTCGGGAGTGGATCGCCGACGTTTAAGCGGGCGGAAGCCGAATCGGGTAAGCCGCGGTCTGGCGCCTTGACTTCGAGGTCCGTCGACGGGAGGACGTCATGACCAGAGAGGAATGCACCAAGGCCGTTTTGGCCGCCAAGCGGGCCAAGGGACCGAAGTGGGAGGAGATCGCCAAGGCCGTCGGCCGCAACGTGGCCTGGTCCACCGCCGCCCTTCAGGACCAGGCGGCGATGGACGAGGGCGAGGCGACCAGGGCCGCCGGAATCCTGGGGCTCGGCCGCGACGAGATCCAGGCCCTTCAGGAGTGCCCCATGCGGGGCGCGCTGGACAAGACCGTCCCAACCGATCCGCTGATCTATCGCTTCCACGAGATCATGCAGGTCTATGGCGCGACGATCAAGTAGATCGTCCACGAGCAACTCGGCGACGGGATCATGAGCGCCATCGACTTCACCCTGAACGTCGAACAGGCGCCCGACCCCAAGGGCCCGCGGGTCCGCGTCACGATGGAAGGCAAGTTCCTGCCGTACAAGAAGTGGTGAGATACGGCGCGCCGCTCTCGGAGATCGTCCCTCGCGAGGGGGGAAGACTCGTTCCTCCCCCAAAATCCGTGACGGTCGGGAAAACCCGACGGCGAGAGGGTCGGGGACGCGGCGACCCGGCGAGGAGCCGTCGCCGCCGGGGTTTCCCCGACCCTTCCGGAGCGGCCACGCGACCCCGGCCGCGAGCCGCGGTCGGCGCGAGGTCAGGCGGCCCGGCGGCGGGCGAACACGACCAGGTGGGCGGCCACGCCGGAGACGCCCAGGGCCAGGGCGACGATCGAGGCGGGCTCGGGCGCGGTCGTCGGCGGGGCCCCGTAAACCAGGGCGCGCCCGGCGGCCGTGAGCGTGTAGCCCAGGTCCGCCAGGACGCCGACGTCCACCCCCGAGAGCTCGTAGTGGACGTACTGGGAGACGACGCCGTTCATCACGTCGTCGACCAGATCGGCCCCGGGACGGCCCGAACCGGCCGCGTTGCCGACGTGGGAGAAGTTGGCGAAAGTCAGCGGCACGGGCTGGCCGCCGTAAGCGGCCGCCGCCGCGGTCCCGGTGAAGAAGAGGTCGTCGCCTTCCCGTCGGATCAGGGCGTCGAAGGTCGTTTGATAGGGCGCGCCGTTGAAGATCGGCGGGGCGCCGCTCGCGTCGCGAGCGGAGGAGAATCCGAGGACGTGGCCGATCTCGTGCATGAAGACGTACTGGGAGTCGAGCTTGTACGGCGGCGGGGCGGCCGTCGACGTCGGGGAGGGGTTCCACCAGATGACGTTCGTCAGCCAGTCCTCGCCGATGTTGAAGACGGCGTCGGCCGCTCCCTCGGCGCCGCCGCCGCCGCCGAACGCCAGCTTCGAGACGGCCCCGACCATGTACGTCGTGACGCCCGAGGCGGCGGTGGCGGCCTGGTCGAGCACGTACTTGTCGCTGCCGGCGCTCGCGGTGGCCTCGTCGGTGAAGTTCACCTCGATCGCGAGCGTCCGGCCCGCGGCCGTCTCGACGTACGTCCCCCAGGCGTCGGCCGCCGAGGCCATCGCGCTCCGAACGACCGCGTGGTACGCCGAATGCGCGTCCCCCGGATCGTTGAAGGTGACGCTGACGCTCAGGCCCGCCTGAACCGCCGGCCCGGCGAGCGCCAGCGCGGCGCCGAGAAGGAAAGGCAAGATCGTTCGTCCGTCGTTCGCCATGGCGTTCGCCAACCTCCTCGGGTCCCGCGATCCGCGCGTGCGGGATCGGCCATGCCGCGAGCGTAATTCAAGACGCCAGGATTTCAAGAGGCGTTAATGGCGATCGACGTCGCGTCGCGTTCTCGAGACGCCCGCCCCGCGTTCCCGACGGCCGACGCGGGGAGGGAAATCGACCGCCGCGGCGGATTCGGGTACGATCGACGGGACCCGAAGATCCCCGAACCGTCGCCCGTTCCGGCCGGAGTCGATCATGCGCCGCATCCCGCCGCTGCTTCTGTTCGTCTGTCTCGGTTCGGTCGCCGCCGAGGAGCCGCCCCCGGCCGTCGCGCTGTTCGACGGCCGGACGCTCGACGGCTGGAGGAAGACGCCGTTTTACGGGGTCGACAAGATCGACGTCCGCGCGGCCGACGGCGCCATCGTGCTGCCGACCGGCAACGCGCTTTCCGGCGTCACCAGCACCCGCGACGACCTGCCGAAGATCGACTACGAACTAAGCTACGAGGCCAAGCGGATCGACGGCCAGGATTTTTTCGCCGCCGCGACGTTTCCCGTCGGCGACGGCTTCGTCACCCTGATCAACGGCGGTTGGGGAGGCAACATAACCGGTCTTTCCTGCCTCGACGGCGCCGACGCCTCCGAGAACCAGACGACCACCGGCTACAAGTACCGCAACGACGTCTGGTATCGCTTCCGCGTCCGCGTCACCGCCGACGCCGTCCGCTGCTGGATCGACGACAAGGAAATCGTGACGGTCGACGTCCGCGACCGCCTGCTCTCCACCCGCATCCAGACCCGCGCCAGCGAACCCCTGGGCTTCGCCGCCTGGGAAAGCGCCGGCATGGTCCGGAAGATAACCCTCCGCCGGCTGACCGCCGCGGAGGTCGCCGAAAACCACGTCGAAGACCCCTGAGCCGCGGGCCCCGCCGGTGAAGCGTCGACGGTTCCAGGTCCCTCTCGTTTTCTTGGGTCGCGGCGATGAGCGAGTCCGATCAAGGCTCGGTGACGCATTGGATCGGCGACCTCAAGGTCGGCGACCTGGCCGCGGCGCGGCCGCTCTGGGAGCGGTACTACGGCAAGCTCGTGGTGTTGGCCCGCGCCCGGCTCAGGGACCTGCGCAAGACCGGGGCCGAGGCCGACGAGGAGGACGCGGCCCTCTCCGCGTTCAACAGCTTCTGCGCCGGCGCGGCGCTAGGGAAGTTCCCCAAGCTGGACGACCGCGAGGACCTTTGGAAGCTGCTGGTCGTCATCACCGCCCGCAAGGCGTTCGCGCAAGCCGGCCGCGAGCGTCGGTTGAAGCGCGGCGGAGGGCGTCGGGCGGTCGAACCCGACCCGGAAGCCGGCGGGCTGGAACTGATCGCCGGCGACGAGCCGACCCCGGAGTTCGCCGCGATGGTCGCCGAGGAGTTCCAACGCCTGCTCGACGCCCTGCCCGACGACGGCCTTCGCGACGTCGCCCTGCGACGCATGGAAGGCTATACTTGCGACGAGATCGCCGAACGGCTCGGCTGCGCGCGGCGCACCGTGGCGCGTCGGCTGGACCTGATCCGCAAGACCTGGTCGCACGTCGAGGAGCCCGCGTCGTGACGAACCCGCCGGGCGGCAGGGCCGCCGACGAGTTGAGCCTCGCGCGCAAGGTCCACGCGGCCTGCGAGCGGTTCGAGGCCGACTGGAAAGCCTCGGGCCGCCCCCGCGTCGAGGACTACCTGGGCCCCCCCGACGACCCCGACCGCCCGGCGCTGGTCGAGGAGCTGGCCGGGCTGGAGATCGAGCTGCGCCGGACGGCCGGCGAGGAGCCGCGCCGCCGGGAGTTCCTCCGCCGCTTCCCGTTCCAGGCCGACGTCGTCGCCCGCCTCTTCCCGGACGAGACCGAGGCGGATCGACCTCCCGAGAACGCGACCGCCTGCCCGACCACGGTCAAGCTTGATCGACCGAGCGCCTCGACGCCGCCGACCGGAGGCGAGCGGTTCGGTAAGTACGAGTTGATTTCGGAGCTGGGTCGCGGCGGCATGGGGATCGTCTACAAGGCCCGCGACACGGCCTTGAATCGATTCGTCGCGATCAAGATGATCCTCGCCGGCGCCCTGGCCGACGACGGCGCCCGCGCGCGCTTCCGCCGCGAGGCGGCCCTGGCCGCCAAGCTGGAACATCCCAACGTCGTGCCGATTTACGACGTCGGCGAGCAAGACGGCTTCCTCTACTTCACCATGCGGCTGGTCGAGGGAGGAACGCTCGGCGACCACCTGGAGTCCTTCCGCGCCGACCCGACGGCCGCCGCCGGCCTGATCGAGACCCTCGCCCGCGCCGTGGAGTACGCCAACGAACAGGGCTTCATCCACTGCGACCTGAAACCGGCCAACGTCCTGATCGACCGCGACGGAGCCCCCCGCGTCACCGATTTCGGCCTGGCCCGGGAGGCGTATCGCCAAAGCGACCTGACGGCCTCAGGCGCGGTTCTGGGCACCCCCAGCTACATGGCCCCCGAGCAAGCCACCGGCGACCGCCAGGCGATCGGCCCGGCCACCGACGTCCACGGCCTGGGCGCGATCCTCTACGAGGTCCTCGCCGACCGACCGCCGTTCCGGATGAACACCACGATGGAAACGGTCATGCAGGCCATCTACTGCGACCCGCTCCCGCCCAGCCGCCGCCGCCCGGACGTCCCCCGCGAACTGGAATACATCTGCCTGAAGTGCCTGGAGAAAGCCCCCGCCGACCGCTACCCGACCGCCGAGGCTCTGGCCGACGAACTGGCGCGGTTCATCCAGGGCGACCCCATCGACGCCTCCGGCCCGATCCAGAAGCTGAAGCGCTGGGTCCGCCGCGAGCCGGAGATCGTCGCGAGGCTCGCCGGGCTGGGCCTGGTCAGCCTGTTGACGGAAGTCAACTACCGGTTCGTCTCCTCCACTCCGAACGCCGCGGCCCGCTTCCGTGTGCAGCTCGTGCTGGGGCTGTGGGCGGCCCTGACGCTCCTGTTCCAGTGGCTCCAGCGGCGGGAGTGGGGGCGGGACCGGTTGCAAGGGGCGTGGATCGTCGGCGACATCGCCTGCCTGACGATGCTCCTCTGGATCCTGGAAGACCTGGACACGCCGCTTTTGATCGGCTACCCGCTGATGGTGGCGGCCTCCGGCCTGTGGTTCCGCGCGAGGCTGGTCTGGCTGACGACCGGACTGGCGATCGCCGGCTACGTCGCGCTGTACGCCCTGGCCGGCCTGGACTGGGGGCGAGGAAGCCTGGGATGGTCCCAGCCCGACGCCCTCCCCTTCGCCAACGTCTTCGTCGTCTGCCTGGCGCTTTGCGGCTACGTCGTCGCCCGGGTGGTGGGCCGGATCAAGGCCGTCGGCAGGTATTACGAGATCCGCCGGGGAGGGTGAGGCGGCGCGGAAGACGGGGGCGGACGTCGCCGAAACTCGACGTCGGCGTTGATTTCCGGCAACATGGTTCCGTCGTCGCCCATGGTTCGGTAAATTCGACCCATCAACGACGAGCGGGACGGGTGAGCCGAAACCTTCGGCGAAACCCACCCCCGACGAGGCGGCCGAACCCGCCACCGACGCCACGCCCATCACGAAGCCCCCGGACGACCTTTCGCTCGTCCGAGGGCTTCGCGCGTTTCGAATACGCCGGCCGGTCCTTGCCGACGCGCCAAGATCAGACGCTCGGGAGCGTCGCCGTCGAAGACCGATGACGCGCCCGCCCCGGCGATGGCGTTCGGCGCGAGGCTCGCGTGAAACGCCGCGATCGCTTCGCCGCCGGAACGGCGACCCTCGAAACGACCGCGGCGGTCGTCGGCGTCAGCCGACCAGTTCGGCGATCGGTTTGCCGTCGTCGACCACCTTCAAGGGGCGGCCGCGGGGGGTGGTGTACTGGGTGTCCATGCCGATGCCCATCGCCTTGGTCATCGTGGCGATCATGTCCATGACGCCGATGGGGCGGTCGGCGACGTCGACGCCGTCCTTGTCGGTGGCGCCGACGACCTGGCCCGACTTCATCCCCGCGCCCCCCATCACGATCGACCAGCATCGCGGCCAGTGGTCGCGGCCGGCGTTGGGGTTGATCCGGGGGGTCCGGCCGAACTCGCCCATCCAGACGATCAGGGTGGAGTCCAGCAGGCCGCGGTCGGCCAGGTCGGCGGTCAGGGCGGCCATCCCCTGGTCGAGTTGGGGCAAGAGCCGGGTCGAGAGGGTCTCGAAGTTGTCGGCGTGGGTGTCCCAACCCCCCATCGCCACCTCGACGTAGGTCACCCCTTGCTCCACCAGCCGGCGCGCCAGCAGGCAGCCGGAGCCGAACGAGTGCTTGCCGTAGAGCTCGCGGACGGCGTCGGGTTCGGAGTCGAGCTTGAAGATGTCCTTGTACTTGGAGTTCATCATCCGGATCGTCTTGCCGTAGACCGCCTTGTGGTCCACGGCGGGCGCCGCGCCGCGCTTCTTGATGAAGTCGTTCTCCACCCTGCTTAGCATCTGGAGCCGGCGGTTCATCCGGAGGGCGTCGACGTCCTTGGGCGGCGCGAGGTTGGCGATCTGGCCGTTGGGGTCGCCGACCATGAACGGCGTGTACGACATCCCCAAAAAGCCCGCTCCCTGTCCCGGCGTGTTGATCGAGACGCAGTGCGGCAGGTCGAAGTCCTCCATCCGGCCGCCGATCTCGAACGCGGCCGTCGAGCCCCAGCCGGGGTGGACGACGGTGGGGTTGGGGACGTAGCCGGTGTGCATCAGGTACGTCCCCCGGTCGTGGTTCCCCTCCTTGGAGTCCAGCGAGCGAAGAATGTTCAGGTGATGCATCTGCTTGGCGACGTTGGGCATGTGCTCGGAGATCATGACTCCCGGCGCGGAGGTCGCGATCGGCTTGAACGGGCCGCCGTTGCGCTCGCTGTCGGGCTTGAGGTCCCAGATGTCCAGGTGGCTGGGGCCGCCGGACATCCACAGCAGGATGCAGCTTTTGGGCCTCTTCCCCCCCGGCGCCGCCGCGGCCGCGGCCGCGCCGCGGAGGTTGGCGAAGAAGCAGGCCGCGGGGATCCCCAGCGTGGTCGCCGCCATGTGTCCCAGGAAGTGGCGGCGGCGCATCCCCCGGGGGGTGATGATCGGAGGCGTCATGGGGAGGGTCTCCAGCGCGGGCGGGCCGGGTCGGGACGGGTCAGTGGATCAGGACGAACTCGTTGGAGTTCAGCAGGGCCCAGAAGAGGTCCTGGAGGAACGGCATGGCGTCGGCGTGCGACTCCAGGTATCTCACGAGCGCCTGGGCCTCGGAGTTCGAGGGGCGTCGGCTCAGGGCGGCCATGTAGAGCTGGTCGACCATGAACGCGGCCGGCCGTCGCGACCGCCGCGCCTGTCGCAGGGCGTCGGTCAGGAAGCTGCCGGGCTTGTCGGATAGCGCGTCGCGCATCAACTCGCCGTTCATCATCATCAGCGACTGGGGGATGGTCCCCTGGAAGCTGGTCGTCTCGTCGTCCTCGTCGTTGCCGAAGGTGAAGAGGAACTGCCGCATCCAACGGTCGCGCTTGGCGTCGTCGCGCGCGCCGCCGGGGCGGTGGGCGGCGGTGGCGGTCAGGAGCGAGTCGAACAACTGCTCCGGCGACATCGACCGCAGCGCCATGACGCTGAACAACTCGTCCTCGGGGAACTCCTTCTTGGCCGGGCGCAGGCTCGACGCCTGGTAGGCCGCCGAGGCGGCGATCCAGCGAATCAACTGCTTGACGTCGTAACCGCCCGCGTGGAACTCCTCGGTCAGCTTGGCGAAGAGCGGCTCGAGCGCCGGAGGGTTGTGGGGGCCGATGTCGTCGACCGGGTTGACGAACCCCTTGCCCATGAAGTGGGCCCAGGTCCGGTTGACCATCGCCTGGGCGAGCATGTCGCCGTCGGGATCGACCACCAGCTTGCCGAGTTCGACGCGGCGGAGGGCCTTGTCGGGGTTGGCGACCTTGCGGCCGTCGATGAACTTCGGGAAGGCGACCCCCATCATGCCGTTGCGGCGGTCGAAGCGGGCGAACGCCCCGGTGGGGACGTCGGAGAGCTCGACGTGATCGACCCGTTCCAGCCCGGAGGCGTCGGCCTTGCGAACCTCCTCGACCTTGATGCCGCGGTAGAAGGCGTTGATCCCCCAGAAGTCGGCCTGCTTCCAGTCGTTCTGGGGGTGGTCGTGGCACTGGACGCACTGAAGCTGCCGGCCCAAAAACAGCCGGGTCGACCGCGAGGTCAGCGGGATGGCCTCGTTCTCCAGGTGGGCGATCGTGTAGTTGACCGCGCCGTTCTCCTTGTTCGACCCGCTGGCGGTCACCAGGTCGTAGACCGTCTCGTTCCAGGGCCGGTCGGCGGCGAACTGCTTGCGGAGCCAGGCGGTCAGGGCGTCGCGGTCGACGTTCCGCTCCTGGCGGCTCCGGCCCAGCAGGAGGTTCGTCCAGAGGGTCGCGAAGTTCTTGGGGTAGTCGACGTGCTCCAGCAACTGGTCGATCAGCCGCGCCCGTTTGTCCGGGGCCTTGGTCGTCAGGAACTCGCGGGCCTCGGCGACCGTCGGAATCCGGCCGATCACGTCCAGATACGCCCGACGAAGGTACTCCTCGTCGCCGGCGGGGACGGCGGGCTTGACGCCGTCCTCTTCCCACGCGGCCTTCAACAGCGGGTCGATGAAGCCGGCGGGGTCGGCCGCGCTGCCGCTCGACTCCGGCGGCCCGGCCCTCGGCCCGTCATCCGCCAGGGCGGCGGACGCGACGACCGTCGCCAGCCCCGCCGCCAGCGCCGCGACCCCTCGAACCGCGCCGGGCCGCCGGCCGAACCTTCCGCCAAGAAGGGGCATGGGACGTCCTCCCGAGGACTCGAACGAATCGGCGACGAGACATGACGACCGACGACGTGCGGCGCGACGTCTCGAAACGTCTCCCGACATTCTTACGTTACGCGGCGGAAATCAAGGCGTGACTTCCCTTGGAATTATTCGAGCATGGACGGGCGGACCCATGAGGAGGTGCTCGGCCTCGACGCCGACGCGCGGGGCGATCCTCCTGACGGCGGTCCAGAACGCCTCCGGCGTGGTCGTCTCCGGCGGCGGCGGAGCCGGGCCGCCTGACGCCGGCGTCGAAACAAGAGGGAAGCGGTCGTCGAAAACTCCCGGACGGGCGCGCTTGTTCGGGAGCTTCGCGCGTTTCCAGACCGGCCGGGGCCCGGGACCAAGCGCGAGGCGCGATCTTCGCGGACGTCCGAGACTCTAGAAGTCGATAACTTGCGGCGTCACGAATCTAGTTGAACATCCGGCCCCCAAGCATGTTTCCCAAACTCGACGGCTGCGTTGGTTTTTTGCTTCCAACCGATCGGGCGACCCATTAAGATCCGCGAGGAACTCGCCGGGCGGGGTCGATCGCGGCCGGTGGTTCGCGCGAGTCCCCGGCCGCGACGGTCGGCGAGGCGACGATCCAATCGATGATCCAGGAGGACGCGATGAGGCAGAGGGACTTGGGGCTGATGGGTTTGGGACTGGCGCTGGTCCTCGCGGCGACGCCCGCGCGCGGCGAGATCGTCCTGACGGCGGTCCAGGACGCCTCCGGGGTGATCATCTCCGGTAGCGGGAGCGCCGACACGACCGACCTGTCGCTCCTGCTGACGACCACGTCGCCGTCGGGGGTCTATCCCGGCGCGGGGTCTCTGCTCACCGGCCCCGCCGGCGTGGATCTCGACATCGACGCTTACACGGGGCTCGCGACTGGGCCCGCGACCCTTGGAGGCGGGGACGCGACCGCCTCCACGAGCGGTTCGGGCGACGCGTTCGGGGCCGCCGTCGAGTTCGGCATTTCGCTTCTGATCCTGCCCGCGGGCTACACCTCGCTCGATCCCTTGCAGGGGACCGCGACGATCGCCGGCGCGACGTTCGCCAGCCTCGGCTTGACGCCGGGGACCTACACCTGGACGTGGGGTTCGGGAGACCACGCCGATTCGATGGTCCTCACCGTGGTCCCCGAGCCGTCGAGCCTGGCCCTGGCGGCGATCGGCGTCGGGTGCGGGCTCTGGACGGCGCGACGGCGGCGGGCTCGGGCCGTCTGACCCCGGCGTCCGTCGTCGCCGAAACGCCACGCCGGCGTTGATTCCCGGCAACATGGTTCCGTCGTCGCCGTCGAGGGTGTAGAGTTCACTCGTCATCCAACGCGGGACGGGTCGGCCGACAGGTTCGGAAGGCCAGCCGCGCGAGAGGCGGCCGAGTCCGCCAATCAGCCACGCTCATCACGAAGCCCCCGAATCGGCCCTCGCCGGTTCGAGGGCTTCGCGCGTTTGGGGGCCGGTAAAAACCATCTCCGCTGGTGACGGAATTCGCCAGTCTTCATCCCCCGGCTGGCCTCGGAATCGACCGGCTCTTAGAATCAATCAAGAGGACGCGACGTGGCGACGTTCTTTACGGGAGGTTGGTCTATGTCCCTGGACGCGCGAGTGGTCGGAATCATGGCGGCTCGGCGGGTCGACGAGGCCCGTCGGGCCGAGAAGGCCGCCGGGAGATCGCGCGCGACGCTGGCCCGCGCCGTTCGGGGGATGAACGATCTTTTCGAGGGGGTCGCCGAGGGCGAGGCGTCCTGGCGGCGCGAGGTCTATCAGGGCGACCGGGCTTACGACCTCGACGACGACGCCGCCGTGGTTCGCTTGTATCGCGAGTGGGCCGTGGCCGCCGCCGACGTCGCGCGGTCGGCCGCGAGCCATGCCGGCCCCAACGGTCCCGCGCGCGGACTGAAACGACTCAAGCGCCGTCTCGCCGACGTGAAGCGCCTCATCGACGATCCCGCGATCAGGCTCATCGACTTCCCTTCCGTCGGCCTGAAAGTCGACCCGGCGATGCTCGACGTCCGCCCGCTGTCCGCGTTCCTGGCGGAGCGTCCGGAACTCGCGGAATCGACCAGGGCCGCCGACGAGGCCGTCGCGAGGGGGGAAGTGGAGTTGACGTCGCTCTCGGAATACCTGCTCGCCCGCGGGACGCGATGAGCGGTTATCGAGTCCTGTTCTCTCCCGACGCGCGAACCGCCCTCGACGGCCTTCGCCGTGACGAACTCGTCTTCGTCCTGGGCCACCTCCAGGCGCTGGCGCTACGGCCCTCGGCCTATTCGGAACCCGCCGGGCCGACGGCCTTCCCCGGCGAGGGCATGTCCTCCAAGGCGGTCATGCCGACGTCGGACGGCGACGCGGTCTACTTCGTGGTCAACTTCCGATTCTCGACCGATGAAACGGCGCTGGTCGTCTCGTCCATTCACGTCTTTAGGCCGCCCGTCGAGGACGATGATTCGGACTGAGTCGCCGCCGCTTGGTTTACGCGGACTCCCTAAGTCGAAATCGTCGGTGACGAAATCGAGTCCGCCGCCCCGCCCCAGCGGCGTTGCGTCGCGTCCGCGGGCCGCGCATAATGAACCCCTTCCGCCGGATCGACGTAACGACGCCAATACGGCGCGACGGTCGCTCGATCCCCCGCGAGAGCGGATCCCGCGCGGTCGTGAAGGCGACGCGCCCCCCCCGCGCCCGCCGCGACGCCGACCCACCCGAAGTGATGACCAGGCCAGAAGAGGAACCCAACGGCATGTCAACGCCGGCCATGATCGAAGCCGACGGGCTTTGCAAGCAATTCGGGTCGTTCCTGGCGATCCGCGACGTCACGTTCTCCATCCCCCAGGGCCAGGTGGTCGCGTTTTTGGGCCCCAACGGCGCCGGCAAGTCCACCACCATGAAGCTGTTGACCGGCTTCATGGCCCCCACCAGGGGCTCGGCCCGGATCGCCGGGATCGACGTGCGGGAGGACCGCATCGCCGCCGCCGAGCGCCTGGGCTACCTGCCGGAGAACGGCCCCCTCTACCCCGACATGACCCCCCTGGGCCTGCTCCAGTTCTTCGGCGCCGCCCGCGGGCTGTCGGGCGCCCGGCTGCGGGAGCGGATCGACGCCGCGGTCGACCTGTGCGTGCTCGCCGACGTCGCCCACAAGCCGATCGGCAAGCTCTCCAAGGGGTATCGTCAGCGGGTCTCGATGGCCCAGGCCATCCTCCACGACCCCGACGTCCTGATCATGGACGAGCCCACCAGCGGCCTGGACCCCAACCAGATCCGCGGCGTCCGCGCCCTGATCCGCGAGCTGGGCAAGACCAAGACCGTGCTGGTCTCCACCCACATCTTGCAGGAGGTCGAGCCGGTCGCCGCCCGCGTCCTGTTCATCCACGACGGCAAGATCGTCTTCGACGGCGCCCCCGCCGAACTCGCCCGCCGCGGCGGCTCGCTCGAGGAAGCCTTCCACGAACTCACCGCCCAGCCCGTCTGACCCGTCCCCGCGCCGACGGCGAGGGACGCCGTCCCGGCCGGCGACGACCCCACTCCCGACATCGACGACCCGAGCAGAGGTACCCCGCGGTGGCCACGACCCTGACCAACCCCGCCCCAGCGACGCGGACGGCGCCGGCGATCCGGCCGTTGCGTCCCCACGTCGTCGCGGCCGTGTTCAAACGGAACCTCCAGAGCTACTTCAGCAACCCGGCCGGCTACGTCTTCATCACCCTGTTCGTGCTGATCAGCTCGGCGGTGGCGTTCTGGCAGGACGAGTTCTTCACCAACAACCTGGCCAACCTCGACCAGCTCAACAAGTACATGCCGTACTTGCTGTTGTTCTTCATCCCCGCCGTCACCATGAGCCTCTGGGCCGACGAGCGCCGGCAGGGGACCGACGAACTCCTCTTCACCCTGCCCGCCCACGACCTCGACGTCGTCCTGGGCAAGTACCTGGCGGCGCTGGGGATCTACACCGTCGCCCTGCTCTTCTCGACGAGCCATCTCCTGGTGCTCTCGTCGCTGGGCAAGCCCGACCTGGGGGTGATGTTCGCCACCTACCTGGGCTACTGGCTGATGGGGGCGATGCTGATCGCGGTGGGGATGGCGGCTTCGTTGCTCTCCTCGAACGTGACGGTGGCGTTCATCCTCGGCGCCCTGTTCTGCGCCGCGCCGATCTTCCTGGGATCGTTGGGCTCCTCGACCGGGACGGCCCTGCGCCGGGGGCTTGAGGACTGGTCGGTGCCGGCGATGTTCCGCGACTTCGGCGCCGGGGTGATCTCGCTCTCCGGGGTCTTCTACTTCGCGTCGCTGGCCGCGGCGATGCTTTATCTGAACATGCTGCTTCTGGGCCGCCGCCACTGGGCCGGCGGTGAGGCCGGCAAACGCCGTTGGGTCCACGCGGCGGTTCGGTTCCTGTCGGTCCTCCTGGCCCTCTTCAGCCTCAACCTCATGATCGACCGCCTGGGCGTCCGGGCCGACGCCAGCGCCGAGCGGCTGCACACGCTCTCGGCCGAGACGATCGCCCTGATCCGCAAGATCCCCGCCGACCGCCCGGTGCTGATCGAGGCGTACTACAGCCCCGAGGTCCCCCGCGAGTACGTCGAGGTCAAGACCGACCTGCTGGGGCTCCTGAAGGAGTATCAGGCCAGAAGCGGCGGCCGGATCCAACTCAACCTGATCCCCACCGAGAACTTCTCCACCGAGGCCCGCGACGCCGAGAAGCGCTTCGGCATCGCGCCTCGGCGCGTCTTCTCCACCGAGCAGGCCAAGCAAAGCTCCACCGAGATCTTCCTGGGCGTCGCCTTCACCTCCGGGCTGGAGGAGGTCGTCATCCCGTTCTTCGACCAGGGCCTGCCGGTGGAGTACGAGCTGACCCGGTCGATCCAGGTCGTCTCCCGCGCCGGCCGCAAGAAGGTGGGGATCCTCAACACCGACGCCAAGCTGATGGGGGGCTTCGACCAGCGCAGCTTCGGCCAGACGCCGGAATGGTCGATCGTCACCGAACTGAAGAAGCAGTACGACGTCTCCTCCGTCGCCCCCGACGCGGCCATCGACGCCGAACTCGACGTCCTGTTGGTGGCGCAGCCGTCGTCGCTGACCCAGCCCCAGATCGACAACCTGACCGCCTTCGTCAAGCAAGGCGGGGCCACGCTCCTGCTCATGGACCCGTTCCCGGTCGACAACCCCCAGATCGCCCCCGAGGTCCCCAAGCAGCCCGCCGGCGGCCCCTTCGGCGGCGGCGCGCCTCCCGACCAGAAGGGCGACCTGACCGAGCTTCTGAAGCTCGTCAACGTCGAGTGGCCGACGACCCAGATCGTCTGGAACCCGTACAACCCGCACCCGCAGTTGGCCGACATGCCGCCGGAAGTCGTCTTCATCGGCCACGACCCCTACGCGACCGACGCCTTCAACCCCGACCAGCCCGCCACGGCCGGGCTTCAAGAGGTCGTCTCGCTCTTCCCCGGCCTGCTCCGCGCCCGCGAAGGGGGGGCGGGGCCCGAGTTCACCCCCCTGCTCCGGACCAGCGACAAGGGCGGGATCATCGAGTGGTCCGAGGCCGTCGAGCAAGGCTTCATGGGCGTCAGCGGCATCAACCCCCGCCGCCGCCACGTCGCCTCCGGCCAGGCCTACACCATCGCCGCCAGGGTCAAGGGCGCCCCCGCCGCCGACGCCAAGCCCGAGGAACCCAAGGCCGACGAGAAGAAAGACGAGACCAAGGCCGACGCCAAGCCGGCCGAGATCAACGTCGTCGCCATCGCCGACCTGGACATGGTCTCCGAACAGTTCTTCGAGATCCGCCGCCGCAAGATCGAGAACCTCGACTTCGACAACGTGACCTTCGTCCTCAACTGCGTCGACG
>CALCIB010000072.1 GCA_937907525.1 uncultured Planctomycetales bacterium | reverse complement strand
TTCCACACCGAGTACTCGGCGATGAAGTTCGGCATGTTCTTCCTCGGCGAATACCTGCACATCATCACGGCCTGCTTCGTGACCGTCGCGCTGTTCTTCGGGGGCTGGAACCTCCCCTGGATCCTGACCTCGGCGCACACGGGGATCGTCTTCACGGCGCTCAAGGTCCTGGTGTTCGCGGGCAAGGTGGCGCTGGCGATCCTCTTCATCATGTGGGTCCGGTGGACGCTGCCGCGGTTCCGCTACGACCAACTCATGGACCTGGCCTGGAAGTCGATGATCCCCCTGGCGTTGATCAACCTCGCGGCCACCGCCGCGATCGTCCAGCTGGTCCGAACGTACTGGAGCTGAAGGCGTGCGACCCGACGACCCGAAACTCAAGAAGATCGAGCCTCCCAAGCTGACCCTGGGGGACCGGATCTATCTGCCGCGGATCCTCGACGGACTGGTCGTGACCGCCGAGCACATCCTCGGCGTGGCGTTCCGCGACAAGGCGATCACCGTCGAATACCCCGAGGTCCAGCACGTCCCCAGCCCGATCTACCGCGGCGTCCACCGGCTCAACCGCGACGAGGAGGGCCGGCCGCGGTGCGTCGCCTGCATGCTCTGCGCCACGGCCTGCCCGGCGCATTGCATCGACATCGTGGGGGCGACGGCGCCCGCGAGCTGGCCCGACCGCGAGAAGTACCCCGAGAGCTTCGTCATCGACGAATTGCGCTGCATCTACTGCGGGATGTGCGAGGAGGCCTGCCCCTGCGAGGCCATCGAATTGACCGGGCTGTACGACCTGACCGGGCTGTCGCGCGAGGAGATGATCTTCGACAAGACCAAGCTGCTGTCGGTCTTCGACATGACCAAGGAGGCCGAGCCGATGGTCTTCAACGCCCCCCCCAGGTCGGAGGCGACGCCGACGGAGACGCTCGATTCGCCGATCTCCAAGTCGTTGCTGCCGTGACCCCCCCGCGACCCCAAGGCCCCCAGCCAGGCGACCAGACCCCATGACCGACGACGCCACCTTCACGCTCGCGACCCTCGGCGTCCTCTCGGGCGCGATCGGGACGTACCTGCTCCTGCCGCACCGCCGCGGCCGGGCCAAGGCCCGCACGCTCTACGTCGCCGGGGGGCTGTTCGCGGCCCTGGGCCTTTTGGGCTTCCTGCTGCTGTTGACGCCGCCGGCGCTTTCGCCCCTGGGCGAACTGGTCTCCGGGGCGTTCTTCTACGTCTTCGCGGCCGGGGCGCTGGGCTGCGGGGTGATGACCGTCACCAGCCGCAACCCGGTCTACAGCGCCCTGTGGTTCGCCGGGACGGTGATCGCCACGGCCGGGCTGTTCCTGCTGGCGGACGCGCAGTTCCTGGCGGCGGGGACCGTGATCGTCTACGCCGGGGCCATCGTCGTCACGTTCCTGTTCGTGATCATGCTGGCCCAGATGGAGGGGAAGGCCGTCTACGACCGCGCGGCCAGGACGCCGGGGCGGGCCGTCTTCACCAGCTTCCTCTTGCTCTGGTCGCTGGCCTACTGCCTGGTGGGGCTGTCGGGGAGCTACCGCCCCGACGCCGCGGGGCCCGAGGCCGCGGCCGAGGACCGGCTCCACCCCGGCCGCGAGCTGGGGCCGCACTTCTTCCAGGAGGCGACCGGCGCCGGGGTCCGGGTGGTCCTGGACAAGGCCCTGCGGCCGACGTCGTCGCTGTTCGCGGAGGACCGCGGCGACTCGGACGCCGCGATCCTCAAGCCCAACGTCGCCGGGTTGGGCGAGGCGCTCTACGCCGACCACCTGGTGACCGTCGAACTGGCCGGCTCGCTCCTGTTCGCCGCCCTGATCGCCGCCGTGCTCATCGCCGACCCCAGGCCGACCCGCAAGCGCGGCGAGACCGCCTGAACCCGCTCGCCCCCGGAACCCGACGGACCAAGCCATGACCGACCCGTTTTCGATCGACCTGTTGACCAACTACCTGTTGGTGGGCGCGGCCTTGTTCGCGCTGGGGATGCTGGGGTTCGTCTCGCGGCGGAACCTCATCGTGATGTTCCTCTCCGCGGAGATGATGCTCCAGGGGGTGGGGCTGTCGCTGGTGGCCTTCGGCCGGTTCCACGGCAACTGGACCGGCCAGGTGTTCACGATCGTGATCCTGACGGTCGCGGCGTGCGAGGCGTCGATCGCGATGGCGCTGATCGTGGTGCTGTACAACCGCAAGGAGTCGCTGGACGTGACGCTCTGGCAGGAGGTCCGCGAGGAGGGGGTCGGCCCGACCGACCTGGTCGACGAGGCGACCCAGGCCGCGCCCCTGGAGCACGAGGACGGGATCGAGACGTACCCGACCCTGACCCCCGCCGGCCTGGAGCCGGCCCACCCGATCCAACCCTGGACCGAGCGTCGTCGTTGAGGACGCGCCGCGGTCGCGCGGCGGCGGGACGGGCGAGGCGAAGGCGAGACCAAAGAGGAGCGGCGACACGTGGGTTTCTTCGTGGACAACATCTGGCTGGTCCCGGCCTGCCCGCTGGTGGGCGGGCTGTTCGCGGGGTTCGTGGCGCGACGGGTCAAGATCGACCCGTTCGCGCCGGTGGCGATCGGGGTGGGGCTGGCGTTCTTGCTGTCGCTGGCGGCCTACGCGGCGGCGGACCCGGAAAAGACGGTCGTGGTCTCCAGGTGGATCGAGGCCGGCTCGTTCGTGGTGCCGCTCGAGTTCCGGGTCGACGGCCTGTCGACGCTGATGCTGTCGATGGTGACGTTCATCTCGTTTTTGGTCGTCGTCTTCGCCGGCGGCTACATGGCCGGCGATCCGGGCTATCCCCGGTTCTTCGCGGAGATCGGCCTGTTCGTCTTCTCGATGACCGGGCTGGTGCTCTCCAACAACTACGTGCTGACCTACGCCTTCTGGGAGGGGGTGGGGGTCTGTAGTTACCTGTTGATCGGCTTCTGGTACGCCAAGCCGGCGGCGGCGGCGGCGGCGGTGAAGGCGTTCCTGGTCAACCGCCTGGGCGACATCGGCTTCGCGCTGGCGATCTTCTGGCTCTGGACGGTCGTCCCCAACCACGACCTGAGCTACCAGAACGTGCTGGCCGACTCGACCTTGCAGTCGCTCCCCGAGGCGGCCAGGTGGGGGATTCCGCTGCTGCTCTTCTGGGCGGCGACCGCCAAGAGCGCCCAACTGCCGCTCTACGTCTGGCTCCCCGACGCGATGGAGGGCCCGACGCCGGTCTCGGCCCTGATCCACGCGGCGACCATGGTCACCGCCGGCGTCTACCTGATCGCCCGCTCGACCCCCCTGATCGCGCTTTCCCCCGAGGTCCAGCTCCTGATCGCCACGATCGGCTGTCTGACGGCCCTGTTGGCGGCGCTGATCGCCCTGACCCAGAACGACCTCAAGCGGGTGATGGCCTACTCGACGGTCAGCCAACTCGGCTACATGTTCATGGCGCTGGGCTCCGGGGTGGGCTCGCTGGCGCGGCTGGCGATCGTGGCCGGCATGTTCCACCTGTTCACCCACGCCTTCTTCAAGGCTCTGTTGTTCCTCGCCTCCGGGTCGGTGATGCACTCGATGGGCGACGTGATCGACATGCGGCGGTTCCGCGGCCTCCGCCGCCGGATGCCGTACACCTGCTGGACGTTCGCCCTGGGCGCGCTGGCGCTGGCGGGGATCTTCCCCACCGCCGGCTTCTGGAGCAAGGACGAGGTGCTGGTGGCCCTGGGGGCGGCCCCGCACGCCAGCCGTGAGATCGGCTTCGGCATGGGCTGGCTCTACGGCCCGCTCTACTGGCTGGCGATGCTGACGGCCTTCCTGACCGCCTTCTACACCTTCCGCGCCTTCTTCATGACCTTCTGGGGCCCCGAGAAGCTCCCCGGCCCCGACGACCCCGAGGCCCCGCCGGCGCCCGTCGCGGCCCACGACCACGGCCACGACCACGAGGACCACGCGGCCGACGCCCACGGCCACGGCCATCACGAGATCGGCCTGGAATCGCCGGCGATCATGACCTACCCGATGATCGTCCTGGCCGCCGGCGCGCTTCTGGTCGGGCTGCTGTTCGGCCCCACCGGGCTGTTCGAGGGCCATCTCGAACACACGCTGGGCTTCGAGTCGCTGCCGGCGGCCGGCCACGCCTTCACCTGGACGACGCCGATCGTCAGCACGATCGTCGCCCTGGCCGGCATCGCCCTGGCCTTCGTGATGTACGCCGAGCCGAGCGACCTGCCGGCGCGGGTCGCCGCCGCGGTCCGGCCGTTGTACCGGGCCTCGCTCAACAAGTTCCACGTGGACGAGATCTACGACGGCACGGTCATGGCGCTTCTGCGGGGGTTCACCCTGGGGTCGCGGATCTTCGACGTGAAGGTCATAGGCGGCCTGGTGCAAGGGGTGGCGAACGTCCCCTGGGCGGCGGCCAAGGACGTGCTGGCGAAATACCAAAACGGCCTGATCCAGTTCTACGCCGCGGCCTCGGCGCTGAGCGTCGCGGTCCTGCTCTGGCTGCTGCTGTTCACCTGAGACGAGCAACGAAGGACTCCAGGCGCGCGAGGGCGACGGCCGAGCGGCGACCAAGGCTCCCGAGGAAGGTTTCGATGGCGACACTGCTGGCGTTGACCGTGTTCCTGCCCCTGATCGGCGCCTTGGCGCTGGTCCTGCTCCCGAACCTCGACAAGGAGGCGTCGCGGAGCATCGCGCTGTGGACCAGCCTGGTGACGTTCGCGTTCTGCCTCTTGTTCCTGGTAAGTTTCGAGCCCGACGTGACCGCGCCGCAGTTCGCCGCGGGGCCCGACGGCGGCCCCTACGGCTGGTCGTGGCTGGGACGGCCCGACGTCCGGTTCGCCCTGGGGCTCGACGGGATCTCGATCTGGCTGTTCGTCCTCACCGGGCTGCTGTCGGTCGTCTCGGTCCTGGTGTCGTGGGAGGTCGCCTCGGAGCGGGTCGCTCTGTTCTACGCCTTCCTGCTGCTGCTGGAGACCGGCTTGCTCGGCCTGTTCGCGGCGCTCGACGTGGTGCTGTTCTACGTCTTCTTCGAGTTCACCCTGATCCCGCTGTTCTTCAACATCGGGATCTGGGGCGGGCCGGATCGGAGGCGGGCGTCGATCTACTTCTTCCTCTACACCCTGGCCGGCGGCCTGCTGACGCTCCTGGGCGTCATCGCGATCGTCGTCGTCCACATGCAATATTCGCCGGGGCACGTGCTGACGTTCTCGATCCCCGAATTGACCCGGGGCCTGGCGACGATCGAATGGGACGAGTGGTACCGCGTCGATTCGTGGACCAGTCCCCAGATCCTGATCTTCCTGCTCCTGTTCGCCGGGTTCGCCATCAAGGTGCCGCTGTTCCCGTTCCACACCTGGCTCCCGCTGGCGCACGTCGAGGCGCCGACGGCCGGCTCGATCCTCCTGGCCGGAGTGCTGTTGAAGCTGGGGGCCTACGGGCTGATCCGCTTCAACCTGGCGATGACCCCGCTGGCGGCCCAGGCGCTCTACCCGTTCCTCGCGGCGCTCTGCGTCGTCGGCATCATCTACGGGGCGCTGACGGCGCTGGCGCAGACCGACATGAAACGGCTGGTGGCGTACAGCTCGGTCAGCCACATGGGGTTCGTGGTCCTCGGCCTGGCGGCGATGAGCGCCACCGGGATCAACGGGGCGGTGATCCAGATGGTCAACCACGGCCTGACGACCGGGGCGTTGTTCGCCTGCGTGGGGGTCCTGTACCACCGCTACCACACCCGGGACATGAACGTGCTGGGGGGCTCCTGGGTGAAGTTCCCCGTGCTGGCGTTCTTCTTCATCTACTCGGCGTTGGGCTCCGCGGCGCTGCCGGGGCTCAACGGGTTCATCGGCGAGTTCCCGATCCTGGCGGCGACGTTCGCGGTCAGCCCCTGGACCTGCGCCGGGGCCGTGGTGGGGATGATCCTGGGGGCGTTCTACCTGATGGTGCTTTTGTGGCGGGCCGTCTTCGGCCCGCTTCGGGAGCCCGCGGGCGACGGCCACGAGCACGCGGAGGTCGCGCCGTTCGGCTGGTTCGAGGGGGCGGCGTTGGGTTCGCTGGCGGTGGTGATCCTCTGCATCGGGATCCTCCCGGAGGTCTTCTTCTCCCGGATCCGACCGGCGGCGGCCGAGCTGACCCGGGTCGTGGAGCGGCAGGAGCAGGCCGCGTTCAAGGTCGCCGCGAGGGCCGCGGCGGCCCCCGCCGGCGCGTCCGTCACCATGCTGTCGCGCGACGCTCGCTGAGCTGAAGCCCGTCCCGCGCCCGACTTATTCGCACACCCACACGGAACGCCGGCGATGACTCCCGAGCAAGCTTATCAGACGGTCCAGCAAACGCTTTACGTCCTCGCGCCCGAGATCCTGCTCGTGGCCGTCGCGATCGTCATGATGACGGCCTCGCCGTTCGTGAAGGTCGCCCGGAAACACTGGTGCGCGCTCGCCGCGGCGGCGTTGGCGGCGGCGGTCATGGTCCTCTCGGCGACCCGCCACGTCGACCCCGACGTCTACGCCGCCTCGGCGATCAACGACGCCTTCTCGTTTTACGTCCGGCTGTTCGTGCTGCTCTCGGGCTTCATCATGCTCGGGCTGGCGCATCGCGAGCCGCCGGAGGGGCGCGCCGCGGAGTTCTTCGGCTCGTTCCTGATGCTCGAGGCCGGGACGATGCTGACGGCGTCGTCCAACGACCTGATCCTGCTGTTCGTGGGCCTGGAGCTGGTGAGCATCCCGACGTACCTGTGGCTCTACCTCTCGCGCCGGAGCGCGGCCACGCGGGAGGCGACCACCAAGTACTTCTTCCTGAGCATCTTCGCCTCGGCCTTGACGCTCTACGGAATGACGTTCCTCTACGGCGCGGCCGGGACGACCAACCTCAAGGCGTTGGGGGCGCTGACGGCCTCGTCGATCCCCTACTTCCCCAACATGAGCCTGGGGATTCTGGCGGTCGTCTTCGTCATGGGGGGGCTTTGCTTCCGGATCGCGGCGGTCCCGCTGCACTTCTACGCGCCGGACGTGTACCAGGCGTCGCCGTTGCCGGTCACCGCGATGCTCTCGTGGGTGCCGAAGGTGGTCGGGTCGGCGGCCATGATCCGGGTCTTGACGGCCGTGCTGGCGTCGCGGCAGATGGGCGACCCGCTGGTCCACAAGGTCGTCATCCTCTGCTGGATCATCGCCGTGGCGACGATGACGCTGGGGAACATGGTCGGGCTCTTGCAGACCGACCTGAAGCGGCTGCTGGCCTACTCGTCGATCGCCCACGCCGGCTACATCATGGTGGGGATCACCGCGGCCTTCGCCGGGGGGGAGAAGGGGATCGCCTTCTACCACGGCGTCGAGGCGGTGCTGTTCTACCTGGTGGCCTATGCGTTCATGACGTTGGGGGCGTTCGGCCTGATCCAGGCGCTTCAAACCCGAGACGGCCGGCCGGCGACGTCGATTTACGACCTCTCGGGCGCCGGCTGGTCGAACCGGATCCCGGCGTTCGGGCTGACGATCTGTCTGTTGAGCCTGCTGGGCTTCCCGCCGATGGCGGGCTTCCTGGGCAAGTTCCAGATCTTCTCGGCGGCGTTCGCGGCGGTGGAGGGTCCGGAGGCGTTCTCGCTCCAGTTGCTGGCGGTCATCGGCATGCTCAACGCGGCGGTCGGGGCGTTCTACTACCTCCGGATCATCGTCTTGATGTATCTGGGCGAGCCGGCCGAGCCCTTGACGGCCGTCGGCGGCTGGCCGGTCGCGCTGGCGACCGCCACCTGCGCCGTGATGTCGATTTTGGTCACGATCGCCTCGGAGCCGATTTCGAGGGCCTGCCACGAGGCGGCCGTCGCCTCCAACGCCCGCCCCGCCGCGGCGATCGAGTTGCCCCCTCCGGGGACCGCGACCGCGGCCGTCGCCCCCCCCGCGATCCGGGTCGCCCGCGACTGACCGCCCGCTCCGACGAAGATCGCCGAAGAACGCTCACGCCGCCTCGGCGCCGGTCGCGACCGGCGCCGAGGCGGCGTCTCGTTTCCGGGCGCGCCGCGCGGTCGCGAATCGGAACGCCAGAGATCCCAGCGCGACCCCGACGAGATCGAAGACGGCGTCGTCGAGGTCGGCGGTTCGGTTGACCTGGGGGGCGAGCTGGCCCAGCTCGGTCGCGACGGCGAACGCCAACCCCGCCAGCGCGACCGCCCCGTACCGCGGCCGTCGCGCGGCGGCCAGCCAGAGGAACGCGAAGCCAGCGAACATCCCCAGGTGGACGACCTTGTCGAAATGCGGGACGAGCCAAAACCCGGCCTCCTCCTCCACCTCCCTCACGACGGCGCGCGGCGTCCAGCACAGCCCCGCGATCAAGATCGTCCACCCCAGCGCCGCGAGCAAGCGAATTCGCATGGTCGTCCCTTGAAGCTCTCCGCGGGCCGTCCCAGGGGGACGACGGCCTCGGCCCGCGCGATCCGGGCCGGTCGGACCATTGTAGCGACCCGGCCCGACCCGCGCGGAGCCGCGCCCGGAGATCCGCTGGCGTGGGCCGGCCGCGAGATGCGACGATACCGGGGGAAGAGGCCGACCGCGCCTCCCGAGCGAGGGACGCCATGTTCATCGACGAGTTCGACGAGGACCGGGACGAGGACGAAGGCCGGAACGACGACGATCCCGTTCGGACGACCGTCCGGACCCAGCAGTTCATCGTCGGCATGCTGACCGGCGCCGTGGCGTGCTTCTGCCTCATCGTCATGGCGACGTTCCGAACCGCCGAACGACGGCCGGGGATCGCGGAGGGGCCGACGATCCTGGGCTTGCCGTTGGTCACGGCGACGTCGGTGGCCGCCTGCGCGGTCTCCGCCCTGCTCGCGCTGGCCGCGTCGCTGCTCATCGGCGAGGCCGGCCTGCGGGCGATCGCGCGCAATCCCTGGCCCGACGGCCCCCAGCCCTCCTGGCGCGAGGTCGACCCCGCCGACGACGAGGCGCGGCTTCTGGCCCTGTTCCAGACCCGACTCATCGTGGCCTCGGCCTTCAACGAGGGCGCGGCGTTCTTCGGCGCCCTGGCCTACACGCTTGATGGCGGGGTCGTCGCGCTGGCCGTCGTGGCCGCGTCGCTGATCCTGATCCTGTTCCGCTTCCCGACCGTGAACCGCGTGCGGGCCCGGCTCGACGCCCAACTCGACCGCCTGGCCGCCCTGCGCCGATAGCGTCTCGAATCGAAAACGCGACGTCGAGCGATGGCGGTCGGACTTTCGCTCGAATTCGCCCCTCTCGCCACGTCCTCCGCGTTTCCGCGGTTCCTGGCTTTCCGATCCGGCGGTATGATCGGCGAACCCGAGACGGTCGGAGCGCCTCGCCTTCACCCAGGAGTCCGTGGACATGCGCCGAGTCGCGTCGTGGTTCGCCCTGTTCGCCCTGGCCGGGTTGGCGACGGCCGGGGAGCCGACGATCCCCGTCCCCGACACGATCCGGGTCGAGGGGGCGCCGCCGATCCCCCAATCGCTGGCGGCGGAGTTGAACCGCCACCAAAACATCCGCGGGGCGAGCTTCCAGGGCTGGGACGGCGAGGAGGGCAAGCGGGCGATCTACGTCACGACCCGATTCGCCGACACGACCCAGGTCCATTACGTCGCCGCGCCCGGCGGGGCGCGCCGGCAGTTGACGTTCCTCCCCGAGCGCGTGCTGGGGGTCTCGCCCAGGCCGCGCCGCGGCCAGTTCCTCTTCACCATGGACGAGGGGGGCGCGGAGAACTATCAGCTCTTCCTTCAGGACCGCGACGGCGGCGAGCCGATCCGAATCTCCGACGGCGAAAGCCGCCACGCCTCGCCGCGGTGGTCCCCCGCGGGCGACCTGCTCGCCTGGAGCGACAACGCCCGCAACGGCAAGGACATGGACGTGCGCGTCGCCGCCGCCTCCGACCCGGCGCTGCGCCGGACGGTGAAGGAGGTCGCCGGCCTCTGGACCGTCGCCGACTGGTCGCCCGACGGCAAGACCCTGGCGGTTGAGGAATACATCTCCATCACCGAATCCTACGTCCACCTCGTCGACCTGGCCACCGGCGCGGTTCGGACGATCTCGCCGAAGCCCGCCGACGGCGCGCCGAAGGTCGCGGTTTCAAGCCCGAAGTTCTCCAGGGACGGCAAGGCGGTCTTCTACGTCACCGACCGCGACGCCGAATTCCGCCGCCTCGCCCGCCTCGACCTGGCGACCGGAGAGGAGACGATCATTTCCAAGGACGTCCCCTGGAACGTGGAGGATTACGATCTCTCGGACGACGACGCGGAGTTGGTCGCCGCGGTCAACCAGGAAGGGCGAAGCGTCCTCCACCGATCCTATCTACCGATCGCCGGCTACTGGCCCCAGGCCCAGTTCTATCCCATGAGCGGCCCCATGAACGACCAGTCGTTCCAGGGACTTTCCACGGGGCGGATCGACGGCCTTGAGTTCCGCCGCGGCTCGCGCGAACTCGGCTTCACGCTTGACTCGCCTCGAACCCCCTCGGACGCCTTTTCGGTCGACCTGAACGGGAAGTCAGGCCCGGCGGACCAGCGCTGGACCGAGAGCGAGACCGGCGGCCTGGACGCCTCGAAGTTCGTGGAGCCGGAGTTGGTCCGGTTCCCGTCGTTCGACGGCGCGTCGATCCCGGCGTTCGTCTATCGTCCCGTCGGCAAGTCGGACGGGCCCAGGCCGGTGTTGATCTCCATCCACGGCGGCCCCGAATCCCAGTTCCGACCCGGCTTCGCGGGTCGCTTGAACTATCTCGTCAACGAACTGGGGATCGTCGTCGTCGCCCCCAACGTCCGGGGGTCCGACGGCTACGGCAAGTCGTACCTCAAGCTCGACGACGGCTTCCTGCGGGAAGACCCGGTGAAGGACATTGGGGCGTTGCTCGACTGGATCGCGGACCAGAAGGACCTGGACAAGGACCGGGTGGCGGTCTCGGGCGGGTCTTACGGCGGGTTCATGTCGCTGGCCGTGCAAACGACCTACAACGACCGGATCAAGTGCGGCATCGACGTGGTCGGCATCTCCAACTTCGTCACCTTCCTGGAGAACACCCAGGGCTACCGCCGCGACCTCCGCCGCGCCGAGTACGGCGACGAGCGCGACCCCAAGATGCGGGAGTTCCTCGAAAAAGTCTCGCCGCTGAACCACGCCGAGAAGATCAAGACCCCCATCCTGGTCGTCCAGGGCGCTAACGACCCCCGGGTGCCGCTCTCGGAGTCCGAGCAACTGGTGGCGAAGGTCCGCGAGAACGGCGTCCCGGTCTGGTACGTCGTGGGCCTCAACGAAGGCCACGGCTTCGCCAAGAAGCCCAACCAGGACTACCAGCAGGCCGTGGAGGTCCAGTTCCTCAAGTCGTTCCTCCTGAACGCGGACGACGCCCCGCGCTGACGCCGCGTTCAAGTCGTCAAGCAACCACCATGACGCCGGGCGCGTCGTTTGCCTGGCGAGATTGTCGAGCCTTTGGTAAAATAGACAAACCAGTAAACTCAGCGGAGTATGCTGGTCGATGCTGATGGACGTCGTCGACCCCGGCCGGATCGGGGGGGCGGTCGCGCGGGCCCTGGGTGCTAGGTGGGGAGGTCGTTCGTGCGCGAGAAGACCGGCAAATCGTCGAGGCGGTGGCTGCGCGCGGTCGCCGCGGCGTTGGCGGCGGTCCCATTTCTGGTGACGGGGTTCGCGCCGAGGCCGGAGACGGGCGCCGAGGCGATGGCGTCGTCGATGCCCGAGGCGGGGGGCCCGGCGGTCGTCGCCGAGCCCGCCGAACTGGTCTGGCTCGAACCGGGGACGCGGTTCCGCGACGACGCGCCGCCGCCGGGGTGGACCCACGTCGCGTTCAAGTCGATTCCCGTGCTGGCCTCGGGCGACCTCGGCACGCTCTCGCCGGAGGCGCGCGTGACGGCGCGTCGGATCCGGCTGACGGTCCTGGCGGAGGTGGACGGGTCGAACCTGCGGCGGGTGGGCGTGGGTCTGGCCGCGCCGGTCGTCGGCGAGGGAGCCGACGCCGGCGACGTGATCGTCGCCGCGACGAACGTCGGCGACGTCTCCGGCTCGTGGTCGACCAAGGAGCGGATCGTCCTGGCGGCCGGCTCGCGCGAACTGGGCCGGGCCAGCCTCGCCGCGGCCACCCCCACCTTCGCGCTCTTGCGGACGCCCACCACCTGCCTGGTGGGGAGGGAACACGCGACCGTCGACGTGACCTACGCGCTTCTGGTCGAGTCGGGATCGAACCGGCTCCGGTTCCTCGCCTGCAAGCCGGCGGTCTGCGGCGCCGCGGCGGTGGTCCGCGAGCTGAAGACGCCGGCGGTCGTCGACGGCCCCCTCGACGTCAAGGCGACGACCTTCGCCGGCTTCGCCGTCTCCTGGTCGTTCGCGATGATCGACCTCCCCCCCGGCGACGCCCGCGACGTCCCCGAAACGCTTGAGCGACTGCTCGCCCCGGAACGCCTGGAAACCGCCGCAGCCCATCCCGAAGCCCTCGAAGCCGCCTTCCGCGCCCTGGCCGCGCGGCCGACGCTCGCGTCCGCGGTCGGTCGGGGAAGAGATTCATCCACAGATTACGCAGATTAACGCAGATTCAATCGAATAATCGAAAAATACAATCTGTGTTAATCTGTGTAATCTGCGGATTGAATTCCGCGGCTCGATCGAGATCAGGGTATTCGGCGGGTAGTCTCACTTCTTTTCCAGGAACCCCTGACCCTTAAGCCAGGTCTCGCAGAGCTTGGGCCACGCCTGGAAGGCGGGCTCGGGGCCGATGCCGTGTTGCTTGGAGCCGCTCCCGAGCCCCAGGCCGTGCTGGCCCTTCTCGAAGACGTGCAACTCCATCGGCACGCCCGCCTTCCGCAAGCCGAGCGCGAACAGCAGGCTGTTCTCGGCTGGGACGGCCGCGTCGGCGTTGGTGTGGGCCAGGAACGTCGGCGGCGTTTGAGGCGTCACCTGCTGGTCGTTGGAGTAGAACTTCACCAGTTCGGCCGGCGGGTCGTCGCCCAGAAGGTTGTGGGCCGATCCCCCGTGGGTGTACGGCTTGGACATCACGATCACCGGGTAGACCAGGACCAGCCGATCCGGCCGGCAACTCACGCGCTCGACCGGATCGTCGGCGTCGGGCTCGCCGGCGTCGAAGTGGGTGCCGCCGGTCGAGGCCAGGTGGCCGCCGGCCGAGAAGCCCATCAGGCCGATCCGATCCGGGTCGACGCCCCATTTCGACGCCCCCGCGCGGACGACCCGGATCGCCCGGTTGACGTCGTGAAGCATCGCCGGTTGGTGATACGCCGGCGCGAGCCGATACTTGAGCACGAACGCCGTCACGCCCAGCCCGTTGAGCCACTCCGCGACCTGCCTCCCCTCGTGGTCGATCGCCAGCCCGCCGTAGCCGCCGCCGGGACAGACCACGAAGGCCGCTCCGGTCGCGACCTCCGGCTTGGCCGGGAAGACCGACAGCGTCGGGACGTCCCTGGCCGGGTCCGTCCCCTTCGCGTCCGGGGCCCCGTCCGCCCAGAGCTTCACCACCTCCGAGGCGGACCCCAGCGGATCCTCCCCCCGCGCACCCGCCGCGAGCGCGACCATCGCCAGACACCCGACCGCCGCCTTGGCTAGAAACCTCACGTCGCCACCTCCCGACTCGTCGTTCGCGGGCCGATCCCAAACCGGTCCCGATCGTAGAGGACCGCGAAACCCGCCGCAACCTCCCGCCGAACCGATCTCGGCGGCCATGCCGATCCCCCGCCGGACGGCCTAATCGTTCGCCACCGTTCGCCTGAGAAACGCAGCGACGTTTCCGCCATGCATCAGATGTTTAAAACAATCAGCACAGGATCAAGATCGCAGCATCACAATCTTGACGATTAGCGACAGCCAGCACACCATAACCAACGTCACGAGCGGCACCGCTCCGACGAGCCGATCACCCGCTTGACATTCTTGGGAGGAGCGCCTTGCAACCGTCGCCGTCGCTGGCGACTCGGGCCGTTCCGGTTCCCTCACCAACGGAGTACCTCAGCATGCGACGCCTCGCTCTCGCCACCCTCGCCTCCCTCGCCCTGGCCGCCGGCACCGCCCAGGCGGACATGTACACGTACACCCTGAGCACGAAGGTCAACGGAACCGCATCCCAGGGAACGGCGGTCGCGACCGTCGCCGACATCGGCGCCAACACGGTCCAGATCACCATGGATCTCAAGGGGTTCAATGACACGGGATCCGGCTCGAACGTCCAGTTCGTCGTTCCCTGGTTGTTCAACTACAACGGCGGCGCGGGAACCTTGACCAGCAGCAACTTCACCTATCAAACCTCCGAGTCCACGGGTGGGATGGCGACCGTGAGCGTCGGAACCACGAATGGGGCCAACGATATCAAGGCCGGGAATTTCAACATCGAGTTCACCTTCCCCACGTCCAACGGTGGGACTGGCGTGAACGCCAGGTTCACCACCGGGGACGTCGCCGTCTACAACGTGACCGCCACGGGCCTGACCGCCTCCATGTTCAACGAGCAGAGCACTGCGGACGGCAACAACCCAGGCGGTTATTACACGGCCATCAAGGTCCAGGCGATCGGCCAGAGCGGCAAGAGCGGCTCCATGGGCACCAGCGAATTCACCCCAGGCGTCCCCGAGCCCGCCTCGGTGGCGATGGCCCTGACGTCCTCGCTCTGCCTCGGCATCGTGGCGTTGCGGCGCCGGGGTCGGTCGGCCTGAGTCCCGAGAGTCGCCCCTGGAATCCCCAGCCGCCGAGGGGCCGGTCGAGCCGATTCGACCGACCCCTCGGCGTCTCTACGCGCGCCGATCCACCGGACGGGGGACCGGACGAACGCGAAGCCGCATCGAAGTCCCCGCCCTCCCCCGCGTCATTTCGACGGCCCCTGTCAAAACGGCAGCCGACCGGCGCGGATCGGTGGCGACCGATCGCCACAATCAGCATGTTGATAACGACTTGCGTCGTTCATTCGGCTTCGGTACGCCACTTGCGTTTAGGCCGGGCCGAATCACTCTTGGGGGGCGATATTGGCACGCCCCCCCGCGACGGGCCGGGCCCGCGCCCACGGCGGTCGCGTTTGAGACGACGATGGGAGGACGAACGTGGCGAAGATTCTGGCATACGATGAAGAGGCCCGGGGGAAGCTGGCCGACGGCGTCGGCAAGCTGGCCCGCGCGGTGCGCAGCACGCTGGGTCCGCGGGGCCGCAACGCCGTCATCGACAAGGGTTGGGGCGCCCCCACGGTGACCAAGGACGGGGCGTCGGTGGCCGAGGAGATCGAGCTGACCGACCCGTATGAGAACATGGGCGCGCAGCTGGTCAAGGAGGCGGCCTCCAAGACGTCCGACGCCGCCGGCGACGGCACCACCACCGCCACCGTGCTGGCCGAGGCGATCTTCAAGGAGGGCCTCAAGGCCCTCGCCGCCGGCGCCGACCCGATGGCCGTGAAGCGCGGGATCGACAAGGCGGTCGCCGCCGTCGTCGAGAAGGTCAAGGGCCAGGCCAAGACGATCAACGGCAAGAAAGAGATCGCCGAGGTCGCCACCATCGCCGCCAACGGCGACAAGTCGATCGGCGAGCGGCTCGCCGACGCCTTCGAGAAGGTCGGCACCGACGGCGTCATCACCGTCGAGGAGGCCAAGGGCTTCGAGACCACCGTCGACGTCGTCGAGGGGATGCAGTTCGACCGCGGCTACCTCAGCCCCCACTTCGTCACCGATCAGGACCGCATGGAGGTCGTCCTCGAGGACGTCTTCATCCTGATCCACGAGGAGAAGATCGGCTCCCCCACCAAGCTGATCCCGCTCCTGGAGAAGATCGCCAAGGCCAACAAGCCGCTGTTGATCCTCGCCGAGGACGTCGAGGGCGAGGCGTTGGCGACGTTGGTCGTCAACAAGCTCCGCGGCATCCTCAAGGTGGCGGCGGTCAAGGCGCCCGGCTACGGCGACCGCCGCAAGGCCATGCTGGAGGACATCGCCGTCCTCACCGGCGGCAAGGCGATCTTCAAGGACCTGGGGATCGACCTCGACGCCGTGCAACTGACCGACCTGGGCCGCGCCCGCAAGGTCACGCTCTCCAGCGAGGAGACCACGATCGTCGAGGGCGCCGGCTCGAGCGAGGCCATCAAGGGTCGCGCCGATTCCATCCGTCGCGAGATCGGAACCACCGACAGCGAGTACGACAAGGAGAAGCTCCAGGAGCGGCTCGCCAAGCTCGCCGGCGGCATCGCCCAGATCAACGTCGGCGCCGCCACCGAGACCGAGATGAAGGAGCGCAAGGCGCTGGTCGAGGACGCCCTGCACGCCACTCGCGCCGCGATCGAGGAAGGCGTCGTCCCCGGCGGCGGCGTCGCCCTGATCCACGCCGCTCAGGCCGCCGCCGGCCTCAAGGGCGAGGGCGACGAGCAGTTCGGCGTCGACCTGGTCCTCCGCGCCGCCGAGCAGCCGGCCCGCTCCATCGCCGAGAACGCCGACGTCGATGGCGCCGTCGTCGTCAACCGGATCAAGAAGGCCAACGACCCCAAGTTCGGCTACGACGCCGAGGCCGGCGCCTGGGGCGACATGCTCGCCGCCGGCGTCGTCGACCCCGCCAAGGTCACCCGCACCGCGCTTCAGAACGCCGCGTCCGTCGCCGGCCTCCTGCTGACCACCGAGTGCATGATCGCCGAGCCCCCCAAGAAGAAGGAGGCCGCCGGCGGCATGGACCACCACGACCACGGCGGCATGGGTGGAATGGGCGGCATGGGAGGCATGGGTGGAATGGGCGGCATGGGGATGATGTAAGAGTCTATCCCATAAGTGTGAACGAAGACCATCATGATCTTCCCCCCTCGCGGGGGAAGACAGACCGCGAAGCGGCCGGATGAGGGGGAGGG
>CALCIB010000071.1 GCA_937907525.1 uncultured Planctomycetales bacterium | reverse complement strand
TCTCCCCTTGAGGGAGAAGGTGGCCCGAAGGGCCGGATGAGGGGTCGACCGCCGTTGGATCCCGATGGAGGCCGCGACCCGCGAAGACTCCGATTCGCGGGGGCTCCTGGTCACGCCACCCCTCATCCGGCCTTCGGCCATCTTCTCCCTCAAGGGGAGAAGGCCGTTCGTCGGCGTCGCTCGTCCGAGGCTGGGCAATCAATGCGAGCGCCACCCCCGCGGCGGCGGCGCCTAACAGCGCCTTGTGCCCGCGCTCGGTATCGTGGCGGGAGAGGAAGACCGCCGCCATCGCCAGCGTCGCGACGAAGGCCGCGTCCCGGATTCGCGCCTGAATCCGCGCCGATTCCATCGCGGTCAGGACGACCTCGATCGCCGCGACGACGGTGAAGGTCCAGTCGCCCGTGCAGGCGACGGAGACGAGGACGGCCCGCGCGCGGTCGGCGATCCCCCCGCGGCGCCAGAGGGCGACGACGTGGCCGCTCGCGATCACCAGGCAAAGGCCACGGCCGACGGTGGCGATCCGGAACGGCTGGAAGACGGTCGCGCCGACGTGCCCGACGACCTCGACCGCCACCCACGACCCGGCCAGCCACGCCAGCGAGGCCCCGAGCAACAACAGTAGCCGTCGCCGCGGCGACGACGTCGTCTCCGTCTTCGTTCGCGGTCCCGCGAGCGCCACGGCCGCGAGCAACAGGTACGCGCCGGCCGCGAGCCACTGGGGTTCTCGCCAGAGGTGCGGGAGCATGTGTTGCGGGCTTTGGAGTTCCGTGGTCAGGAGTCGGAAGGTTTCCGGCGGCAGTCCCTCGCGCAGGTTTCCGAACGGGGCGAGGTTCACCAGCAGTCCCGGAACGACGGCGACCGCCATCGCCGCGACCGCGCCGGCCGCCAGCCGTCGCGACGTCCCGGCGAACGCCGACCACGCCAGCCACGCGCCGGCGAAGACCAGGGCCAGTTGCAGCCCCATCGACGGATGAATCCACGTCGCCGCGGCCAAAAGCACGGCCGAGCGCCGCCAGCCGCGGCCAGGGTCATCCACGATCTCGGCCGCGGCGACCCAGCCCAGCCCTAGCGCCATGAGGCGGTCCAGGAGCATGGACTCGAACAGGTGGTTCGTGCCTATGTTGCCGGCCTTCGCCGCCAGGAACAGGACGACCGCGGTCCAGCCGGCCGCGGCGGCGCGATCGGTCCAGAACGCCGACGCCAGCCGATGAATCCCGCGGACGCTCAGGACGAACGTCGCCGCGAACAGAAGCGCGAGCGTCGCCGACAGGCCGATCGCGCGCGTCAGCGCTCCCAGCAGTTGCAGCGAGCCGCGATGGGGGTTGAACTCGTCGAAACAGCCGACGAACGGATCGTCGGCGAAGACGCTCGGGTCGAGCCGATGCAAGAGGATCGGCAGGCGATGGGCCTGGTCGCCGTCGAGGCTGTGGTAGCCCTTGATCGTCAGGTAGACGCCCAAGGCCAGAAGGACGAAACGCCAGGGAGGCGTCCCGCGCGATCGTTCCGTTGCGTCGTCCATGACCGTCCCCGACCCGCGCGCCTGTCGCCATCCTCCTGGAAACCCGTCGGGAGCGGGAATGCGCCCCCCTTCTCCCCTTGTGGGAGAGGGTGCCCCGAAGGGGCGGATGAGGGGTGGCGCGACCGAAAGCCGTGGGATCACCCCTCATCCGGCCTTCGGCCACCTTCTCCCCCAAGGGGAGAAGGGATTCTCGTCATCGCCGGATTCGGTGGTTCGCGACACGGTGGCGCGACTTGACTCTCATCGTCGTGCCTCGGCGCCCCGTCCGGGGCAGCCTCAACCGTCGATCTTAGCCGTGGTCTGGAGTCGGTCAACGCCAGTCGGGCGAGCGGCCCAATCGGGCGTCGCGGCGGGCCTTGAAGCGTTCCAGATCGGCCAGAACGTCGGGGTCGAAGTCGGCGTCGGTCGTGGGGCGCGGGACTTCCAGCCGCGGGATCGGCCGCGGGGATTCGGCGTCGCGGGCCTCGGCGACCTGACCGTCCGGGGTCGGCTCGCGAGGGGCCTCGGCCGACTTGCCCAGGCCGTTGCGGCGGATCTGGTCGACGAACCTCTGAACGGGGGTCGATTCCCAGATCGTCGGGGCCGGCTGGTATTCCTTGTTCCATTCCAGCGTCAGCGACCCGGCGGTCATCCCGTCAAGCCAATCAACCTTGCCTTGCCACGGGACGGCGTACTTTTGAAACGCCGCGAGCAGAAACACCGCCGCCAGCGCCCCTTTCCCCGCCCCCAGGACGAAGCCGGCGAACCGGTCGTCGCGACGGGCGGGCGCGTCGCCGGAGGCGTCCGGCCGTCGGCCCAGCTTGACGAGGATCGTCGCCACGCCCACCAGCACGACGTAGGCCGCCAACGCCGACGCCCACCAGAGCATCCGATCCACAAGCGCCGGATCGATCCTGGGCAACCGCGTCGCGACGTAAGGCCGGGCGTGGTCGCGAACCGGGCCGGCGAGGTAGAAGCACGCCACGAACCCGGCGATCCGGATCGCCTGGCCGACGAACCCTCGCAGCCAGCCGCGGATCGCGGCGATCAGGACGACCGCCCCCACCGCGAGGTCCAACCCCATCTCCGCCTCCTCCCGAACCCGTTACGACGAAGCCTCCCAGGAAGGCATTCGCCGTCGGCGGCCGATTCTTGTCCCCCGATGCAACTCAACAAGCCGTATCGAGGTTCATCGGCACGACCCTCGCCGAGCTTGAGAGGATTCCGAGAAGACCGCGGAAGCGCGATGGAGACGCGCCGCCGAAAACCCGGAGATTGGAACCACCGAGTCACGGAGGACACGGAGAGGGATTGAGAATTGAACGCAAAAATAAATTTAGATTATCTTTGATTGATTCTTTTTCGTCTTCTTCTTCCCTTGCCTCTCCGCTCCGTGTCCTCCGTGACTCGGTGATTCCAATCATCCGGAGACTCAATACCCAAGGCCCTTGAGGTAAGCCGCGCTGCGGACGATCCGGCGTTGGCGTTCGGCGAGGCCGGGCTCGGGCTCGCCGCCGATCCCCTCGATCTCGATGGCGTACGCGCCCTGGAAGCCGACGCCGTCGAGGATGGAGCGGACTCGGGCGAAGTCGACCGCGCCGCCGTCGCCGACGGCGGGGAAGTACCAGTCCTCCAGGCGTCCCCGGTTGTCCTTCACATGCACGTTGCGGACCAGATGCTTGACCTTCTCCAGTTCGTCGCAGGGGTCGACGCCGTCGTTATAGTAGGCGATGTTGCCGGTGTCGAAGTTGAGCAGGACGTGGGGATGGCGGACCTCGTCCATCAAGGCGAGCATCGCCCGGGCGTTCTGGGTCGGTCCCTTGTGGGTCTCAAGCGCCAGGGTCGCGCCGACGTCCGCGGCGACGTCCCCCAGGCGGCGGAGGGCCGCGACGACGGTCGCGCGCTGGCCGGCGTCGGCGGGCTGGCCGGCGCCGGTGACGCAGATCGGGACGTGGAACCAGCGCGCGGCGAAGCGGATCCGGCGCTCGGTCAGGGCCACGCCCTCCTCGGTTCGGATGTCGGCCCCGCCGACGTTGCAGCCGCTGACCTTGACGTCGTGGCGGTTCAGAAGGTCGACGAACGCGCCGGCCTCGGCGTCGTCGGCCCTCTCGGTGACGACGGCCGATTCCGGGATCACCAGCCCGCCGAAGTCATGCCCGCGGAGGGCCAGCTCCAGGTGGTCGACGCCGGCCTCGCGGATCAACTCCACGGCCTTTCGAACGCCGTCGGGGCCGTAGCAGTTGGTGAAGCAGCTTAACACGGGCATGGCTTCAGGATCCCTTTCCGTCGCCGTTGTGGAACGGCTCAAGCGCCACCGGGAACTCGCTTTGGGGGTCGACGACCCGCAAGGTCGCGCGGCCGTCGAGCACGTCGATCAACAGCTTGCCGCAGAGTTCCCCGCGCCAGCCGTCGGCCAGGGCCGGGAGTTGGTCCGCGGAGCGGCCCTCCAACCGCCAGCGGATCAGGCTCCGCAGGTCGGCGTTGCTGGCGACGAGCGAGCCGGCGACGTGGTTCTCCAGGCAGCACTGCGCCAGCGCGGCGGAGAGCAGGTTGGCGACCGTCGAGGCCCCCGGCGCGTCGTCGGGGCGGGCGAGGTGTTCCGGCAGTCGGTCCTCGGGGGTCTCGCGGGCGGCGGCGACGGCGGCCAGGACTTCGTCGGCGCGGCTCAAGAGGCCGGGGCGGTTGAAGTCGCGCAGGACCTCCAAGTCGCGACGCCCGCCGGGCATCCGCCGGGCGATGGCGGTTAAGAGGTCGTCGCGCATCACCTGGCGCATCGGCCGGTTCTGGCGGCGGGCCTCCTTCTCGCGCCACTCGGAGAGCCGACGCGCCGCCTCCAGCGAGCGACGGTTGAGCTGATGCAAGCCGGGCAGGCGGCGCCAGCGGTCCTGATCGGCGCGGCGCTCGATGGTCTTGAGGTAGTCCTTGAACTCGGCCTCGGCCCACCAGGTCCGTCCCAGGCGGTCGAGTTCGGCCTTGAGCTTGTCTTGCATCGCCAGCAGGAAGCGGACGTCGTCCAGGGCGTACTTGACCTGCGCCTGCGACAGCGGCCGGCGGCGCCAGTCGGTGCGGGTCTCGCTGCCGGAGATCGTCTCGCGGAGCAGTTGGTGGACCAGGTTGGTGTGCGAGAGCGGGTAGCTGTACCCCACCAGCCCGGCGGCGATCTGGACGTCGAAGACTTGTTCGGGGAGACTCCCGGCGCGGAGGTGGCAGATCCGCATGTCCTCGCCGGAGGCGTGCATGACGACGTCGATGTCGGGATCGAGCACGACGTCCCAGAACGGGCTCAGATCGGCGACGGCCAGCGAGTCGACGGCGACCAGCCGCTTCGAGGTGGCGACCTGGATCAGGCAGAGGACCGGCTCGAAGGTGTCCTCGGAGACGAACTCGGTGTCGAAGGCGAACCGGCGCTCCTCGCGGACGTGCTCGACCAGTTCGCGGAGTCCCGTCGCGGTGGCGACGAGGCTTTCCTTTCTGGAGTCAGTCATGGGGGGGGAGGTCTTTCAGGAATTCGAGAAGTGCGGAATTGAAGGCGTCGGGGCTCTCATACGGCGAGAGGTGCCCGGCGCCTCGGATGACCTGGAATCGCGCGCCGGGCATGGCGTCGGCCAGCGCTTTCATCTCGTCCAGGGGCGAAATCACGTCGCAATCGCCGACGACGACCAGGGTCGGACAGGTGATCTCCTTCAACCGCGGGCGGCGATCCGGCCGCAAGGCCATCCCCCGCAGCGCGCCGGCGACGCCCATGGGCGAGGTCCGCTCCATCACGTCCTGGATCGGCGGGACCAGGGCGGGGCGGTCGTGGAAGGTCGACCGCGCGAACAACCGCGCGACCATTCCCTCGATCACGTCGTCGAGCCCGCCGGCCTTCAGGACCGCCCGGGCGGTCTGCTCCCGCGCGGCGGCGGCCTCGGGCGAGTCGGCCAGGGCGCGGGTGTCGGTCAGGACCAGCGCCCGGACCCGCTCCGGGTGGTTCAGCGCCAACGCCAACGAGACGTAGCCGCCCATCGACAACCCGCCCAGGACGACGGGCCCCTGGATTTCCAGGCCGTCGAGCAACTCCACGACGTCCTCGGCCATCTGGTCCATCGTGTAGGCGCCGTCGGGCGCCGGCGAACGGCCGTGGCCGCGGAGGTCCGGCGCGATCACGCGATACCCGGGCGAAAGCGCCCGGACCTGCGCGTCCCACATCGTCCTGTCCAGCGGAAAGCCGTGGAGCAGCACCACGGCCGGACCCGTCCCCTCGTCGCCGTAAGACAGCTTCATGACGTCATCCTCCCGCCTTCGCCGATCGGCCTCGGGTTCGTCCGATATTCTAGCCGCCGGTCGGAGCGAACGCGAGCGGGCGGGGCACCGCGGCTTTTCGATCGCTTGATCCGGCGCGGGAGTCGGCGGACAATCGTCACGATCCCTCCCCCCTCCTCGACCCCGGACGCATCGACGATGGCCCGACTCTCGCTGATCTCGCTGGACCGCCCCGGACTGGCCCCGTTCCCCCTCTCGGATCGGCTGCGGTCGCAACTGGTCTACTTCCAGGCAGATCCCGACTCCCCCGGCCTCCCCAGGCTGGGCGAGGACGAATACTGGTTCGACCGCGACGACGTCGCCCGCTGGCTCGACGACGGCTTCGTCAGCCTCGTCTCCCCCCTGGACACCGACCACCCCGCCGAGGTCGAACTGACCGAGGATCAGGAGGAACTGCTCGGCTGGCTGCTCGCCAACGCCGTCCGGCACGCGCGCGTGGGTTGACCGTCACCGCGCCCGCGGCTCGACCCCCAACAGAGTACGGACGAAGAAGTCCCGGCGGCGGCGGACGCCGTAGGGGCTTTCGCCCGCGCCGTGGTCGGCGCCGGGGAAGACCACCAGATCGAAGTCCTTGTCGGCCTTGATCAGGGCGTCGACCACCCGCATCGTCGAGGCCGGATCGACGTTGCGGTCGAGTTCGCCGACGGTCAGAAGCAGCTTGCCGGTCAGCTTGCCGGCGTTCGTGACGTTGGACTGCTCGGCGTAGTGGGGGCCGACGGGCCATCCCATCCACTGCTCGTTCCACCAGATCTTGTCCATGCGGTTGTCGTGGCAGCCGCAGTCGGCCGCGGCGGCCTTGTAGAAGTCGCCGTGGAACAAGAGCGCCCCCAGGGCGCTTTGGCCGCCGGCGGAGCCGCCGAAGATCCCCACCCGCGACAGGTCCAGCGCCGGGTTCTTCTCGGCCGCGGCCTTCATCCAGAGGACTCGGTCGGGGAAGCCGGCGTCGGCCAGGTTCCGCCAGCAGACGTCGTGGAACGCCTTGGACCGCCCGCTGGTCCCCATGCCGTCGATCTGGACCACGACGAACCCCAGTTCCGCGAGCGCCATGTGACGTAGGTACGGCGAGAACCGCTTGGGGACGAAGAAGCCGTGCGGGCCGGCGTAGATGTTCTCGATCACCGGGTGCTTGGCGTCGGCCTTGTAATCGCGGGGGCGGCAGATGACGCCGTAAATGTCGGTCTCGCCGTCGCGGCCCTTGGCGACGAACCGCTCCGGCGGCCTCCAGCCGGTCGCCTCCAGCCGCGAGACGTCCGCCCGCTCCAACGCGACGACCAGCGAGCCGTCGGCCGACCGCCTGAGTTCGGTGACCGGCGGCAGGTCGACGCGCGAGTAAGTGTCGATGAAATACTCGCGGTCGGGCGAGTACTCGACCTCGTGCGTCCCGTCGCCGGCGGTCAGGACGACGAGGTTGGAACCGTCGAAGTCCACCCTCGCGAAGTGGACGTGGTACGGGTCCTGGTCCGGATGAATCCCGCCGGCGCGGAACCAGATTTGACGCTTCTCCTCGTCGACCCGGTCGACGCCCAGCACGACCCAATCGCCCCTGGTGATCGTGTTCTTGACGCGGCCGTCGGCCGTGTCGATCAGGAACAGGTGGTTCCAGCCGTCGCGCTCGGACATCCAGATCAACTCGTTCGTCTTCTCCATCCGGCGCTCGAACAGCTTGGACGAGTAGCAGAAGAACGTCTCGGGCCGCTCGTCGACGACCGCCCGCGTCGCGCCGGTTTCGGCGTCGACCGAGACCATCCGCATCACCTGATGCCCGCGCTGGTTGTACAGGAACGAGAACCGCGAGGAGTCGGAGTTCCAGACGAAGCCGTCGACGCTCCAGGGGTTCGGCGCCAGGTCGGGGTCGATCGGGATCTCCTTGCGGGTCTCGACGTCGAAGAGGTGGGGCTTGAGGACGTCGATCTGGTCGCCCGGCTTGAGGTAGTCGTGAGTGACGAGCCTGGGCTGCAACTGGTCCTTGGGGGAGGAGGCGACCATGTGGACCTTGCGTTCCGACCCCTTGCGACGCCGGAGCGCCACGAACCGTTTGGAGTCGGGCGACCAGAAGACGCCCGGCTGGTAGGAGTCGACGTCGGAACCCTCGAAGCTGATCGGCGTCTCGCGTCCGCCTTCCTTCTCGCGAAGGACGAGGTCGTGGTCGCGGACGACGACGGCGAGCTTGCCGTTGGGGGAGCCCTCGCCGCGGGGGGACTCCCGCGTCCCCTCGTCTCGGTTCCGCCGCCGCCGTTCGCGCTCGGGCTGGGGCGGCTTCGAGGCGTCGTCCGGCGCGAGGGCCTCGGTCAACTCGCCCGACGGATCGAAACGATACGACTTGCCGTCGAAGGCGAACGTGGCCGCGCCGTCGTCGGCGACGGCGAAGCGGTCGAGCGCCAGCTTGGACGGGTCCAGATCCTTGCCCGCGGCCTTGCCGAGGGCCTCGGCCAGTTTGGCGTGGTCGAAGGCGGGTTCGCGCTCGGCCTTTTCGGCGTCGACCAGGACGTATTCGCGGGCGTCGTCGGCCAGGTCGTTGCGATACCAGAAGCGGCGACCGTCGGCGAGCCATTGGGGATGGACGGAGTCTCGGAAGACGGTGTTCCGCGTCGATTCGCGCAAGCCCTCGGCCCGCGCGTAGGCGGCCTTCGAGCCCTCGTCGCCGGCCTGGACGACGGCGAAGGCCCCCCAGGACAGAAGCGCCGCGGACAGTCCGACGGCGCGGGCCGAGTTTGGATGAACGGACAAGACGATTCCTCCCGCTGGATGGGTCGTGACGCTCCGGGCCGCTCGCGGGGCCGCGGAGCAGTCATTATGACCTCCGCGCCGCGGCGCGGAAACGAGGGCGTTCCGGGGTCGAGGGAGTTGAAGACGGCCGACGCGCGGCATACCCTAACGAGTGCGTCGTTCCGATTGAGAGGGTCGGCCCGGACGGGGCGGACCCGGCCTCGACGACGGATTCAACTCAATGGGCCGGATTCTCCTCGGGTTCTCCTGGGCGGACGCCGTCTGGTCGTTGGCGGCCTCCGCGGGCGTTCTCGTCGCCCTGGCGGCGGTCCTGATCTGGCTGGGGAGGCGGCGCGCGCGGGGAGGGTTCCAGGGTCGGTTGAAGGGCTACAAGGGGAAGGCCGTGGCCATGATGGACCGGCTCGACGCCCTGAAGGCCCGGCTCAAGGCCCTGCCGATCGAGGACGCCGACTTCGCCGAGCCGATGACCGGCGACAGCCTGGCGCTTTACCAGAAGACCGAGGAGGACCTGCGCGCGCTCTGGGACCGCTGGCTCGACGTGATGGACGTGGTCGACCGCGCCGAGCGGAAGGGGGAGGGGGGTTCGGGGGGAGTCCGCCGGGGGGACGAACTGGTCTCGGACGTCAAGGTGTTCAAGGAGGTGGAGGCGGGGGCCGTCGCGTGCTCGGAGGCGATGGACCGCCTGAATTCCGCCCACGAGGACGCCCGCGCCGCCGCCAGGACGGCCGAGGAAGCCCGCGGGCTGGCGGAGAAGAAGATCGAGGCCGTGGCCACGTCGGGCCTGCCGGCCGCGCCGTATCGGCCGGAGGCCGATCGGATCGCCGCGGAAGTCGCGAGGGCCGCCGCCGTCCTCGTCGCCGACCCCCTGGGCGCGAAGGCCGCGCTCGACCGGGCCAGGACCGACGCCGAGGCCCTCGCCGGCCGCGCGGGGGACGCGGCGGCGCGTCGCGACGACGCGGCGACGGTTCGGGAGGAACTGAAGGGGCTCCGCGACGCCGTCGCCGCGAGGCGTCGCGACGGCCTCCGCCTGGACGAGGACGGCGGCGACCCCGACCTCCCCGCCGCCCGAGCCGATCAAGCCCTGGCCGATCTTCAAGCGGCCCTGGAAGCGGGCGACCCGGCCGCGGCGGCGACGAAGCTGGTCGAGGCCCGCGCCGCGCTCGACCAGGCCAGGGCGGCGCTCGATTCGACGGTCCAGGCACGCGACGCCCTGCCGGCGCGGCTCGCCGAATCGCGGCGGGAGTCGCGCCGGCTTTCCGAGGCGGTCGTCCAGTACGAGGCGTTCGAGCGGGAGCTAAGGCGCGACTTCGCCGCCGAATCGTGGCGGGACGTCGCCGGCAACCTGACGCAGGCGCGGGCGCTTCTGGAGACCTTCGACCGCAAGGCCGACGAGGTCGAGCGAGAAGCCGGCCCGCGCGCGCAAAACTATCTTCTGGCCTCCCGTTTGCTTATCCGCTTGAACCAGGAACAGCGGGCCGTCTTTCAACTGATGGACGCGGTCGGCCAGCGGCTGGCGGGGCTGAAGGCCGCGCGCGAGCAGGCGCGGCGGCTCGTCGACGAACTGGCGACGGCCGACCGCGAGATCGGCGACTTCTTCCGCCGCAACGCCGCGACCGTCGGCGGTCAGGCGCGCGACGCCCTCCAGCGGGCGTCCCAGGCGCGGGAGGAGGCGACGCGACTCGCCGCGGCGACGCCCCCCGACTGGCCGAGGACGCTCGCCGCCTTGAACCTGGCGCGCGGCGAGTACGGCGTCGCGCGGGCGCGGGCCCAGTCGGACGTGGACGTCCGCCGGGTCATGACGTCCCAGCCCGGCCAGGGGCGGCCGACCTTCACCGCGCGAGACTTCGACACGGACGACGGCCCGCGATGAATCGACGGCGAATCCGCCGCGCCGCGATTGGAACGGCCGTCCGACTCGCATACCATGAACGACGGGTGGCAACACGTCTCGGGGAGGGCGATCCTCATGATCCTCGGCAAACTCTGGAACTCCATCGCCGCGCAGTTCAACAAGCTCGCCAACGCGATCCGGGGCTACGACCCGATCGCCGAGATGCAGCTGGAATACGACCGCTCCGTCGCCCAACTCAGGGAGGGGCGCGAGGGCCTGGCCCAGTACCGCGCCCTGGTGGAGCGGGTGCAACGGCAGGTCGACAACCAGTCGAGGGTGGTCGCCACGCTGGAGGCGAAGGTCAAGGCGTTCCTCAACGCCGGCGACCGCGACGGCGCCGCCAAGTTCGCGCTGGACCTCCGCCGCGCCAAGGACGACCTGGCCGAGAACCAGAAGCAACTGGACATCCACGAGCAGGCGTATCAAAACAACCTGCTGAAGATCAAGCACGCCGTCGAGAAGCTGGAGACGATCAAGCAGAAGATCGCCAAGTACGACGCCGACCTCAAGATGAGCCGCGCCGAGGCCGAGCTGTCCCAGATCGCCACCCAGTTCAACTTCAACGTGACCACCGACTTCGGCCAGGCGGAGCAGGTGATCCAGGACCAGATCGACCGCAACCGCGGCCGCGCGCGGGTCGCCGCCGACCTCTCCGGCGAGGGGGTCGAGGACATCAAACGCGAGATCGCCGTCGAGAAGAACCTGGCCGAGGACGCGCTTCGGGAGTTCGAGAAGGAGAACGGCCTCGCCACGCCGGAGACCGTCGGCGCCGCCCCGGCCGCCAAGCAGATCGGCCCCGCCCGGACCAAGCAAATCGAGCCGTTGCCGGACCTACCGTGAATCGACGTCTCGGAGCATGATCGCGTGAGCAACGATTCAACGGTCCCGCCGGCCGACGACGCGGCCGACCACCCCCCCTGGGCGCGCGAGTTGGCCGAGCAGTTCCTCGCCGGCGCGAGTTGCCTGTTCGTCCTGCACGGCGACGTCCACGACGTCGTCCGCCCGCCCGGCGACGGCCGACCGTCGTCCTACGTCGGGGTGGGGGAGTACCTGGCGACCCAACTCTTCGGCTCCTGGGACGTCGTCCTTCGCCACGACCTCGGCCGCGGCCTTCGCGCCTTCGCCGGGGCCGACGGCGACCGCCTCCGGAAGATGGTCGCCAAACTCTCCGAGAAGATCGGCGAGCCGAAGACCTGGCCCCGCGACCCCGACGCCGCGCTCGACCTGCTCGACCGCCTGGTCCAGTCGAACCTGATGGAGACCGACCCGGCGAAACGGTTGAGCATCGCGGTCGTCTTCGAGCACGCGGAATTCCTCCTGCCGTCGAGCGAACTGGCGCAACTCTCCGGGCCGCTGGGCTCGCGGCTGGTCCGGTTGCTCTCGTGGGCCCGAGACCCGAACGTCAAGCGGAACAACATGGCGTTCTGCCTGATGACCGATCAACTCGCGGAGATCAACGAACGGCTGGTCGGCAGCCCCTACGTCTCGGCCCTGACCGTGCCGATGCCCGTCGCCGACGAGCGCCGGCGATTCGTCGAGTGGTTCGACGCCCGCGACGGCCAGCCCGGCAACCTCGCCGAATTCGCGCCCGCCCAGTTGGCCGACCTGACCGCCGGGCTGAACCTCGTGAGCCTGGAACGGATGATGACCCTCGCCGAGCGATCCGGGGTCAAGCTCGACGCCGACGCGCTCAAGAAGCGGAAGAAGGCGCTGATCGAGGCCCAGGCGCGCGGGCTGGTGGAGTTCGTCGAGCCGCCGTACTCGATGGACGACTTCGTGGGCAACGAGGGGGTCAAGAAGCGGCTGATCGACGACGCCAAGCTGTTGGCCCGCGGCCGGCTCGACGCCGCGCCCATGGGCTACCTGATCTGCGGCCCGGTCGGCACCGGCAAGACGTACCTGGCGGAATGCTTCGCCGGCTCCGTCGGCGTCCCCTGCGTCAAGCTCCGCAACTTCCGATCCAAGTACGTCGGCGAGACCGAGGCGAACCTGGAGCGGCTCTTGACGGTCCTCCGCGCGATGGGCCCCGTGGTCGTCGTCATCGACGAGGCCGACGCCGCCCTGGGGACGCGCGAGGGCTCCGGCGACTCCGGCACCTCCAGCCGGGTCTTCTCCATGATCGCTTCCCAGATGGGCGACACCCGCTACCGCGGCAAGCTGATCTGGATGCTCCTGACCAGCCGTCCCGACCTGCTCCCCATCGACCTGAAGCGCCAGGGAAGGGCCGAGGTCCACCTGCCGCTGTTCAACCCGCCCGACGACGAGGAAGTCCGCGCGATGTTCCTGGCGATGGGCCGGAAGAACAAGTTTCGGATCGACCCGGCGCTCCTGCCGGGCGGGCTCGCCGGCCGGGGGCTCAGCGGCGCCGACGTCGAAAGCGTCGTCCTCTCGGCCAAGCGATTGGCCCTGATCGACGGCCGCGACCAGGCGACGGCCCTGGACGTCACCGCCGCGCTGGACGACTTCGTCCCCTCGGCGCAGGGGTTGGAGAAGGAGAAGCAGGAACTCGCCGCGGTCCTGGAATGCTCGTCGAAGTCGTTCCTCACCCCCGAGTGGCGGGAACTCGTCGAGCGTCCCGAGGCCCGCGCCAAGCTCCAGGAGCGCATGGCCGCGATCCGCCGCGTCATCGAAGAGTGATCATCCGACCGAACCGGGAGACGATCGATGTCCGAGAAGCACCGCACCCCCTGGCTGGACGACGCGGCCGACGCCCCGCTGATCAACGAATACGCCGAGAAACTCTCCGGCTTCATGGAGGCCATGGCCGACGGCAAGATCGAGAAGCGCGAACTGGACGAACAGGAGGGCCGCGTCGTCGCCCTCATGAAGCGGATCGAGCCCGAGTTGTCGACGGAGTTGCACGAGCAGGTCACGCGGCTGCTCTGCGAACTGACCGCGTACAACGTCATGCACACCCTCCACGGCCTGATGGAGGCGGCCCCCAGGACCAGGTTCCGGGGCTGAGCCGACGCCGACGTCGAAGAGGATCGTAAGCATGCGACGATTGCTTGGCGCGGGGATCGCGCTGTTGGGGCTCGCGGCCGTGGCGGCGGACGACCCGTTGCCGCGGTTCGCGCCGCTTGAGCCGGCCGAGGCGCTCAAGACGTTCCAAACGCGCGACGGCTTCCGGCTCGACCTATTGGCCGCGGAGCCGCTGACGACCGACCCGGTGGCCGCGGCCTACGACGAGGACGGCCGGCTCTACGTCGTGGAGATGTCCGACTACCCCCACGTCGACCCCGCCGCCGACAAGCCGTTCTCCGAGAATCACGACCCGCCGCTGGGCCGCGTCCGCGTCCTCTACGACGACGACGACGACGGCGTCTTCGACCGCGCGACGATCCTAGCCGACAAGCTCTCCTGGCCCACCGGCGTCGCGGTCTGGAAGGGGGGCGTCTTCGTCGCCGCCACCCCCGACGTCTGGTATCTGAAGGACCGCGACGGCGACGGCGAGGCCGACGAGCGCCGAAAGGTCCTCGCCGGCTTCCGCAAGTTCAACGTCCAGGCCGTCATGAACAACCTTCAGTGGGGCCCCGACCACCGCCTCTACGGCGCGGGGTCGAGCAACGGCGGCGGCGTCCAGGTCGTCGACCGCCCCGACCAACCCGCCGTCGCCCTGGGGCGGAACGACTTCCGCTACGACCCGATCTCCGACCGCTTCGAGGTCGTCTCCGGCGGCGCCCGCTTCGGCAACACCTTCAACGACTGGGGCGACCGCTTCCTCTGCGACATCCGCAACCCGGCCGAACACGTCGTCCTGCCGGCCCGCTACCTGGCCCGCAACCCGTTCCTCCCCACCCCGCGCGTGCTTCACGACGCCGCCGAGGCCGGCGATACGATCCTCCTCTTCCGGATCAGCCCCCTGGAGCCCTGGCGCGAGCTGCGGGCGCGGCGGTGGTCCGAAGTCGGCAAGGCGATGCCCAAAAGCGAGCTGACGGCCGGCGGCAGCCTCACGTCGTCCAGCGGCCTGACCGTCTACCGGGGGGACGCCTACCCCGAAGCCTACCGCGGCAACCTGTTCCTCGGCGAGGTCGCCAACAACCTGATCCTCCGGATGGCCGTCGAGCCCGACGGCGCGACCTTCCACGCCTGGCGGCCCGACGCGGAAGACAAGGCCGAGTTCGTCGGCTCCACCGACACCTGGTTCCGCCCGGTGAACTTCGTCAACGCCCCCGACGGCGCGCTCCACGTCCTGGACATGTACCGCGAGACGATCGAGCACCCCTGGTCGATCCCCGAGGACATCCTGGCGAAACTCGACCTTCGAAGCGGCGAGGACCGCGGCCGGATCTACCGCCTCACGCCTCCGAACTTCACGCGCCGGCCCACGCCCAAGCTGAGCGCCGCGGGCGTTCCGGAACTGGTCGCCCTGCTGGAACACCCCGACGGCTGGCATCGCGAGACGGCCCACCGACTGCTCTACGAACGCCAGGACCGCGCCGCGGTCGAGCCGCTTCGGCGCCTGCTCGGCGAGTCGAGGGAACCGCGGGCGCGGCTGCTGGCGTTGCACTCGTTGGAAGGTCTGGGCTCGCTCGGCGACGCCGATCTTCTGACGGCGCTTCGGGACGAATCGCCCCACGTCCGCGAGCACGCCGTCCTTCTGGCCGAGCCCCGACTAGGCACGGCGGCGGAGTTGCGCGGGGCGGTCGTCGCGCTGGCCGACGACCCCGCGGCTCGGGTCCGGTTCCAGGTCGCCTTCACGCTGGGAGAGATCCGGGACGGGGGAGGGGAGGTCTCCGGCGCGCTGGCCGCGATCGCGCGTCGCGATGCGGGCGACGTCTGGATCCGGACGGCCGTCCTCAGTTCGGCGACGGCCGACCCCGCCGGCCTCTTCGAGCGGCTTCAGGCCGATCGCGCGTTCGCCGGCGGCACCGACGGCGCGGCGCTTTTACGATCGCTGGCGCTGGTGGTCGGCGCGCGGGGACGCGACGAGGAGATCGGCGTCGTGCTTGGGGCGCTCGCGAGGGGCGGTCGGGACGACTCGGCCGTCGAGGCGGCGCTGGGACTGGGCGGCGGCCTGTCGCGCGATCGTCGTCGGCTCTCCGACTTGAAGGGCTTGCCGAAGCCGTCGGCCGACTGGCTCGCGGCGTTGTTCGACCAGGCCGCGGCCGTCGCGCCCGACGACGAGGCCGAACCCGAGGCGAGGGCGCGGGCCGCCGCGGTCCTGGGCCAGGCGGGCTACGACCGGGCCGCCGCCACGCTCCCCGCGCTGTTGGAGCCGAACCAGCCGCCGGCGGCGCGGTCGGCCGCGGCGAAGGCGCTGGGAGGGTTCGACCGCCCCGAGGTCGCGGGGCTGCTCCTGGCCCCCTGGAAAAGCTACACGCCGAGCCTCCGCAACGAGGTCGTCGGTTTGCTTCTGGGGCGTCGCGGCTGGATCGGCCCGCTGCTCGACGCCGTGGAGGCGGGAACGGTCGCCGCGGGTCAGATCCCGCCGACCCGCCGGACGGCGCTCGCCGCCGACCGCGACCCGGCGCTCCGCGACCGCGCCCGGGCGCTGTTCGCCGCGGAGGCCGTCGGCCCCCGCGCCGAGGCGGTCGCGCGCTACCAGCCGGCCCTGGCGACGCCCGGCGATCCCGACCGCGGTCGGATCGTCTTCGATCGCGAGTGCCTCGCCTGCCACCGGATCGGGACGCGGGGCAACGCCGTCGGCCCCAACCTGGCGGGGGTCCGCCGCCGGACGGCCGAGGAGGTCCTGGTCAACGTCCTCGACCCCAACCGCGAGGTCTCGCCGGAGTTCGTCGAGTACGCCGCGGCCATCGACGACGGCCGCGTCGTCTCCGGCCTGGTCGCCTCCGAGACCCCCGCCGGCGTCACCCTCCGCGGCCGCGACGGCGCCGAGGAAACCGTCCTGAGGCGCAACCTGGCCGAACTCTCCAGCACCGGCAAATCGCTGATGCCCGAGGGGATCGAACAGACCGTCTCGCCGGGCGAGATGGCCGACTTGATCGCATACCTGCTGCGTATCCAGGATTGAATCGGAGGGCGACGCGTTGATCTGGGACGTACACGCGCACATCGCCGGCACGGGCGAGCGGACGCCCGAGGAGGCGATGGCCCGGCTGATCGTCGCGGCCGACCGGATGGGGATCGACCGCCTGGTCGTCTGCATGGGCGATCCCTGGGCGCACGACCCGTCGCCGGCCGAACTGGTCCGCGAAAACGACCAGGTGCTAAGGGCGCTCGAACACTGGAACCATCGCGCGTTCGGCTTCGTCTACGTCAGCCCGAAACACGTCGAGGCCAGCCTTCGCGAGATCGACCGCTGCGTCCGCGACGGGCCGATGATCGGCCTCAAGCTCTGGGTGGCCGAGCGCTGCGACTCCCCCCGGGCCGACGAAATCGTAAAACGCGCCCAGGCGCTTAAGGCCGTGATACTCCAGCATACCTGGATCAAGGCGGGCGGGAACCTACCCGGAGAGTCGACGCCGACGGACCTGGCGGCGCTGGCGTCGCGGCATCCCGACGCCTCGTTCGTCTGCGGCCACTGCGGCGGCCAGTGGGAGTTGGGCGTCCGCGCCGTGCGGTCGCGCCCGAACGTGGCCGTGGACGTCGCCGGCGGCGATCCCACCGCCGGCATCGTCGAAACGGCCGTCCGCGAACTGGGCGCGGAGCGCGTGGTCTACGGCAGCGACGCCCCCGGCCGCTCCTTCGCCTCCCAGTTGGCGAAGGTCACGGGCGCGGACGTGAGCGAGGCCGACCGCAAGCTCATCCTCGGCGAAAACCTCCGTCGGCTCCTCCTGCCGATCCTGCAAGCCAAGGGGATCGACGCATGATCGACGTCAACGTCTCGCTCTCCCGGTGGCCGTTCCGCCGCCTCCCGCTCGACCATCCCGAGAAACTCGTCGCCAAGCTCCGCGCGTCGGGCGTCACCGAGGCGTGGGCCGGCAACTTCGACGCGCTTCTGCATCGCGACCTCGCCGCCGTCAACGCCCGGACGGTCGCGATCTGCCGTCGCCGCGGCGACGGTCTGCTACGTCCGTTCGGGGCCGTCGACCCGACCTTGCCCGACTGGCGCGAAGACCTCAGGCGCTGTCACGAGGATTACGCGATGCCCGGCGTCCGGCTTCATCCCAATTACCACGGCTACGCCCTGGACCACCCGGCGTTCGTCGAGTTGCTCGACGACGCCGGATGCCGCGGACTGGTCGTCCAGATCGCCCTGAAGATGGACGACGAGCGTCACCTGCACCCGCTGCTGAAGGGTCTGCCCACGACCGACCTCGCGCCGTTGCTCCCGCTCCTGGCCCGGCCGAACCGGCCGAAAATCATCCTGCTCAACGCGCTTCGCAACCTGAGCGGCGAGCCCCTGCGCAAGCTGCTGGCCGCGGGCGACGTCTGGGTCGACGTCGCGATGCTGGAGGGGATCGAGGGGATCAAGCGGCTCGTCGCGCAAGTCGGCCCCGATGGGATTCTCTTCGGCACCCACGCGCCGTTCTACTACCCCGAGGCGGCCGGGATGAAGCTCCGGGAGTCGCCGCTTTCCCCCGAGCAGGCCGAGGCGGTCATGCAAGGCAACGCCCGGCGGATCATTCCTGCGTCTTGATAAGGTCAAATGAAAACATCCTTCTCCCCTTGAGGGAGAAGGTGGCCGAAGGCCGGATGAGGGGTGGACCGACCGGAAGCCTTGGGTCTCCGCGGTCTTCGAAGACCGATCGCTCCCGTCCGACGGCGGCGCCGGTCGACCCCTCATCCGGCCCTTCGGGCCACCTTCTCCCTCAAGGGGAGAAGGGATTGAGCATATTCGACCCCGGTTGTTGGGGAGGCTCACTCCCACGCCTCGTCGAAAAACCCCTCGGAGATCCGCTCCGCCGTCGCGCCGGGGGCGATGCGGTACACGGCGAAATCGGCGACGTGGGGGTAGAGCAGGGCGTTGGTTCCCTTGAACTCCTTCTCACCGAAGCTCATGCCGGAGTTGACGACGACGTAACGGAGCGGATTTCGGGGATTGGCCTTGATCGACACGGGCGCGAGCCCCGCGCCCGCGTACTCCTCGCCTCGGAGCTTCAGCTCCGTCGGCGTCCACGTCAGGCCGAGGTCCGGGGCGAGTTTCGCGATCCAGGAGTTCGAGCCCGGATCGCCGAAGAGGACCAGGTTGCGCGTCTTCACGTCGTCATCGGTGACTTCGACGTCGTTCTTGATCGGAAGCTCGCCGCGCATCCAGCGTTCCCAGTCGTCGGCGAAGGTCTTCAGTCGGGCGTCGGCCCAGACCTGGACGTCGGGATCCGCGGGCGTTCCCGTGCCGCGGACGCAGAGGAACGGCGCGGTGAAGGCGTCGTCGATCGGGCCCTGGACGCCGGGGGCCTTCTCGCCGTCGGCGTTGGCGAGGACCGCCGCGGCCTCGTCGTCGCCGAGAGCCCGCCAACCCTCCGACGTCTTGCGGAAGAGGGCCTGGGGCGAGTCGCCCGCGAGCGCGAAGTCCCGGCCGTCGAGCCGAACGCGGTCGGCGACCCCGCGGTCGACCGCGAGCGCCGCGACGTTCTCGGTTCGAACCGTCGCCGCGCCGTCGTCCAGGTCGGCGTCGAGCGTCGCCGGGGCGTAATGCTCGCCGAGACGCAAGACCGTCAGCCAACCGACGCGCGGAGACTTCAACGTGTAAGTGACGAACCGAATCCGGGCGGCCGGCCTTCGTCTCCCCCGCGGGACGCGCTCGTCATGGAACGCCTTGAGGAGCCGGGCGCTTTCCTTGTCGACGGCGTGGCCCATCCCCTTGCCGACGATCCGGCGGAAGTCGGGCCCCTCGGCGACGGTGACGAGCCCCTCGGTCTTCATGGCGACGCCCCGGGCGCGGAGCGCTTCCAGGACGTTCAGCGAGGCTTGCGCCTGCGCGTCGTTCTCGCCGCCGTAGCCGGCGATCGGGACGTCGAAGGCGTTGCGGGCGTAGTCGACCGCGTCGTATATGCGCAACAGTTTTCGGGTCGTCTCGGACGGGTCGCCGAGCCTGGCGTAACGGATCGTCTCGGTGAAGCCGGCGCCGGCCTCGACGCTCGCCCAGAAGCTCGGATGGCGCAGTCCCAGGTGCCAGGCGCCGGCGCCTCCCATGGAGAAGCCCCGAAGGACGATCGCGTCGTCGTCCACGGGATAGTCGCGGCGGACGGCGTCGATCGCCTCGAAGACGTCGGTCTCGCCGGCCCAGCGGAAGGCGTTGTTCCCTCGGCCGTAGACGTGCAGGACGATTCCCGTTTGGCCGTCGGGCGCGGGCTTGCCGTCGTGGGCGTCGATGAAGCGGACCTCGCTGATCTTGCCGTCGCGACCGTGGAGCACGACGTCCAGCCGCGCCTTCCCCGCCGGCATGTTCGCCGGGACGACGACCGCGTAGGGTTGGATCGAGCCGTCCACCTTCGAGCGGTAGCCGCGAGCCGTCGAGCCGGTCGCGCGGACCCAGGGCTTGCGTCCGGCCTTCAACGCCGCCGCCCTCGTCAGACCCATGTCGATCGTCTTGAGGGTCCGGGCGACGTCGCGGGCGTCGAAGAACTCGTCGTACTTGAGCGTCCAGGCCGCGGCCTTCAGCGCGATCTCGACGTCGGCCAGGGCGTCGCGGTCGTCGGTCGCGGCGGCCTTCTTCACGGCGCCGGCCAGTTCGTCCAGCTTCGCCTCGATGGCCGCGCGTTCGTCCGGGGTCGGGAGTGGGGACGGCCTCGGTTTGGCGGCGCGCTGGGCGAGGGCGGGCGCCGCCAGCAGGAGCGGCAGGAGGAACGAGGCGGCGCGGCGCGGCCACTTGGACATCGCGAAGCTCCCGGAAGGCGCGGACCATGGGAATTCGAAGCGTCTGACGATTGGAATCATAATCCCTCGGCGGGCGCGCCGCGACGATCCGGCGGGGAGGCGGCTTGATGCCTCCCCGCGGGGTCCGAGTCGGCGGCGCCGTGACGCGCCGCGGCGGCTCGCGTATCATGGTCGTTCCAGGGCGGACGACGCGGATCGGGCGAGGAGCCAAGGCATGAGCTTGCAAATCGGAAGGGCCGTCGCGATCGCGGCGGCGGCGGCGATCGCGGGGGGGTCGGCGACCGCGACGCGCGGCGACGACCGCCTGAAGCCGGCGTTCGAGGCGATCCAGGCCGGCGACATGCTGGCTCACATCAAGATACTGGCCTCCGACGAGTTCGAGGGCCGCGCCCCCGGCGGCGTCGGCGAGGAGAAGACCACGGCCTACCTGATCGACCGCCTCAAGGCGATCGGCCTGAAGCCCGGCAACCCCGACGGCTCGTATGAGCAGCCCGTGCCGCTGGTCGGCTACAAGGCCACCGAGATCAAGGGGGCGTTCCACGCCCCCGGCGGCGAGGTCGCCTTGAAGGCGCCCGAGAACTTCGTCGCCGTCTCCCGCCGGCTCTCCCCCGAGGTCCGCGTCGAGAATTCCGAGGTCGTCTTCGTCGGCTACGGCGTCGTCGCGCCCGAGTACGACTGGGACGACTTCAAGGGCCTCGACGTCCGCGGCAAGACCCTGGTCATGCTGGTCAACGACCCCCCCGTTCCCGACCCGAACGACCCCGGCAAGCTCGACCCCTCGACGTTCAAGGGGGACGCGATGACCTATTACGGGCGCTGGACGTATAAATACGAGATCGCCGCCGAGAAGGGCGCCGCCGCCGTGATCCTGATCCACGAGGAAGGCCCCGCCGGCTACCCGTTCGACGTCGTGCGAGGAAGCTGGAGCGGCGAGAACTTCGACATCGACGAGCCCGCCGCCGAGGGCGCGCCGCCGCGGACGGCCGTCGAGGGCTGGATCGACCTGGAGACCGCCGGCAAGCTCATGACCGCCTGCGGCAAGGACCTCGCGAACCTCAAGAAGTCCGCGGTCGATCGCGGCTTCCAGCCCGTCCCGCTGGACGCCAGGGCCGCGTTCTCCATCAAGACCGAACACCGCAAGGTCCAGTCGCGCAACGTCGTCGCCAAGGTCGAGGGCGCCGACCCGGCGCTCAAGGACCAGTACGTGATCTACTCCGCCCACTGGGACCACCTCGGCCGCGACGACTCGGTCCCGGGCGACGATAAGATCCACAACGGCGCCGTCGACAACGCCTCCGGCGTGGCCGCCCTCCTGGAGATCGCCGAAGGCTTCGCCAGGCTCTCGCCGCCGCCGAGGCGCTCGGTCCTGTTCCTGTTCGTCACCGCCGAGGAGCAAGGGCTGCTAGGCTCGAAATACTACGCCGAGCACCCCCTTTACCCGCTCGACAGGACGCTCGCCAACATCAACATGGATTGCGTCAACGCCTGGGGGCCGACGAAGGACGTCATCAGCATCGGCATGGGGCAGTCGACGTTGGACGATCTTTTGGTCGAGTTGGCCGGGGTCCGCGGCCGCGTCGTCAGGCCCGACGCCGAGCCGGAGAAGGGGTACTATTACCGCTCCGACCACTTCGAGTTCGCCAAGCGGGGAGTCCCGGCGCTCGATCCGGAGGGGGGCCGCGAGTACGTCGGCAAGGATCCCGAGTACGGCCGGAAGAAGCAGGAGGAATACATCAAGAACGACTACCACAAGCCCAGCGACGAGGTGAAGCCCGACTGGGACCTTTCCGGCGCCGTCGAGGACGCGCGGTTGCTGCTTGAGGTGGGCGTCCGCGTGGCCGACGGCGAGACGTGGCCGGAGTGGAAGCCGGGCAGCGAGTTCAAGGCCCGTCGCGAGGCCATGCTCAAAGCGGCCGGCCGCTGATGGACGACTCCTCGTCGCGGCGTCGCGTCGCCCCGGGCGTCGGCCTGCTCGCCCTGGCCGTCGCCGGAGCGCTCGCCGATCGGGCGTTCGGCTGGATCGATCCGGCGTTCGACTTCCTGGCCCACCAGTTCTACGAAGTCCCGATGCTCGCCGCGATCCGGCGGCCGTCGCAGCTTATGCTCGCGCGCTGGCATCTGGGGATCGCCGCGACGACGGCGGGGTTGGGGTTGGTCGCCTCGCGGTGGTTGAACCGCGAGGTCCGGCTCGCGCTCGCGATCGTCTGGGTCGGCTACGCGATCCGGGCGACCGCCTGGATCTGCGGCGGGAACGTCCCGCTGGTCCCCGGCGACAGCAGCCATTACCTGGAGGTGGCGACGTCGGTCTCCCGCGGCGAGGGGGCGGTGAAGCACTACGTCGAGAGCTTCTTCAACGACTACCCGCGAATCCGCGAGGGCCGCGGCGTGCTCGACGACTGGGCCACGCCGCTTGACGCCTACGTCCGCGCCGGCGCTTACCGCCTGGCCGGCGTCGCGCCCGGCGCGGACCTGGACGCGACGATCGCCGTCGCCAAGTTGACGAGCTTCGTCATCAACCTCTTGGCCTTCCCGGCGCTCTTCGGGCTGGCGCGGCGGCGGTTCGGCCCGCGGGTCGCGCTGCTGTCGATCGCCATTCTGGCCGTGCTGCCCGTCCACGCGATCTACGCGGCGTTCGTCCTCCGCGAAAGCCTGGTGGCGCTGACGGCGATCCTCGCCGTCTGGACGATCGTCGAGGTCTGGAACGCCGAGAGGGCGAGGACCGCCGCCGCCTGGGCGGTCGCCGCCGGCGTCTGCGGCGGGCTGGCGATCCTGGCGCGGAACACCGGCTTGGCGCTAGAGGGGGCGGCGGGGCTCGTCTCGCTGATCCTTCTGAGAAGGCGCTTGTGGTTGATCGCGGTCTGGCTCGTCGCGCTCGTCGTCGTGATCGCCCCCTGGGGCTACGCGACCTATCAAGAGTACGGCCGGCCGTTCTACGCATATACGAATCTCTTCGAGTACAACTTCTCGTGGACCGTCCACCACTACGAGAAGGGGAACACGACCCCCGGCCAGTTCTACACGAGGGAGAACGCGCCCGAGATCCTGCGGGTGAAGGTCAAGATGCTGGGGATCATAATCGTTTATTCGACGATGATCGTCGGCTTGCCGTTCGTCGCGGGCTACTTTTACAGGCTGCGACGGGGGAGGGGGGCACCGGGGCGCGACGTGGACTGGCTCTCGGCCGTGACCTTCGCGGCGTTCGTCGCCGGGACGATCAAGAGCGTCGCCGACGTGACGCAGGTCCAGCAGCTCGGCCGCTACTACCTGCCGGCGTTCCTGGTGATGACGCCGACGGCGGCGGCCGGCGTGCTGGCGTGGCTGGACCGGCTGAGCATCGACCGTCGCGCGTTCGGCTGGCTGGCCTCGTGCTACGTCGCGCTCGTCTGGGCCGATCCGACGTGGGCCTACGACGCATCGTGGTTCACGAAGCCGTTCCAACTCCACTGGCCGGGCCTGCGCGCGGCGGGGGAATGGATTCGCGAACACCCCGACGCCGTCCCTCCCGACGCCCGCGTCATGACGTGGTTCCCGTGGGAGACGCGATTCACGTCCGGCCGGACGACGATCCTCATGCCCCGAAATTATAGCGCCGCGAGGATCGACGAGGTCATCCGCCAGTACGGCGTCACGCACGTCCTCTGGGGCTCGTTCGAGCCGCCCGAGCATATCGACGCCGAGGTCTGGGGGCCGTACCTGGAGGGCGTCCGGACGTCGCTGGGGCTTACGCAGGCGCGCGAGCTGTACCGCTCGCCTCCGGACGTCCGACTCTACCCCGTCCGACTGTACCGGCTCCGCTAGGGGACGCCCCGCGATGCGCAAGTCGATCTGGATATTGCTCGGCGTGCTGGCGTGTACCGTCTGGTATCGCGCGCACACGTTCGGGCCGACGGTCGGGGTTCGATTGTGGCCGGTCGTCTCGGGACCGTCGGAGCCGTTGGACTGTGACGAGGCGATCTACGCGCACATGGGGCGTCGGATCCTCGCGGGCGACGTCCTCTATCGCGACCTGACCGAGAACAAGCCGCCGTTGGGTTACTGGATCTACGCCGCGGGGGTCGCGTCGTTCGGCTACACCGAAACGGCGATCCGGCTCCTTCCGATCCCCTTCGTCCTGGCGACGATCGTCTGCGTCTGGTGGCTCGGCGTTCGGTTCGCCGGGGCGTTCGCGGGTGGGCTTGCGGCGTTCCTGGCCGCGGTCCTGACGACGGACCCCTTCCTGTTCGGCAACGGATCGAACATGGAACACTTCATGAACACGTTCTCGATCGCCTCGCTGGCGCTGATGGTGTTCGGCTGGGACCGCGGCAAGACGTGGCCGTTCCTGGCGGCGGGCGCGATGGTCGCCGCGGCGACGCTGGTGAAGCAGGTGGCCGTCGTCCCACTGGCGGTGTACGGCGTGGCGCTGTTGGCGAGGCGGTCGCGGGAGGGACTGAGGGCGGCGGTCGCGCTGGGTCTGGGGTTCGCGGCCGCGCTTCTGGCGGCGGTGTTGGTCTTGTGGCTGCGAGGGGCGGGGTGGGACGCTTATGTGGACGTCATTCAATTCGGTCGCGCGATGGCGACGGACGTCGCGCCGGAGCCGGGCGCGCCGCCGGGATGGATGCGCTGGCTGACCGGCAACGCCGACCCTAAGGGGATGTTGCCCTGGCCGTTCGGCGACACGAACTACCTCGTCTGGTGGGCCGGCGGAAGCTGGCCGGCGTGGCTGGCGCTCGCCCCTTGCCTGGCCCATCTGGCGTTCGCGCCGACGACCACGCCCGCGCGACGCCTGGCCGCGGGCTGGATCGTCACCAGTCTGGCGGAAGTCGCCCTGCCGGGCATGTACTGGCCGCATTACTATTTGCTGGCGGCGCCCGGCGCGGCGCTCGCGCTGGGGGTCACGGCCGGGGACTGCCTGACGGGGTTGCGGACCAGGTTCCGCGTCGCGGACCTCGGCGGGCTGCTCGTGGTCGTCGCGGCGACGCTCGGGACGGTCGGGCTTCAGGTCCGTGACTATCTTTTGTGTCCGCCCCGGGAGTTGACGGTTCGCTACAAGGGGGGCGGCCAGTGGGTCGTCCTGCGCGATCTGGGGAGGGAGTTGGACCGTCGCCGCGGCGTCTTCGACGATCCGAGGCTCTTCGTCTGGGGCTGGCAGAGCCCGCTGTTCTTCTACGGCGAGCTCGACCACGCCAGCCGGCATCTCTTCGTCGACAACCTCTTGCGCGATTACGCCGATAGGCCCCACCCGCTCATCTCCCCGCGGGTCGCCGAGATCATGGACGACCTGCGGACGAAGCGACCGCCGTTGATCTTCGTCGGCTACCCGCCCTTCCCGGCGCTTCGGGACTTCTTGATGGAGGGATACTTGCCGTCGAAGCTGGTGGCGGCTGGTGGCGACCTGGGGCTCTGGGTGGCGAAGGACCGCTACGCGGCGTTCGAGAACTTCGACGGAATCGGCAATCCAAATAAGTGACGACGAGAATCCCTTCTCCCCTTGAGGGAGAAGGTGGCCGAAGGCCGGATGAGGGGTCGCGCTACCGGAAGCTCGGGGATTGCGAGGTATTCGCGGTCCAGGCGGCTTCGTCCGAAACGCGGCGCCGGTCGACCCCTCATCCGGCCCTTCGGGCCACCTTCTCCCTCAAGGGGAGAAGGCGATTCCGTTCCAGCCCGCTTCGTCATCAACTCACATGCTGTCGATGACGGCGGTGCCGAACTCGCCGCACTTGACCTTCTGGGCGCCTTCCATGAGGCGGGCGAAGTCGTAGGTGACGGTCTTCTTGCCGATGGCGCCGTCCATCCCCTTGACGACGAGGTCGGCGGCCTCGGTCCAGCCGAGGTAGCGGAGCATCATCTCGCCGGAGAGGATGACCGAGCCGGGGTTGACCTGGTCCAAATCGGCGTACTTGGGGGCGGTGCCGTGGGTGGCCTCGAAGATGGCGTGGCCCGTCGCGTAGTTGACGTTGCCGCCGGGCGCGATGCCGATCCCACCCACCTGCGCCGCCAGGGCGTCGGAGAGGTAGTCGCCGTTGAGGTTCATCGTGGCGATGACGTCGAAGTCGGTCGGCCGGGTGAGGACCTGCTGCAAGACGATGTCGGCGATGGCGTCCTTGACCAGGATCTTGCCGTAGCCGAGCGCGGCCTTTTGCTCGGCGTTGGCGGCGTCCTCGCCCTTGGCGGCCTTGGTCCGCTCCCACTGGCCCCAGGTGTAGACCTTGTCGGCGAACTCGCGCTCGGCGAGGGCGTAGCCGTAGTTGCGGAACGCGCCCTCGGTGAACTTCATGATGTTCCCCTTGTGGACGAACGTCACGCTCTTACGGCCGTTGGCGATCGCGTACTCGATCGCCGATCGGATCAAGCGCTCGCTTCCCTCGCGGGAGACGGGCTTGATGCCGACGCCGGACGTCTCCGGGAATCGGATCTTCTTGTAGGCGTCGGGGAACTCGGCCTTGATGAAGTCCAGGAGCTTCTTGGCGTCGGCGGAGCCGGCCTCGAACTCGACGCCGGAGTAGACGTCCTCGGTGTTCTCCCGGAAGATCACCATGTCGACCTTCTCGGGGTGCCGCACGGGCGAGGGGACGCCCTTGAACCAGCGCACCGGGCGGAGGCAGACGTAGAGGTCGAGCAACTGCCTGAGCGCGACGTTCAGCGAGCGGATGCCGCCGCCGATGGGGGTGGTCAGCGGGCCCTTGATGCCGACGAGGTACTCGCGGAAGGCGTCGACGGTGGCGTCGGGAAGCCACTCGTTGAACAGCGAATGGCTCTTGCCGCCGGCGTAGACCTCGACCCACTCGATCTTCCGCTTGCCGCCGTAGGCCTTGGCGACGGCCGCGTCGAGGACGCGGACGCTGGCGCGCCAGATGTCGGGGCCGGTGCCGTCGCCCTCGATGAACGGAATGATCGGGCGGTCGGGGACGTTCAGCTTGCCGCCCTGGATCGTGATCTTCTCGCCACCCGCCGGGGCCTCGACTTTCGGGCTCGCCATGCAACGTTCTCCTTATGACTCGGACACGAAGGGCGCGCCGGCCGGCGTCGGTTGACGCGCCGTTCCGATCGGACGGTCGATCATGGCAGAATCCCACGGGAGCGGCAAGGCACGGAGCGAGCCGCCTCCACGGCGCGCCGGCCGATGAGGGCGTCCGCGATCCGTCTCACGCCACCGGCTGCTCGAAGACGGCGACGCTGGCGGTGTAGCCGTGGATGAAGTTCTGGCCGCCGATCGGGCCCAGTTCGCCCATCGCGAAGAAGCCGGCCACCGGGATCGGGCCCAGCAGTTCGCGGATCACGGCGGCGTCGTGGTTGGGGGTCGGGAACATCCGGGCGCCGCGGCCGTTGCAGGTGAAGAGCAGGGCGCCGGCGGGGATCGTCGCCCCTTCCTCGTCCCCGGGGCGGCGGGTCAGGGCTTCGCGAAGGTCCTCGTCGGCGGTCTGGGCGTCGCGGACGTGGAACTGGACGGTCTGGCCGACCCGGATCAAGTCGCTGATCTGGATCGCGCCCGCCTCGTCGGCGCCGATGACGTTGTGGACCAGGAAGTCGCCGCGGTGGAACGACTCCTGGTACTCGTTGATGACCCTCCCCAGGTGCAGGCCCTGCTGCACCTTCTCGACGTCCTCCTCGGGTAGCTCGCCCAGGATCTCGCGGAGCATCTCAAGGGCGGGACGGCGGCCCAGTTCGCGGATGACGTTCTGCTCGGCCTTCGTGACCAGCATCGTCCGGCCGACCGGCCGGCAACCCTGGCTGACGACGGTTCGGATCGAGATCGGCCCGGAGAGCCGCAGGGCGACCGCGCCGTCGGTGAACGCCTCGCCGTCGAGGAGCAAGCGGTTCGATCCCGGCTCGGTCCCGGCGCTGGCCATGCCGCCGACGATCCGGAGGCCGCGGCGCTCCTCGTCCGCCAGCTTGAGCAGGTCGCGGACGGCGAAGGTGAACGGATCGGCCAGGAGGAACAGGACCGACTCGTCCGGCTTGCCGAGGGACTCCAGCGACCGCCGCAGCGAGCCGCCGCCGGGGTCGAACCGAACCGGCTGGATCTCGACCGCCGGTTCGTACAGCGACCAGACGACCAGGGCCGGCTTGCGCTCGATCTCCTGGTCGTCGCCGACGATGGATTCGCCGGTGCAGCCCAGGACGTGCCGGGTCCTTCCCGATTCGAGGAACGCCTGCGACAGCTTGCCCAGGACCGCCGCGTGGTGCCTGGAGCTGAAGATCAGGGTGAGGTCGGCCGGCGGGGCGTCCTCGGCGGCGCCGGGGTCGGCGTCGAGGCGTTCGAGGATCTGGTGGAACGCCGTGCTGGCGCTCCGGGCCGTGGAAAGGGCCGAGACGCATTTCATGGCCGTGCCTGCAATCATCCCTGGGTCGGGGAGGCGGGTCCGTGACAAGCCGACTTCTCCGGACGGCTTCCATCCACTATAATCACCCGACGGAAGGCCCACTACCGGAACCGTCGCCGACCGAGGATCGGACCCGCCCGCCGCCGCGCCGCGGCGGGGGCCGTCCGCCGCCGTCCCAACCGCCCCGTCTGGACGAGGACCGACGCGCGTCGCGCTTCGGCAGCCCGATCCACGTCATCGGACCTGATTTATGGCCTTCGATCCCAAGTACGTCCGCAACTTCTCGATCGTCGCCCACATCGACCACGGCAAGAGCACCCTGGCCGACCAGATCCTGCTGCAATCCGGCGCGATCACCCAGCGCGAGTTCCGCGAGCAACTCCTGGACGACATGGACCTGGAGCGCGAGCGGGGGATCACCATCAAGGCCCGCGCGGTGGCCATCGACTACGTCCTGGACGGCCGGTCCTACGAGCTGAACCTGATCGACACGCCGGGCCACGTCGACTTCCACTACGAGGTCTCGCGCAGCCTGGCGGCGTGCGAGGGCGCGATCCTGTTGGTCGACTCCACCCAGGGGGTGCAGGCCCAGACCGTCGCCAACGCCTACCTGGCGGTCGCCGGCGACCTGGCGATCGTGCCGGCCCTCAACAAGATCGACATGCAGGCGTCGCGGCCGGAGGAGGTCAAGGAGGAGATCCTGGTCACGCTGGGGATCGACCCCGCCGAGGTCCTGGCCGTCAGCGGCAAGACCGGCGCGGGCGTCCCCGACCTGCTCCGCGCCATCGTCGAGCGGGTGCCGCCGCCGTCGGGCGATCCCGGGAAGCCGCTGCGGGCCCTGATCTTCGACTCCAAGTTCGACGACTACCAGGGCGTCGTGGTCTACGTCCGGGTGGTCGACGGGGTCTTGAAGGTCGGTCAAAAGATCCGACTCATGGCCGGCGGCTCCGACCACGAGGTGATCGGCCTGGGCCGCTTCCGCCCCCGCGAGGTCGCCTGCGACGAGCTGGGGGTGGGGCAGGTCGGCTACGTCGTGGCCAACATCAAGAAGCTCTCCGACGTCCGCGTCGGCGACACCATAACCCGGGTCCCCGGCCCCGCCGAGGAGCCCTTGCACGGCTACGAGGAGCCGGCGCAGGTCGTCTTCTGCGGGCTCTTCCCGGCCTCGCACAACCAGTTCGACGACCTTCGCACGGCGCTTCAGAAGCTGGCGCTCAACGACTCCAGCTTCACCTTCGAGCCGGAGACGTCCGACGCCCTGGGCTTCGGCTTCCGTTGCGGCTTCCTGGGCATGCTCCACATGGAGATCGTCCAGCAAAGGCTGGAGCGCGAGAGCAAGCTGTCGCTGGTGCAGACCGCCCCCAACGTCACCTACGAGATCCTCACCAAGAAGGGGGAGACGCTCCACGTCTCCAACCCCACCCGGATCCCCGATCCGGGCGACGTCGAGGAGTTCCGCGAGCCGATCGCCAAGATCAACTTCATCCTGCCGACCGAGAACATCGGCGCGATCATGCAGCTTTGCGAGGACCGCCGCGGGAGCTACCTGAAGACCGAGTACCTCTCGTCCTCGCGCGCCATCCTGACTTACGAGTTGCCGATGGCCGAGATGATCTACGACCTGTACGACAAGCTCAAAAGCGCCACCCGCGGCTACGGGACGATGGACTACGAGTTGATCGGCTTCCGGGCCGACGACCTGTGCCGGCTCGACATCCTGGTGGCGGGGACGAAGGTGGACGCGCTTTCGATCGTGGTCCACCGCGCCCACGCCGACCGCCGCGGCCGGAAGCTGGTCAAGAAGCTCCGGGGGGAGATCGACCGGCACCAGTTCGAGGTGGCCATTCAGGCGGCGATCGGCGGCCGGATCATCGCCCGGGAGACGATCTCGGCCCTCCGCAAGAACGTCACCGCCAAGTGCTACGGCGGCGACGTCTCCAGAAAGCGGAAGCTCCTGGAGAAGCAAAAGGAGGGGAAGAAGCGTATGAAGCAGGTTGGGAACGTGGAGATCTCGCAGGAGGCCTTCCTCTCGGTCCTGGACGACGGCGAGGATTGAGCCGGCGCGCGTCCTCCACGATTCCCTCGGCCCCCCGGCGTCGAGACCGGGGGCCGGCCCCGACGGCGGACGACCAGACCGATGCGAGCCGACCCCGACTTCCTGGAACTCGAACCGCTCGACGACGTCGAGGCCCCGACCCCCGGGGTCGCGCGCCAGACCGTCGAGTTGCTGATCGCGTTGTGCATCGGCGTCCTCTTGTTCCGGACCTTCTCGGCGGAAGCCTACGTCGTGCCGACCGGGTCGATGGCCCCGACCCTTCTGGGCCACCACGTCGAGGTGACCTGCCCCAACTGCAAGTTCCTCTTCGACGTCGGCGTCGACGAGGAGGCCCCCCCCGCGCGGCCGGTCTGTCCCAACTGCGGCCGCGACGACCTGGACTCCGCCCCCGCCACCCTCGGCAACGGCGACCGGGTGCTGGTCCAGAAGTTCCTCTTCGACTTCCGCGCCCCCAGGCGCTGGGAGGTCGCCGTCTTCCACTTTCCGGGAGACCCGTCGCAGGCCTACGTCAAGCGGGTCGTCGGCCTGCCGGGCGAGTCGATCCAGGTGATCGGCGGGGACGTCCGGGTCGACGGCGCGGTGGCGAGGAAGGACCCGGACGACGTCCGGGCGATGCGGATCCTGGTCCACGACGCCCGCTACGCCCCGGCCGACTCCGACCGCTACCCGCGATGGACGTTCCGCCGGGGGGACTCGTGGAGCGACGCGCCCTCGGGATGGTCTCGAACGTCCGAGGGGTTCCGGCGCGAGCCGGCGGGCCCCGCCGCGATCGACGCCGACGCCGACGACTGGCTCGTCTACCGTCACTGGGACCCCGGCCTGGAGCGCTACGCGCCGATCCGCGACTACTACGGCTATAACGGCGGCGACGGCCGATCCGACAACGCCGTGCGCGACGTCGCCCTGGAGGCCCGCGTCAAGCTCGACCCCGACGTCCGCTCGCTGGCCCTGAGCCTGCGCTCGGGAGGCGACCGCTTCCTCGTCCGCGTCCCCACCCGCGCCGAGGAACCCGTCGAGGTCGTCCGCGACGGCGTCGCCCGCAAGGTCTTCGCGCTGAGCAACCCGCTGGCCCTGGGGGATCCGGGGGAGGTCCACGTGATCGAGGCGTCGGTCTTCGACGCCCGGCTCATGGTCCTGGTCGACGGCTCTCCCCTGTTCGAGCCCTACGACTACGACGACCCGACCGACCCCCGCTGGAACGACGAGTCGCCGATCGCCCTGGGCGTCCGCGGCGGCGCGCTGGAGGTTCCGGATTTCCGGATCTACCGGGACGTCTACTACACCGGCGGCCCGGGCGCGGCCTACCGACATCCCAGCGGCGTGCTGGAGCCGGTCCCGCTGGGGGAGGGGGAGTATTTCGTGCTGGGGGACAACAGCCCCGTCTCCAACGACTCCCGGTTCTGGCCCCAGGGCCCGGTGGTCCGCCGGGAACTGTTCCTCGGCAAGCCGTTTTTGGTCCACCTGCCCGGCCGCGCCGTCGCGCTTCAGGTCTTCGGCCGCTCGCTCTACTGGATTCCCGATCCGCGGCGGATTCGCTACATTCATTGATCGACCCGCCCGCCTTCTCGGTTTGGAGAGACTCGAAACCATGGGACGAGCCGCCGCCGACGCCCCAAAGACCGCCGCCGCCCCCCGCGCCAGTCGAACCGACGCGAAGCCCAAGAAGGCCGATGGCGCGCGCGAACTGGTCGAGGCCCTGGTGGTCGCGGGGGTCGCGGCCCTGCTGGTCCGCGGCTTCGAGGCCCAGGCGTTCGTGATCCCCACCGGCTCGATGGCCCCCACCCTGATGGGCCGGCACAAGGAGGTCGCCTGCCCCCAGTGCGGGTTCGTCTACACCGTCAACGCCTCCGAGGAGGTCGAGGGTCCGCCCCCCTTGCGGCCGATCTATTCCGGCGTCTGCGTCAACTGCCGCCACCAGGCGCGGAACCTCAACGACGAGCCCAGCTTCAAGGGGGACCGGATCCTGGTCTCCATGTTCCCCTACGACCTTCCCGACCTGCCGGGCTCCTCGCCGCCGGAACGGTTCGACGTCGTCGTCTTCCGATACCCCGAGGAACCCGAGGTCAGCTACATCAAACGGCTGGTCGGCCTCCCCGGCGAGACGATCCGCATCGACCACGGCGACCTCTTCGTCAAACCCCCCGGCGGCGACGAGTTCCACCTCCAGCGCAAGCCCATCGAGCACCAGCGCGGCATGCAAATCGCCGTGTACGACGACTCCCACCAGCCCCGCGCCCTCCGCGACCGCGCCGAGTGGCGGCGCTGGACGTCCGACGCCGGCTGGAAGCTCGCCGAGCCCGGCGCGAGCCGCTACGTCCTGGACGCCGCGGCCGCCGACTGGGCCGACCTTCGCTACCGCCACCTGGTCCCCGAGCCCGAGCAGTGGGAGTCGCTGCTGGACGACCGGACCCCCGCCCGCGGTCCCCGGCCGACCCTCGTCACCGACTTCTACTCGTACAACACCAACCTCCACGCCGAAAGCTCCGACCTGCTTCACTCGCGCTACGGCAACCAGAACGCCTGGCTCCAACCCCACTGGGTCGGCGACCTGACCCTCGCGGCCGACCTGGACGTCCAGTCCGACGCGGGCGAGGTCCGGTTGGAACTGGTCAAGGGGGGCGTCCGCCACTTCGCGACGATCGACGTCGCCACCGGCAAGGCCCGGCTCGTCCGCGGCGAGGAGACCCTGGCCGAGTTCGACACCCCCGTCCGGGGCCGCGGATCGCGTCGGCTGGAGTTCGCCAACGTCGATGACCGCCTGACCCTGCTGGTCGACGGTCGCCAGGTGGGGGGCGAGGGCGCCGAGTACGACCGCGGCGACGCGGCCCCCGTCCCCACCGCCGCCGACCTTTCCCCGGCCGCGATCGCCGCGAAAGGGGCCGTCGTCTCGGCGAGCGATCTTGTCCTGACGCGGGATATCTACTATACCCAGACGCCGGGATACACCGACTACGGCCCGGTCTGGGGCGGCGTGGAGCCCCGCCGACCCTCGGAACTCTTCGACTTCCTCGCCGACCCGGCGCTGTTCAAGAACATCGCCCTGGCGCGGGACGAGGAGTACGAGCTGGGCGAGGACCGATTCATGATGATGGGGGACAACAGCCCCCGGAGCAAGGACAGCCGGGGGTGGGACTCGTCGGATCGCTCCTGGGACTTCCTCGACCGCAAGAGCTGGGAAGTCCCCCGCAGCCTCATCACCGGCAAGGCGTTCTTCGTCTACTGGCCGCACGGCGTCCCGTTCGGCCCGGCGATCCGCGTCAACCACGACCTTCGCGTCCCGTTCCGCCCCTACGTCGAACGGATGCGCTGGATTCGCTGACCGTGGAACGAGTCGAGGCGAGGATCGGTCCCGAAGGACGTAACCCGACCCGATCACGGAGGATCGAGCGATGGCCCTGCTGGAAGTCCGCGGCCTGGAGAAATGGTATGGCCGGCGCCAGGTCGTCAACGGGGTCGAGTTCGACGTCGATCAAGGCGAGGTCGTCGGCCTGCTGGGCCCCAACGGGGCCGGCAAGACCACCAGCTTCCGGATGACGATCGGCCTGATCGACGCTGACGGCGGCTCCGTGACCTTCGACGGCCGCGACGTCTCCAGGCTGCCCATGTACCTCCGCGCCCGCGCGGGGATGGGGTATCTGGCCCAGGACTCCAGCGTCTTCCGCCAGTTGACGGTCGAGAAAAACCTGATGGCCATCCTGGAGACCCGCCGCGAGTTGAGTCGCAAGCAGCGCCGCGACCGCTTCAACGAGCTGGTCGACCGCTTCGGCCTCCGGAAGATCCTCAAGACCAAGGCCCACATGGTCTCCGGCGGCGAGCGTCGCCGCACCGAGATCGCGCGGGCCCTGATCACCAACCCCAAGCTGATCATGCTCGACGAGCCGTTCGCGGGCATCGACCCCAAGACGGTCGGCGAGATCCAGGAGCAGATTCGCGACCTGGTGGGGATCTACAACATCGGGATCCTGCTGACCGACCACCAGTTTCGCGAGACGTTGGAGGTCACCGACCGCTGCTACGTCATCCGCGAGGGCCGGGTGTTCGCCTACGGGAACCGCGAGGAGATCCTCAACAACCCGGAGGTCCGCCGCCACTACATCGGCGAGCGGTTCGACGGCGGCCACCTGCTGGAAGCCCAGCGCCCCAACGCCCCCGTCCCCAAACCCCCCGCCCTGCCGTCGGCCCCGCCGCCCCCCCCGATCGTCTCGATTTCGTATCCCCCCGCCGCCGACGAGTTCGAGAACGACCCCGACGATCCCGAGTCGATCCAGCGCCGGATCGTCGACGAGGCCCGCGGCTACGTCCAGGGGGGCTCCCACTCCATCCAGGTCAACCAGATCCCCCCCGACTTCAACATCGACGACCTCTACCGCAAGGATTGACCGGCCGCCTCGATTCGGTTCGTTCGTCGCCCCGCCGAGATGGCTCGATTGACGCAAGTCTTTGTAAGGAAAGGCCATGCGATTTGCCAAGTTTGGCTTTGGTCGTCGATGTCAATTATCAAAAACTTCGGCCGCCGCGGTTTTCGGGGATACTTGCAACGGCCTTCCCCCCTCGCGGGGGAAGATGGCCCGAAGGGCCGGATGAGGGGGGGCGAGTCAATCCGCCATCGACGTCCAGGGTGTCCCGGAGGGGCTTCCTCGAATCCCGAAGGCGTTCTTGCGTGTCGTCCCCCTCATCTGACCGCTTCGCGGTCTGTCTTCCCCCGCGAGGGGGGAAGACGTCGGAATAACGGCCTTCCCCCCTCGCGGGGGAAGGTGGCCCGAAGGGCCGGATGAGGGGGAGGCGCGCCAGAAAACCGTTGACGTTCGGGATTTGCCGGACGGGCCATCGCGAATCGCGACGGTTATTCGCGCGTCATCCCCCTCATCCGGCCGCTGCGCGGTCCGGCTTCCTCCGCGAGGGGGGAAGACGGTTCACGCCGCCACGGAATCCGCGATAATCGGGAATCCATGACGACCGCGAGGAACGACGACGATGAACCCGGACGCGGAACCGAATCCGCCCGCCTACTGGGACGACGGGACCGTCGAACACCGCTTGCCGGTCGACCCGCGCGAGTCGATCGACGTCCCCTGGCTTCGGAAGTTCGCCCGGCTGGACCCGTCGGCGGCGCGAGAGCGGCTGAAGGCGGAATGGTCGGGCGACGTTTGGCCGTCCGGCGTCGCCGCGCTTCGCGATCGGTTGCTCGGGTACGAGCCGACCAGCCTCGTCATCCATGACGGCGAGGGTTTTCTGAAGTTGGAGGGCCCCAACGGATCGACGGTCTACATCGGACGTCCGATCGCCGATTACGAACTGGACGCCGTGGGCTCGCCGCCGGATTACGTCCCGCCGCCGCCCTCGGCCCTCCCGTCGCCGTCGTTCCACCGACTCTTCCCCGGCCTTCGCGACTCGACCCCCGGTTGCGCCGGCGAGTTCGTCCGGCCGTCGGACTGGGAGACCTTCGGGGATTACGGTTGGAATCTCGACGAAGAGGACGAATCCTGGGCCGAGGCGGTCGTCGTCTTCGTCGCCCTCAACGGCGATCTGCTTTTGATCGGCGAACGGGGCGTCGCCTGGGGCGTCCTGGCCCGCGGGAGCGTCCGGCCGCTGTGCGCGACGTTCGACGAATTCCTTCTTCGTTACGCCGACTTTCTGACCCAAGGCGTCGCGCTGGACTCGTACCGCGATCTTTGAGCGGCCGGCGGTCGCTCGCCTGCTTCTTCCGAGTTGCCAAAGAGTCGGGCGGAGGCGTTCTCCTCCGTCTTCGGGATGATCCGCGGAAGTCGCGCGGCGGTTTCAGGTTTTTCCGCGAATTTGATGATCCCGGTCGGGGGGTCCGTTCCGTGGACGCGACGCTCGACGCGCGCGGACTGAAGGGATCGGGTTGGCGCATAAGAGGCTGCGTGGGGTCACGGTGGCGACGGACGGGATCATCCCGTTCGTCCCTCGCGGCGCGTTGGCGAGCGGGGACGTCAAACCGCCTGATCGTCGAGGTCGAGGAGGCGCGATGGAGGACCGCGAGGGCGCGCGGCGAGGCCCTTCCAGGGCCGGCCTCACGCGACGAAGCCCAACCAGTAGAGCCAGACGCCCGATACGGCGGTGAAGATCGTGCCGGCGAAGACGCAATAACCGCGTCGTCGATGGGTCGCCACGAAGAGGCCCGGGTTCAGGTCCATGCGCGCCCGCCAGGCCTGGACGACCACGAGCGTCCAGAGGCCGAAGCTGAGCATGGCCACGAGGACGTGCGACCTCAACAGCCAGGCGAGCAGCGACCCGCCCAGGTAGGGACTGTCGGCCAGGAACGCCCGCGTCCCGCCTTTCAGGCGGATGTCCGTCTCGAACACGACGACCGCGGCGAGCAGCAGCGTCAGCAGCGCCGTCTGGAGGTTGCGATGGCGACGGTACTCGCCCCGCCGCGCGAGCCGCACCGCCCACAGGAACAGGAAGGGGGTCAGCACGATCGCGACGACGACCAGATCCATCAGCAGGTCGCCGCGAGTGCCCAGGAAGCCGGCCGGTATGTTCATCGGAGTTTCCTTGAATGCCGAGGCGGCGCGCGGACGCGCTCCGCGGCGACCCCAGGATAGTGGTCGGCGGTCGGCCGCGTCAATCGGACGTCGGCCGGCGCGGGGACGGCCATCTCAAACTCAAACTCCACCCGGCCGGACTCGTCCCTTATCTCCGACGTCCTTCGCTCTCGCCGCCGCTTGCCCCCGGTTCGTTCCGTCTGCTAGACTTCGGCGGAACGGAGGAGGGCTTTGATGGCGTCGCGAGAAGTGCTGTTGAGCGACGAGGGGAGGATCGCCGGCCTCGTCGCCGAGATGGCCCGGCGGATCTGGACCGGCGCGGCGGGCGACCCGCCCGTGCGCTTGATCGGCGTGCGGGCGCGCGGCGTGCCGCTGGCGGAACGACTGGCGGCCGAGGCCGCGAAACTCGGCTTCCAGGCCGTGGCGGTCGGCGCGGTGGACATCACGCTTTATCGCGACGACCTGGAGCAGGCCCGCCGCTGGCCGGTCCTGCGGGGGACCGAGATCCCCTTCGACGTCGACGGCGCCGACCTCGTGATCGTCGACGACGTGCTCTACACCGGCCGGACCACCCGCGCCGCCATCAACGCCGTCTGCGACCTGGGCCGGCCCTCGCGGATCCGTTTGGCCGTCCTGGTCGATCGCGGCGGTCGCGAACTCCCCATCCGGCCGGACGTCGTCGGCCTCGTCGTCGAGGCCGACCGCCGCGACCGCGTCCAGGTCCGTCTCCGACCGTTCGACGCCGCCGACGAGATCGTCCGGATGCCGGCGGAACTCGCGCCTCCTGGTCCGGGAAGGAGCCTTTCGTGACCGCCGAGCCGTCCGACCCGGCCCCCTTCGCCTGGACCCGCAAGCACCTGCTGGGCCTGGAGGAACTCTCGCGCGAGGAGATCACGGCGATCCTCGACACCGCCGAGGCGTTCTCCGAGGTTTCCAACCGCAGTCGCAAGAAGGTGCCCGCGCTTCAGGGGCGGATCGTCTTCAACCTGTTCTTCGAGAACTCGACCCGGACCCGGACCAGCTTCAGCCTGGCGGCCAAGCGGCTCTCGGCCGACGTCCAGGACTTCTCGGCCAACGTCTCCAGCATCTCCAAGGGGGAGACGTTCATCGACACCGCCAAGAACATCGAGGCGATGGGCTGCGACGTCATGGTCGTCCGCCACCCGACCCCCGGCGCGCCCCACCTGCTTTCCCAGCACGTCCAGTCGTCGATCATCAACGCCGGCGACGGCGCCCACGAGCACCCCACCCAGGGCCTGCTCGACCTGATGACCATCCGACGCGCCAAGGGGAGCTTCGAGGGCCTCACCGTCGCGCTTCTGGGCGACATCGCCCACTCCCGCGTCGCCCGCTCCAACATCTGGGGACTCCTGAAGCTGGGCGCGAAGGTGATCCTCTGCGGGCCGCCGACGCTCGTCCCCAGATCGATGGAACGGCTCGGCTGCGAGGTCGCCTACCACCTCGACGAGATCCTGCCGCGCTGCGACGTCGTCAACGTGCTTCGGATCCAGTTCGAGCGTCAGCAGCGGGGCTTGTTCCCGTCGGTCGGCGAATACTCGCAGTTTTACATGATGACCAGAGAGCGCGTGCGGAAGGCCAAGGACGACCTCTTGATCCTCGCCCCCGGCCCGATCAACCGCGGCGTCGAATTGACCCCCGAGGTGGCCGACGGCGACCACTCCGCCATCCTCGACCAGGTCCACAACGGCCTGGCCGTCCGCATGGCCGTCCTCTACTTCCTTAGCGGCAAGAACCCCGACGCGGAGTGAGCGGCGGCCCGAGGCGGGACGACGGCCCTCTGGCCTTCTCCCCTTGAGGGAGAAGGTGGCCGGAACGGCCGGATGAGGGGTGGGCGGGACCGGAAGCCTTCGGATTCGATGCCTCCGCCAATCCACGACCTTTGCCGAGAAGCAACGCCGGTCGACCCCTCATCCGGCCCTCCGGGCCACCTTCTCCCTCAAGGGGAGAAGGCGAGAAAAGATCGCCGCCTCCCTTCTTCCTCAAGGACCACCCTCTTGCCCACCATCCAGATCACCGGCGGACGAGTCATCGACCCCTCGCGCGACCTCGACGCGACGGGCGACGTCTGGATCCGCGACGGCAAGATCGCCCCCGACGGCGGCGGCGAGCCGGCCGACACGGTCGTCGACGCCCGCGGGCTGATCGTCGCCCCCGGCCTCATCGACGTCCACGTCCACCTCCGCGAGCCCGGCCAGGAGGAGGACGAGACCATCGCCACCGGTGCCGCCGCGGCGCTCGCCGGCGGCGTCACGACGGTCGCCTGCATGCCCAACACCCTCCCCCCCATCGACACCCAGGCCGCCGCCGAGTTCGTCGTCCTTCAGGGGCAACGGGCGCGTCAGGCCAACGTCTATCCCGTCGGCTGCGTCAGCAAGGGCCGCGAGGGGAAGGAAATGGCCACCCTCGGCCAACTCGTCGCCGGCGGCGCGGTCGCCTTCACCGACGACGGCGCGCCGGTCTCCAACGCCGGACTGATGCGGCGGGCGCTTGAGTACTCGAAGATGTTCAACCTGGTCATCATGCAGCACTGCCAGGTCATGGAACTGACCGACGGCGGCGTGATGAACGAGGGCTTCGAATCCACCCGCCTGGGCCTGGGCGGCATGCCCGCCGCCGCCGAGGACATCATGGTCGCCCGCGACATCCGCCTCGCCGAGATCACCGGCGGCCGGCTCCACGTCCAGCACATCTCCACCGCCAGGGCCGTCGAACTGGTTCGCGAGGGCAAGAAGCGCGGGATTCGAGTCACCGCCGAAGCCTGCCCCCATCACTTCAGCCTCACCGACGATCGCCTGCGGACCTTCGACTCCAACTTCAAGATGAACCCGCCGCTCCGAACCGCCGAGGACGTTGCGGCGGTGATCGAGGGCCTCAAGGACGACACCATCGAGATCCTCTGCACCGACCACGCCCCCCACGCCCGCGAGAAGAAGATGCGCGAGTTGGACCACGCGCCGTTCGGGATCGTCGGTCTTGAGACGCTCTTGCCGATCACCGTCACCCACCTGATCGAACCCGGCCACCTGACCTGGCCGCAAGCGATCCGCAAGCTGACGATCAACGCCGCGAACCTGCTGAACCTCCCCCGCAAGGGAACCCTCCGCCCCGGCGCCGACGCCGACGTCACCGTCATCGACCCCGCGCTCGCCTGGACCGTCGAGGCCGCCAGACTCCGAAGCAAGAGCAAGAACACCCCCTACGACGGCTGGCGAGTCCGCGGCCGGGCGCACACGGTCATCGTCGGCGGCGAGATCCGGTACGCGCTGGGAGGGGCCGACGACGTCGCTTGAAACCGGGGCCGCCCGTTCTAAACTTGGTTTAGGACGGGTCTTCCGAACGGCTTCCGGGACGCGCTCATGCGCTGGCTCATCGACGGCTACAACGTGATGCACGCCGCGGGGGTCGTGGACTCCAGGACGACCCGCGAGCGCTTCCGCAGGGCCCGCAAGCGGTTTTTGGACCACCTGGCCTCCAACCTCAAGGACCTGGCGGCCGAGACCACGATCGTCTTCGACGCCCACAAGCCGCCGGGCGACTTCCCCGTCGAATCGTCCTATCGCGGCATGACCGTGATCTTCGCCCTCTCCGACGACACCGCCGACGCCCGCATCGAGCGGATCCTGGCGCGATTCTCGACCCCCAAGGCGCTCACCGTCGTCTCCAACGACCGCGAGGTCCGCCAGTCCGCCACCCGCCGCAAGGCCAGGGCGATCAAGGCCGACGAGTTCCTCGACCGCCTCCCCACCCTCGCCTTTCAGCGCCGCCCGGCGATCGACGCCCCCGACCCCGAGGCCGTCCGAACCGCCCCCGCCCTCGACGACGACGAACGCGCCTACTGGCTGGAAGTCTTCGACGCCGTCGCCGACGAGCCCGCCCCCCCCAAGCGACCCGCCGCCAAGAGCGCCGCCCGCGTCAAGAAGCCCCGCCGCGTCGACGTCGACGAGGTTCCCAGCCTCCGCCAGGCCATCATCACCGACGCCGACATCGCCGCCATAATCCGCGAAATCGAACGCGAGGATTGAGCGTAAGCCTGGATCGCGACTCCGTCCCCTCTCCCGACGGCCGGACGCTCCTTCGCAAGCCGTCGCCGAACGGCCTTCTCCCCTTGAGGGAGAAGG
>CALCIB010000070.1 GCA_937907525.1 uncultured Planctomycetales bacterium | reverse complement strand
GGATGAGGGGGGGCGAGCCAAAACGCCGTCGACGTCCAGGGCTTCCCGGACGGGCCTTCGCGAATCCCAACGGTCGTCTGGCGCGTCGTCCCCCTCATCTGGCGCCTTCGGCGTCTGTCTTCCCCCGCGAGGGGGGAAGACCCGTTCAGGCCCCCAAAATCCGTGACGGTCAGAAAAACCTGAAATCCCGCGGCCACGATCGCGGATCATGAGAGGTGGCGGTCGTTCTTTGACAATCGATGAGAGGGAAACGAAAGGAGGAGTCCGGGCGCCCCGAAGGACTCGCGCGCTCGGCGGTCGTTCGATTTCGGACGGCCGCGGCGATGGGCGGGGGAAGGGATCGCGGAGGAGTCGACGGCCGCGCGGAATCGCAATGCGACTTTGACGTTCGAAGCCAATCTCGCGGGCGGCTTCAAGGCCGTAAGACCATGCTAAAACACGACTTGCGACGTCGAATCGTTTCAGCGCCGCCGCGCGAGCGAACCCAAACGAAGCCGCGGCGCGTCGAGCCTCTAGGCAACGGCGGCGGTCGGATGGGGGGCGCGGAGGAGGCGCAGGGCGTTGGCGACGACGATCAAGGTGGTGCCGACGTCGGCCAGGATCGCCATCCACATGTTGGCGATGCCGAAGAGGGCCAGGAGCAGGACCACGCCCTTGACGCCCACCGCCAGGGCGATGTTTTGATGGATCATTCGGAGGGTCGCCCGCCCGTGGCGGACCAGCCAGGGGAGGGCGCGGAGGTCGTCGGCCATCAGGACGACGTCGGCCGTCTCCAGGGCCGCGCCGCTGGAGACGCCGCCGAGGGCGATGCTCACCCGGGCGGCGGCCAGGGCGGGGGCGTCGTTGACGCCGTCGCCGACCATGCCGGTGGGGCCGTGGGCGGCGGAGTACTCGTCGATCGCCCGCGCCTTGTCGGCCGGCAGCAGCTCGGCGCGGCGGTCGCCGACGCCCAACTCCGACGCCGTCGCGGCGGCGGCGCGGGGGTTGTCGCCGGTGAGCATCACGGTGCGGAGGCCCAGGCCGTGCAGCTCGGCGACCACCCCGGCGGCCTCGGGGCGCGCGCGGTCGGCCAGGCGGATCCAGCCCAGGGGGCCCGAAGCGCCGGTGACGGCGACCTCGGTGCCGGGGTGGTCCTCGGAGCGGGCGATCTCGGCGTGGAACTCGGGGGCGCAGAGGCCCTCCTCGTCGATGAAGCGATGACTACCCAAATGATATTGTTCCGCGTCGATACGTCCTCGGGCCCCCTTGCCGGGGACGGCCGCGTAGTCGTCGGCGGGGGGGACGTCGATCCGCATCGCGCGGGCGTGGCGGGCGATCGCCTTGCCCAGGACGTGGCCGCCGCGGTCGCCGAGCGCCGCGGCGACGCGAAGCACCCGCTCCTCGCCGCCGGGTCCGGAGGCGACCACCTCCACGACGTCGGGCCGGCCCAGGGTCAGCGTGCCGGTCTTGTCGAACGCCAGGACCTTGAGCCGGCCGACGGCCTCCAGGAACTCGCCCCCCTTTATGAGCACGCCGTGACGCGCCGCCGCGGCGAGCCCGCTGACCACCGCGACCGGCGTCGCGATCACCAGGGCGCAGGGGCAGGAGATGACCAGGACCACGAGCGCGCGGGCGAACCACTCCAGGAACGTCGTCCAGACCGGCCCGCCCGTCGCCCAGGCGAAGGCCGGAGGCGCGAGCGCCGTGGCCGTCGCCGCGGCGACCACCATCGGCGTGTACCAGCGGGCGAACCGCGAGATCCGCCGCTCCACCGGCGCGCGGCCGGCCCTGGCGGCGCGCACCTGGTCGACGATCCTGGAGATCAGCGAGTCGCCGATGGCGGCGGTCGCCTCGACCTCGATCGCGCCGTCGCCGACGACCGTGCCGGCGTACACCGGGTCGCCCTCCCCGCGCTCGACGGGGACGGATTCTCCCGTGATCGCCTTTTGATCGACCCCGGAGCGGCCCTTGACGACCACGCCGTCGACGGGGATTCGGTCGCCGGCGCGGACGAGGAGGCGGTCGCCCCTGGCGACGTCGGCGACCGGGACGGTCTCCACGCCGTCGGGGCCGATCCGCTCGGCCATGTCGGGCGCGACCTCCAGGAGCCGTTGGATGGCGGTTCGGGCCCGGGCGACGCTCAGGACCTCCAGCGACTCCGCGACGCCGAAGAGGAAGGCCACCGTCGCCGCCTCGTCCCACTGGCCCAGGCCCGACGCGCCGAGGATCGCCAGGGTCATGAGGGCGTCGATGTCCAGCCGGCCGGCCCGCAGCGACCGCCACGCGCGGGGGAACAGCCAGACGCCGCCCAGCGCGATCGCCAGGACGCAAAAGACGGTCGAGCCCCGAGCCGCGGCGGCTTCGGAAAGCCCCAGCCGCGCGCCCAGGTAATAGAGGGCCATCCCGACGCCCAGGGCCAGGCCCGCGGCGACGGTCGACGCCTGAAGGCCGTGGCGCGTCCACCACGACGGCGGGCCCTCGGCCTCGGGCCCGCCGACGACGGTCGCGACCAGCCCGGCGCGGTCGGCGATCCGGGCGGTCAGCCGCGCCGGGTCGATCCGCCCGTCGTCGAAGTCCACGGTCATCAATCCGTTGATGAGATCGAAGCCGAGCGCCTCGACCCCGGGCGCGTCCGCCAGGGCGGCGCGGATCTGCTCGGCCTCGGTGTCGCAATCCAGGCCGCGGACGTGTAGCGTACACCGCGCTTGACTCATGGCCCGCCCTCGCCGTCCCGACCGGAACCCGCCCCGTCGGGGCGACCCTCCCATTCATCTTATAATACGGTATACTCCGGTCGCGATCGGGGGAACGGCAAGGGGATTGGAAGGACCGGCGACACATGGACGCGGAGACCGAATCCGGGACGGACGCCGAGTGCCTGGTCCGCTACGGGCTGGCGGGTCGTGTCGGCTGGTTCGCGACCGTCGCCGCGGCCCCCGGCCGCGGCGAGGCCGTGATCCTGCGCACCTCGCGCGGGCTGGAACTGGGCGAGGTGCTCAAGGTCGAGCCTTCCAGGGGTCGCGCCGGGGAGGACTCGGTCGGAGTCTTCCAGGTGCTTCGCCCGGCCGACCAGGCCGATCGGGAACTCGCCCGCGAGGCCCGTCGGCTCCGCGGCGAGCGTTTCGAGCCGTGCCGGCGGATCATCGAGCAAGCGGAGTGGCCGCTGGAGTTGGTGGACGTGGAGCCGCTCCTGGACTTCTCCACCGTGCTGCACGTCCTGCCCCTGGGCGAGTTCGACCCGGCCCTGGTCCGGGCGCGGTTCCGGATGTCCCGCGACTTCGACGTCCACCTCGAAACGCCCGACGGGGCCGAGCCCGAATCCCAGGCGCGTCCCTCCCGCCGCGGCGGTTGCGGGACCGGCTGCGCGTCGGGCTGTTCGTCGTGCGACGTCGCGGCCCTGCTGGCGACGGCCCGGACGAGGCCCCGCGAGTGACGGCAGATCAGGCGCGGGGCCGTCCGGCGGCCGCGGCGCGGAGGGCGTCGAGGGTCGCCTGGATCACGGGGCGGACGCGGTCGAAGAGGGGGTCGTGGCGGCACCACGCCTCGTACTTGGGGTTGTATCGCGAGGCTTGCTCCAGGTGCCTGGCGGCGATCGGCGTCCACTTGGCGTTGTAGCCGGCGCCGTAAGCCTCCACGGCCGCCAGCGTGTACAGCGCGTGGGCGTGGGGCCGGCCGACCTCGAGCGCCAGGTCGACGAGCTTGCGGGCCAGCCGCAGGGCGTCGACGAACTGGTTCTCGCGGGCGAAGAGGCAGGCGGCGTAGTGGAGGGCGTCGAGTCGTTCGGGGGCGAGTCGGGCGTACTCGAGGAGGCGGGGGTCGGCCAGGACGACGTCCAGGTCGCGACGCGCCGCCGCGGGAAGGCCGCGGCAGACGGCCAGGCACATGCGGTCGACGCGGGCGGGGAAGTTGGACGGGTCCAACGCCAGCAGCTTCTCCACCTCCATCGCCGCCAGGGCCAACCGCCTGGGGTCGGGGTCGACCTTCACTCGGATCGGCGCGCGGCCGTCGGCCGGGGCGTCGGCGCCGAGGATCCGAGCGGCCAGCACGGAACGGGCGGCCAACTCCCCGGCGCCGACCGAGTCGCCAAGGGTCGCGAGGGAACCGACGTCGCGACGAGGGCCGACGGGGAGGTCGCGGCCGATCGAGCCGGGGTCGCCGGGTTCCGGCTCGCGGAGGAAGCGATCCGGAAGCGCCGCGCGCAGCCGCTCGTAGCGGAGGATGTCTTGCTGGAGGGCGTCCAGGGACGGGCCGCCGGCGCGGACGAAGGCGCGGACCTGGACCAGTTCCGCGTGGTCGGGGGCCAGGGCGACGCCGCGGTCGCACTGCTCCAGGGCCTCGTCCTCGCGACCCAGCTTCATCAGGCAGGTGGCGTAGACGCCGTGCAGCACCGGGTTGCCCGGACGTCGCTCCAGGCAGATTTGAAGACCCTCCGCGGCCTGGTCCCATCGCGACAGCGCGAAGGCGACGACCGCGGCGCGGTAGCGGGCCCAGAACGATTCGGGACGGAGCGCGAGCGCATCGGCGTAGAAGCCCGAGGCGCGGCGGGCGCCGTGGCCGACGTCCTCGGGGTCGTCGGCCTCCTCGTCGTCGATCTCGGCGGCGACGCCGCGGAGGTAGGCGTCGACGGCCGCCGCGGCGGGTCGGAAGAGACCGGGGGCGTCGCCGTCGCCGATCAGGTCGGTGAGCCGGCCGCGAAGCGCGAGCGTCGCCGCGGGGCCCGTCTCGCCGCGGCCGCGGTCGAGCGCCTCGCGAGCGCGTCGCCAATCCTCGGGAGAGTTCTCGCGACGCGCCAGGGCGCGGCCGTAGCGCAGGGCTTGCTCCAGGAGCCACAGTTCCAGGTCGTCGCGGTCGGCGCGCGGGAGGCGGGCGAAGTCGTCGCGGGCCCGCCAGTCCGGGTCGTCCAGGACGTCGTATTGCCGCAGGGCGCTCAGGGCGTCGGCGACGACCGCCGCGGGGCGTCGGCGGCCGGAGGGCTCGCCGGGGCGCCGGGGGCGCAGGGCCTGGGAGTCGGGCAGGTCGAGGATCCGGTCGTACTTGTGCCGGGCGGCCTGCTCCAGACGGGATTGGGCGGAGCGATCGGCGATCGCCAGCCAGGCGATCAGGCCGATCGACAGCAGCCCGACGGCGAAGGCGGTCAGCGGCCGTCGACGGCGGCGGGCCCAGCGGCCGACCGCGTGCAAACGCGAGGGCTCCGGCGCGAAAGCCAGAGGGCGGTCGGCGCGCCAGCGGTCCAGGTCCTCGGCCAGGTCCAGCCCGCGCGCGTACCGCCCCTCGGGGTCGGACGCCAGGCAGTATCGGAGGATGGCGCGGAGGCCGGCGGGGAGCGCGCGGCCGGCGGGGAGCTCGGCGCGGCGGATCATCCAGGACGGCCGCCGCCTCGCCTCGGCCAGCAGGCGGGCCTCGGCGACGACCGCGGCGCGGCCGTCGAGCCGCCCCGGCTCGACGCCCTCGACCGGCGACCAGCCGGTGAGCGCCTCCAGCAAGACGATCCCCAGGGAGTAGACGTCGGCCTGGTGGGCGCGGCGGTCGTCGGGGGTCGTCGCGTCGGGGTCGGTCAGGGCGAGCAGCCGCTCCGGGGCCATGTACGCCAGCGTCCCGCCGGCGTCGACCGAGGCGGCGTCGGTCCAGTCCCGCGCCAGGTTGAAGTCCAGCAGCATCGGCGTGCCGTCGGCGGCGATCAGGACGTTCGACGGCTTGACGTCGCCGTGGGCCACGCCGCGGCGATGCGCGTGGTCGAGCGCCTCGGCCAGCCGGGCGGCGATCCAGGCGAACGCCTCGGCGTCGCGCATCGCCCGCAGCACGGCCCGCGACGGTCCCGACGCGCCGGCCACGCGATGCTCCGGCGCGGCGACCGCGTCCAGGTCCTCCAGGAACCGCGACGGCCGCGCCCCGGCCGGCCGCGACCGCCGCCGCGAAAGGACCGTCGACAGGGCCGCGCCGCCCAAAAACGGCATGGCGATCAGTTGCAAGGCGCCGTCGTCGACGTCGGCGTGGGTCAGCACCTCGACGATGTTCGGGTGCCGCGCGCGGGCCAACAGCCAGGGCTCGCGGGTGGGGCGGGTCGTCACCTTGACGACCACCGGACGGTCGGCCAGGTCGGCCTGGCGGGCGAGAAAGACGCGGGCGAAGCCCCCCTCGCCCAGTTCCCGCTCCAGGACGTAGGGGCCGATGGCGTCGCCGGCGATCGGCAGGGGGTCCTCGTCGACCGCGTCGAAGCGTCGCAGAAGCGAGTCCGGACAGGCGGCGTCGACGTCCAGCAGCCTGCCCAGCGCCTCGCGATGTTCGGGGAAGCGCGCGAGGTAGGCCGATTTGGACGGGGACGACCCGGCGGCCGTCGCCAGCCGGAATTCGCGGTAGATCAACTCGACGGCGCGGTCGGACGGCCAGTCGCGGACGTCGGTCAGGTACGATTCCGCGGGCGCGGGCTCGCCCCGCCGCCAGCGGTCGGTCAGGTCGGCGATCGCCACGGAGAAGACGTCGGGCGGGTCGTCGGACGGGAAGGTCGTCCGACCGTCCCGCGGCCCGAGCCTGGAGGAGGTCCCGCCCGCCCTCGCGTTCATCCCCCGGCCTCCATCCGTTCGCGGGCCGCCTCGATGGCTCGGCGCACGGTCTTCTCGTTGATTCCCAGCCGCTCGGCGATGTCGTCGATGGTCAGGCCGTCGCGACGGAGCCGGAGGATCTCGGCCTCGCGGCGGGGGCGGCCGGCGGTCAGGGCGGCCAGCCGGTCGCTCGCCTGGAGGTTCTGGCTGGGGGTCGGATCGCGGGCCGGCAGTTCGCGCGCGACCTCGCGGTCGCCCCGGCGGACGTACAAGGGCTCCTCGCGGGCCACGGCGTACTTCTCGGTGCGGGTGGCTCGGCGGTCCTGCTCGTACACCTTGTTGCGGACCATCCCGGCGAGGTACGCGCGGAGGTGCCTCGAGTTCTCGAACACCTTGGGGTCGTCCTTCAAAGCGGCGAAGAAGCTCTGCCAGACCGACTGGACGACGTCCATCGAGTCGAGCCGGTTCCGCAGCCGATGGGGGAGGCGGTCCCGCGCCATCAGCCGAATCTCCTTGCCGAAGCGGGCGACGAACGCGCGGATCGCCTCCTGGTCCCCCTCCCTGGCGCGCGCGATCAACTCCACGACCTCGCGCGAGACCTCGCCGTCGTCGTCGTCCGCTCGCGCTTCCGCGTCCGTCATGTCCGCCCCCCGCCTTGGAACGAGTCGGCCGGGATCGCGCCCAGGGCCACGACGCCCCCGCGCCCTCCGGCTCCCAGCCGGGAACCGTCGCGCGAGGTCCGATGGGAGTCGAGCCGCCCTGGCGGCCTCGGCGTGCATGGAGGGAATCCCGCGCGGCTATTAATTAAACATCCCGGAAAGCCTGATTTCCAGACTCATGTCGAAAAAGGCGTTCGATTTTGCGGGTCGGGCCGATCGCGCCGACGACGCCGACGGTCGTTCCCCAGGCCGTCGTCTCGATCCGCTTCCGCTTTCGCCCACGCGCGCGAGTCGGCCGGCGGCGACGAACCGCTTAAAAAAATCCGAGGCCGTGTCCGCTTTTTCCGCGCCGGCGCAACTAGCCATGTGTTGCTCCAAGGTTGGAGGCGACGGACGCCGGGCGCAAGGTCGCTCCGGAACCATCCCCCAAGCCCTTCCCTTCCTTGGAGCCGGCGGTCGTCGATGACGTGACGGCCGACCCTCAAGGCGGACAGACACCATGAGACGGCGTCCAGGGCCGGGGAGTATCCTCATGTCTCGCTTCCACGCGACCGAAGGCGGCGGCCACGATCTTCAGACCTACTTCAGCGGCATCAACGAGACGGCCCTGCTCTCCGCCAGGGACGAGCGCGAACTGGCCCGACGGATCGCCGACGGCGACGCCGACGCCAAGAGCCGGATGATCCGCGCCAACCTTCGCCTGGTCGTCCGGATCGCCCGCGACTACCAGGGCCGGGGAATGGCGCTTGAGGACCTGGTCGGCGAGGGGAACCTCGGCTTGATCCGCGCCGTCGACGAGTTCGACCCCGCCTTCGGCGTCCGCTTCAGCACCTACGCCGGCTACTGGATCAAGCAGTCGATCCGCTACGCCCTGATCAACACCGCGACGGTCATCCGGATCCCGGCGCACATGGTCGGCCTTCTGACCAGGTGGCGCCGCGCCGAGCGCTCCTTGACCCGCGACCTGGGCCGGCCCCCGCTGTTCGAGGAGGTCGCCGACGTCCTGGGGCTCTCGGAGATGCAGCGCTCGTTGGTGGCCAAGGCCAAGCGGGCCAACCAACTGAAGCTGGAGGGCTCCGCCGCCGACGAGGACGACTACTGGGCCCCCGACGACTCCGTCGATCCGGGCGAGGCCCCCTCCGCCGGCCTGGAGGCCGACGACGACCGCGCCGAGCTGCTCCGCCGCATGAGCGTCCTGGACGATCGCGAACGCATGGTGTTGACCTGCCGTTACGGCCTTCAGGGGACCGCGCAGTTGACCCTCAAGGAGATCGGCGACCGCCTGGGCGTCACTCGCGAATGGGTCCGCAAGTTGGAGCTGCGGGCCCTCCGCAAGCTCGACGCCGCCGCCCGCCCCGTCGCCGCGGCCTCTTGAGCCGGCGGACGACCCAGACCGCCCATTTCGCCCCCTCTCCCGCTGGGCTGACGACCCGACACTTATCGGATCCCGCATGCGACTCTCACGCAAGCCGGCGCTTAACGGCCTTCTCCCCTTGAGGGAGAAGGTGGCCGAAGGCCGGATGAGGGGTGGGCGCGATCGGGAGCCCGGAATTCGAAGTCGTCGTCACGCCGGACCTTCGTTGAACCGCGACGCCGATTGACCCCTCATCCGGCCCTTCGGGCCACCTTCTCCCTCAAGGGGAGAAGGCGATGATCGCCCGGCCTCCGAAAAAGTGTCGGGTCGTCAGCCCGGCGGGAGAGGGGATGTCGTACACTGACCCATCCCTCCCGAAATTCGAGTCGAAACGCGGCGGTCGGGGTTTTTCCCCTCACCCCTCCGGCGCGAACGGCTCCGACGGCCGGGGTCGGACGACCGGGGCGGCCTGGGACTGGATCCGGGCGATCTCGGATTCGACGGCGGCCACGGCGTCGCGGGTGGAGAGGACTTCCAGGGTCGTCTCGGTGACGTGGCGACCGCCGACGGGAAGCTCGACGACCCGGCCGCGGGACTCCTCGAACGGCCTGGGGTTGGGGAAGTTCACCCCGGGCTCCAGTCCCGTGACGTAGCCGTCGCGCGCGCCGCCGGTGTTCTTCCACAGGCTGAAACAGGGCAGCCCGGCGACGCCGTACCGCAGGACCACGCCCTTGTCTCCGGCCTGGTTTCGAAGCATCGTCGCGGTCTCGCCGGCCTCGTCGTGGAGCGAGCAGAAGTAGACTTGCTCCGCGTACCCGGGCTCCGGCGCGCCGTAGGCGTCGTAAGCCGAGAGCCCCTCCACCGCCCGGGCGTCGCGCGGGACCACCTCCTTCAAGGGCGCGACGAACCGCGCCCCCTCGTCCAGGTGGGGCGGGCCGAAGTTCCAGTGGTAGAGGACCTCCATCGCCACCGGGACGTCCTTGACGTTGACGAACTCGTCGCGGACCGTCACCGCGTTCGATCCGCGCCTCGTCGCGTAGGTCGTCACCAATTCGACGCCGCCGCCGAAGAGGAACGACTCGGCCACGCGGCCCTCGATCGCGATCGAGTCGCCCTCGACGTGGACCGCGACGTACCACGCCGGGATCGACGCGATCCGGCCGTGCAGCGGGTAAAGCGCGTCGCCCCGGCGGAACGGCGCCCCGTTGTGCGACAGGCCGCAACGGACCATCAACTCGTCGAAGCCCTCCAGCCAGCCGACGCCGCCCATGTCATGGGGTTGGACGAAGGCGGGGTGGATCGGGCCGTCGCGGGTCGGCGAATCCCAGCCGACGCGGTCGTCCCCCAGCGACGCCTTCCACAACCCCATCCCCCGGGTCGGCACGACCTGGAACGAAAGCGCCCCGTTGTCGACGCGGATCAGGTCCACGCCGTCGCGGCGACCCCCGCGCAGGCGTCGCTTGGTGACGGCGCATCCTCCCGCCGCCGGCCCGTCGAGCGTGAATTCCTCGACCCACGCATCATGAGGCGCGTCCGTCAGCACGATCGTTCGTCGCTCGCCCATCGTCGCCTCGTCCCCCTATCCGGCCTCGCCTTCCCGTCCATTACGCGACATGGATGAATCGGCGCGGATTCGCATCAAGATTTCCAAATTCGGCGCGCGTTTCGCGACTTCGTTCCGGGAGTCAAGCCTAGCTCGCGAACGGGGCCGCCGCCAGATCCGGGCGGTCACGGGGCCCGACGCATGAGGAATGCTTCATGGGCCGCCCTCGCGGCTTCCTCGATAAAGACGCCAGGAGAGACATCGATGAAACGCGATCGAACCAAGGACCGCAAGCGCCGACCGACCCTCGAGTCGCTCGAAATCCGCGAGACCCCGGCCGCCCTGGGAGTCGCGTCCGCGGGGGTGGGCGCGATGGCGTCCGCCCTTCCCGCCGCCCTCAACGGGACGTCGGCCGCCTCGATCGGGACGGGCGGCGCGGTCGTCGGCCCGTACTCCACGGCCTTCATGCGCGCCGGCCCGCTGGGCGCGTCGACCGGTTCCACGATCATCACCAATCCCTTCTCCGGCACCGGCGGCCAGGGGTTGGGCGTGATCACCAGCCCATTCTCCGGCACCGGCGCGATCGGCAACGGCGTGAACACGTATCCGTTCTCCACCGGCTACCTGCGCACCGGCCCGCTCGCGGGCAACGTGGGCAACGTCGTCGGCAACCTCGGCAACACGGTCGGCAACCTCGGCAACGTCGTCGGCAACACGGTCGGCAACCTCGGCAATATCGTCGGCGGCGCGACCGGCAACCTCGGCAACGTCGTCGGCGGCGCGACCGGCGGCGTCGTTGGCAACGGCGTGAACACGTATCCGTTCTCCACCGGCTACCTGCGCACCGGCCCGCTCGCGGGCAACGTGGGCAACGTCGTCGGCAACCTCGGCAACGTCGTCGGCGGCACGATCGGCAACCTCGGCGGCGGCCTCGGCAACGTCGTCGGCGGCACGACCGGCAACGTGGGCAACGTCGTCGGCGGCACGATCGGCAATCTCGGTAACACGACCGGCAACCTCGGCAACGTCGTCGGCGGCACGATCGGCAACCTCGGCAACGTCGTCGGCGGCGCGATCGGCACGACCGGCAACGTCGTCGGCGGCACGACCGGCGGCGTCGTCGGCGGCTTGATTACCAACCCGTACTTCGGCAGCTATCTCCGCTCCGGCCCGCTCGGCGGCACGGCTAGCTCGATCGGCGCCACGAGTGGCGCGACCGTCCCCGCGACGATCGGCCCGTACACGAATCAGATCATCACCACCACCGGGCCCATCCAGACGAATCCGTCGCAACCGGGGAACACCACGGGCACCAACCTCGCCGAGTTCCCCAACGGCCCGTTCTACCCGTTGACCCCCTTCCTCGACGGCGGCATGAACGCCAGTTCGATCAACACGGGGCTCGGCGTGGGTTCGTCGACGTACACGAGCAATCTCATGCGGGCCGGGTCGTTCACCAACGTGGTCAGTGGCACGGCCGGCGGCGCGGTGGGACCGCTTGGCGGCATGGTCGGCACCCCGATCGACGTCGGGGCCGGCGTGAACACCTTGAATCCGTCCTCCGGCGCGGGGCTCGGCATGACCACGTTCTAACCTCGTCGCGGCGTCCGCGGCCATCCACGCGGACGCGACCATTGACGACGCCGAACGCCCCGGCGCGAACCGAGTTCCTCTCGGATCGCGGCGGGGCGGCCTGTTTTTTGGCGAGGAGGTCACTCGGCCTCGCCGGTGGCGGCCCAGCGGGCACCGCGGCGCAGCCAGGCGGAGACGTTGGGATCCTTGATCGCGGCAACGTCGTGGCCCAGGACGCAGGTGAAGATCCGGCCCTCGCCGTAGCGGTTCACCCAGATGACCGGCTCGTCCTTGCCGGTCCCCTTGGGCTTTTCGGGATCCGAATAGGCGGTGGCCAGCACCACGGCGCCCTCGGGGAGCATGGAGTTCTGGTACAACTCGTCGATCGCGTGGTCGAACTCGGCGGCCATGCCGGCGGAGATCGGGTGGTCGGCGTCGGTCTTCTTCACCTTGAAGGCGTGGGCGGGACCGTGGAACCCTTGCTTCCGCCAGCCCCCGAGCGCCTTCTCGAACTCCTCCCAGTTGGGGTTGGTGAAGGCGCTTGAGGCAAAGTGGTACGAGACCAGCCCCTTGCCCTCGCGGACGGCCTTCAGGAATGCCTCCTTGTTGGCGTCGGACCATTTCGTGTCGGGGCCGCCCTTGTCGGTATCGCGGTAGTCCAGGATGAAGACGTCGTAGTTCTTCAGGTTCTCATCGGTGAGATCCTTGGCCGGCGTCTCGGTGACGTCGACGGTCATCCCGCCCCCTTCCGACAGCACCTCCTTGAGCGCCTGGGAGGTCGCCCTCCAGTCGTGGGCACCCACCTCGTCGCCGGTGATGATCAGGGCCTTCGTCGGCTTGTCGTCCTTTTTCTCCTCGGCCTTGCTCGCCTGGGCCTTCGCGGGAGGGGGCGGGAGGATCGGGTCGAGCGCGACGGGGCCGAAGACGGGGACGGCCATGTCGGCGCCGTCGACCAAGTTGCAGTAGGGGTCGAACCCGTACCCGTACCAGAGGAACGAGCCGGGAGGGACGGCCTTCGCCAGCTTGAGAACGACCGTATCCAGGCCCCGGCCGACTTTGGCCTCGTAGATCAGGGGGACGAGCGCGCCCGCGGCGTCTCGGATCGAGAAGCCGGCGATGTGGGTGGCGGGCGTCAGGCCGGTCGGCGCGCTGGCGATGCCGGACGGCGGCGGCGCGACGACGTTGACGCCCCGGAACCTGACCTCCAGGGTGCCGTTGGGGCCCAGGACGACGCGGTCGAACGTGGGAATCGTCGCGCCGACGCGGCCGAGGAATTGTTGCGTGGCGAACGCGGGAGGCATTCCCGCGGCCTGGCCGAAGAGTTGCCGCAGGGCGATCCTGGCCAGTCGCTCCCCGGCGCGCTTCTGGCCCTCGGTCCCGACGTGGATCGGGTCGTCGAGCGCCTGGTCGATGGCCGTGACCACGGCGGTGTTGGCGACGCGGTCGGCGATGACGCGCTGGGCTTCCTGGACGCGGTTCCAGTCGGCGGGGTCGCCGTCGCGGACGAAGCGGCCGATCTGGACGTAGTAGAACGGCAGATCGGGTTGGCCGAGATCGGCGCGGACGGCGGCGATGAAGTCGGTGAAGACGCGCTCGAAGATCTTGGACGCCTCGGGGTTGGCGTCGCTCTCGCCCTGGTACCAGAGGACGCCCTTGACCTTGCCGCCGGCCAGTTGGATTTGTCGGAGCATGGACCCATAAAGACTGTTTCCGCCCTCGTTCTTCCTGGCGGGATCCCACTGGGCCATGCTGGTGCCGCCGTGGGCGGTGGGGACCAGCCCGACGGGGACGCCGGTGGCCTGGACCATCGCGACGGCGAACGGCAGGCCCAGCCCGGCACCCTTGGTCCGGTGCTTGTGCTGCTGGGCCGAGCGCTCCGCGCGGGTGGCGGGGTCGCCGGAGTGGACCGGGTCGGGGGAGTCGACCAGCCAGTGCAAGGGCTCGACGGCCACGGCCCACTTGCCGTCCATCCCCAGGGACGTGACCTTCGCGTCGGGCGGCTGGACGTCGACCAGATCGGCGACGCCCTCCATGTTCGACTGGCCGGCGAGGACCCAGAGGTCGCCGACGAAGACCGGGCCGACGGAGACCGTCTGGCGGATCCCCTCGGCGGTGGCGAACGCCACGGTGACGGTGTACGGGCCGCCGGTCGGCACGCCCCTGAGCTTGCCGTCGACCAGAGGGGCCAGGATCGCCCCGCCGCCCGTTCCGGAGAAGGCGGCCGACACGTCCCTGGCGTCCTTGACCGATTCGGCGAGCGTCACGGCGACGTCGGCCCGACCGTCGGCGCCGCGCTGGAAGACCTGGTAAGGCGCCGGCGAGGCGAGGACCGCCTCGGCCGTCGGCGGGGCCGCGACTTGCGCCCGCGCCGAGGCCGCCAGGACGACGACGCCGGCCGCGGCGACAGCCAGCGATCGAAGTCGCGAGGGGGTTCGAAGAAAAGCGCGCATGACGATTCATCCTCGATGGCTTCGGGACCGCGGCCGTCTCGGGGCCGCTCGAAAGCCACATCGTATCCCTCGCGCGGAGCGCCCGAAAGAAGGCGGCGGGTCCCTTCTCGGATCAGAACGCGTCGTTGCCGACGGGTTCGCGGCCGTCGCGGGTCAGAAGGGCGTACCAGGTCTTGCGGTCGATGCTCGGCCTGAGCGCGCGGACGGAGCCGTCGCCGAAGACGAAGTTGGCCTGGGCGGGGTGGAACGAGCCGGGGACCAGGGTTCGGAGGGCGGGGACGTCGGGACCGACGGGTTGCGTCGCGGCCTCGAAGTCGCCGCCGCCGTAGCCGCCGACGGCCCAGCCCTGGCCGTCGCGCTTCTCGCCGGCGAGGATCGTGTTGGAGAGGCCGTCGCGGACGTCCTGGGGGCGGACGCAGGAGGTCGGCCCGCGCGGGGCGGCCACGCGGACGATCGTCATGACCCCGCGATGGTCCCCATATGTTTTGACGAAGTCGACCGACGCCTCCGAGACGCCGCCGCCGCGGTTGCCCGCGTAATGGTTGCGGGCGAAGGCCGAGCCGGCGGGATACCGCGAACCGTCGGCCGTGACGACCCGCTCCGACGCCAGCGGGTCGGTCGCCAGCGGGTTCGCCGGGCAGAGGTAGACCGCCAGCTTCGTCCCGACGGCCGTCCGGTTCGCCGCGGCGTGGTTCTCCCAGTCGAAGTTGTAGGCGTTAAACAGCGGGCGCTGGTCAAGCTGGGGCAGGATCATCGTCAGCCACGAGTGATTCACGCCCCTCCCCGCGCCGGCGGTGGAACCCATGGGAAAGACGTTGCGCTCGGCGAGGTAGGCGTTGAGCGCCAGGCCGATCTGCCGCAGGTTGTTCTGGCATTGCAGCCGACGCGCCGCCTCCCGCGCCGACTGGACCGCCGGCGTCAAAAGCGCGATCAGGATCCCCAGGATCACGACCACCACCAGCAGCTCGATCAGCGTGAACCCGCGGCGTCGCATGGCCTCGCCCTCCTGGATCGGCAAGAACCATCTTCCCCCCTCGCGGGGGAAGACAGACCGCGAAGCGGTCAGATGAGGGGGGCGACAAGCAATAATGCCGTTGGCATTCGCGGCGGCCCCCCCGGCGGACGCTGGATCCCGATGGCCTCCGCGCCCGCCCCCTCATCCGGCCCTTCGGGCCACCTTTCCCCGCGACGGGGGGAGATCGTCGGCCGCCCTGGGCGGCCTCGTCGTCCCGCCCCATCGTAAGCGGGCGTTCCGGTCAGAACCAGAGGGCCTTGTCGACCACGTTGCGTAGCGGCTCGCCGCGACGGAAGCGGCCGACGTTGTCCGCCAGAAGCGCCAGGTGGCGGCCGGCGACCGCCGTCGAGTAGCCCGCGGTGTGGGGCGTGATGATGACGTTGGGGAAGTCCCAGAGCGGGTGGTCCGCCGGGAGCGGCTCGGTCTCGAAGACGTCGAGCGCCGCGCCGGCGAGCCGGTCGGCCCGCAAGGCCGCGACCAGGTCGTCCAGGACCACGATGGCGCCTCGACCTATGTTGATCAGATAGCTCGACGGCCGCATCCTCGCCAGACGGTCGGCGTCGAACAGCCGCGCGGTCTCCGGGGTGTGGGGCGCGGCGATGACGACGAAGTCGGACCAGCCGAGCAGGTCGTCGAGCCGGTCGACGGGTTCGATCCGATCGACGAAATCGGGTTTATCGATCCGTTCGGGATGTCGGTCCACGCCTCGGATCGTCATGCCGAAGGCCGAGGCCCGCCGCGCGACCTCCAGGCCGATGCCGCCCATGCCGACGATCCCCATCGCGGCGTCGGGGAGGAAGATCGTCGCGCGGTCCATGGCGTTGACGACGCCGGGGCCGGAGGCGAAGTCCACCCGGGCGGCCGAGCCCCCCTCGGGTTCGTAACGGCGTTCGAGTTGTCGCCGCGCGTAGACGTGGAGGTTGCGGGCGAAGCAGAGGACGTAGCCCATCACCTGATCGGCGATGACGTCGCCGAAGAGGCCGCGGGCGTTGGTCAGGACGCAGGGGTGTTCGATCAGCGCTGGGAACATGTAATGCTCCAGGCTGGCCGTGAACGTCTGGACCCAGCGGAGGCGTTCGGCCGCGGCGAGCAATTCGGGCGTGACCTTGCCCAAAAAGCCGACGGCCTCCGGGACCGCGGCCAGGGCTTCCTCGGCGGTTTCGGCGTTGGTGAACTCGGCCCCCGGCGCGGCGGCGCGGAGGGCGTGAAGGCGGTCGGCGTCGATGGCGGGGTGGATGACGATCTTCACGGCGGATTTACCTTGTGGTGTTGCTCTGTCGGAAACCATCGATGACGGGCTTGCATCCCCCCTTCTCCCCTTGTGGGAGAAGGCGCCCCGAAGGGGCGGATGAGGGGGGCGCGACCGAAAGCCCGCGGATTACCCCTCATCCGGCCTTCGGCCACCTTCTCCCACAAGGGGAGAAGGGATGTTTATCACAACCTGATGTCTAGGCTTTCGACCGAGCAATCTCAATACCTTTTCCAGGCTCCCGGCCCCCCTCGTCGAGCCGCGCTGAATCGCGCGCCGCGGGGCCAACGCCGCGCCGGGCGAGCATTCGCCGGCAACCCGTTTTAGCGTTCATTCGATCGAGTTGTCAAAGAACGACGATCCACCCGGTACGATCGCGGGTGGACGCCGTGGGGTTTCAGGATTCCGTCGGAATCTCGGAAACGCGGAGTCACCCGGAGGGGAACGGCTTGCGCGGTCCCACTTTCGACTTCGCGACCATCTCTCGAAACGCGGGGTTCGAGGCGAGCAATTCATCGATGAGATCGTCGTCCTCGGAACCCTCCAACGACTGGATCGCGACGAGTCGCCGATCGGGCAGTTCGACGACCAGGATCGCCCCCGAATCGGCGCATTCAGTCAGCGTCTTCGTCGGGTCCGACTCCAGGCGGGTCAGGGGCACGGTTTTGATGTCCACGGAAGTCCTCCCCGGCGACGATCAGCTTGTTCCCGACCTTCAGTCCGACGACCGTCACGACCACCTCGTCACCCTCGACATCATACAGGACGCGAAGGTCGCCCGCCCTGAGTTCGTATTCAGCCGCGGGATTGGGTCGCAGGCGCTTGACCGCCCGAGTGGGCGTCGTCGGTTGATGCTGAAGCCGGGCGACGATCGCCGCCCGCAAGATACGCTGGTCGCGTGCCGACAAGGTCTGGAACTGCCGCTCGGCATCCTCGGTGATCGTGATCCGATATGCCACCGCTCGAAATCTCCGTTCTCCAGAGCACGGATTCTCTGAAGCGGCGGGGCGATGACGATCGGATAAGCCAGCCTCGCCACCAGCCAGCATACCCGGCCGGCGCGTCCAATCACAGGGAAGTCCAAGGAGAGACATCCGGGAGATAAATCCGGAATCAGTTCATGCTTTCATACGACAATATGGACTGACGCTCTGGATTTGTGTGGTCCGGGTGGATGGGCAACCACGGCCGCGGCGCCGCGTGTTCGTACCAACGCGCCAGCCAGGCGTGGACCGCGGGATCTCTCGCCGTGTCGGGCCAGCGGCGGGGGTCGGCGTGGTATTCGGCCATCCGACGGCAGAAACGATAGCGCGCCCTTAGCTCGCCCGCTCCCCACGTCGCGGCGACGAGAAGCGTCAGGGCCACGATCTTCAGGTCGCTCCGGCGACGCTCGCCCGGCTTCCGTTTAGGCCCGAACGACCGCGACAGGTCCGTCGCGATTCGCAAGGCCAGAGCCGTTCCAAGGACCGTTCCAACGGCCCTGTTCAGGGGGGTCTCGGAAAAACCGTGGTGGCCTCTGACGAAGACCTGATCCACGACCCGCGCGTAGCCGTGGAAGGCGAGCATGAAGGCGAGGTCCGAGAGTCCGACGACCGCCGCCCCGAACACGGCCGATTGGACCGCCATCGCGAGCTTGCGGCGACCGGACGGCCCCCTCTCATTGGATCGCGCGCGATTCGGGTGGTCGCGATGGGTCCAAAACGCGAGCGTCGCCATGCACCAGGCGACCAGCGCCGCCCCCGCGCCCGGCGCGCCGCCGGCGCGGGCCCCGACGATCGCCGCGGCCGGGACCGTCGCCGCCAAGATCGCCAACCGCGCCGGGGTAACTCCCTCGCCGAGCCGGAGCCGCGCGCGCCAGGTCTCGATCGGCTCGTCGGACCTCCCACGCCTCGAAATCCGATTCAGAAGCCACGACGCCGCCACGCACGCGAAGATCACGAGGACCCCCGCGCTGAAGTCGTCGCTGGAGAGTCCCTCCGTCACGATCGCGATGACGAGCGTGATCGCGGCCGGGATGATGAGGATTCGGCGTTCGAGTCTCATGCGTCATCCCGCGACTCGATGTCGGGGAACCAGAGGGTCGTTCTGGATTCCCGAGGCGGACTGGGGAAACAGGCTGGGTTCGCTTTGAGTGTCCTTACAGGCGCCGGTCGTGATTCCGAATGATCCCCTGGTTTCCCCGACGCTCCGGTGGATGGTTCTTCACGGTCGCCGGGGCGGGGGACTCCGCGGCGGCGGCGCTACTTTACCAGGCCCAGAAGCGCGATGGCGATGGTGAAGTAGATGACCATCCCGGTGGCGTCGACCAGGGTGGTGATGAACGGGGCGGAGACGACGGCCGGGTCGATCCCGGCGCGGCGGGCGGCCAGGGGGACGACGGAGCCGATGACGTTGGCCCACATGCAGACGCAGAACATCGACAGCCCCACCACCCCCGAGACCCCCCACGGCAGGTTCCGCCAGTAGTGGATGTAGACAAGCGCCGTGGTCCCCAGCATCAGCCCCAGGCAAAGGCCGGTGAGCAGCTCGCGGCCGACGACCCGAAGCGCGTTGGCGAGCTTGATCTCCCCCAGCGCCATGCCGCGGATGACCGTGCTGATGGTCTGGCTGCCGGCGTTGCCGCCGGTGCCGGTCAGAAGCGAGATGAACAGCGCCAGGGCGGGGAGTTGCTGGTCGCCGTAGGTCCACTGGAAATGCTGCTGGACCGGGGTGGTGAAGTTCTCGGCCAGGAACAACAGCATCAGCCACTTGATGCGGCGGCGGACCACGGTGACGACCCCGCTCTGCCAGTAGGGGAGGTCGTCGGCCTCGGGGTCGGGCGCGACGCCGCCGAACTTGAGCATGTCCTCGGTCTGCTCGCGACGGATGACGTCCATGGCGTCGTCGTGGGTGACGATGCCGACGAGCTTGGATTCGGCGTCGACGATCGGCAGGGCGAGCAGGTCGTACTTGTCGATCGTCCGGGCGACACCTTCCTGGTCGTCGTCGACCTTGGCCTGGATCACGTCGCGCTGCATGATCTCCTCGATGACCGCCGAGCGGCGGGCGAGGATCAGGTCCTTGAGCGAGACGAAGCCGATGAGGCGTCGGGAGTGGTCGACGACGTAGCAGTAGTAGATCGTCTCGCGGTCGGGGGCCTCGTGGCGGAGGCGGTCGAGGGCGTCGCGGACGGTGACGTGGGCCGGCAGGATGACGTAGTCGGTGGTCATGACCGAGCCGGCGGTCCCCGGCTCGTAGCTGGCGAGCTTGGCGATGTCCTCGCGCTCGGCCTGGGCGAGGTTGGGGAGCACCTCGTCGACGAAGTCCTCGTCGAGCCGGCCGACCAGGTCGGCGCGTTCGTCGTGGGACATCACCCGCAGGAGTTCGGCGGCCTCGCGGGGGGCCATCGCCGAGACCAGGCGGTCCTGCTCGTCGCGCTCGAAGTAGCCGAGGACCTCGGCCCGCTCGCGGGGGTGGAGGACGCGGAAGACGGCGTCGCCGTCGCCGTCGGGGAGGTCCTCGATGAACTCGGCGACGCGGCCGGGATGCTGGTCCTCCAGGAACTCCCGAAGGACGTCGTCCTCGCCCCCCTGGATCAGCTCGCGAAGGTCGGGCAAAAGCAGCGAGTTTCGCATCTTCGCCCTCCTCTCGCGGCGATGGGGAATCATTGTTCGCGACGTGTGAATGGACGACGCCGCGTCGTTCCCTCTCCCGGTGGGAGAGGGGACGTCGTCGCGACGTCTCAATCGATAGGTTACC
>CALCIB010000069.1 GCA_937907525.1 uncultured Planctomycetales bacterium | reverse complement strand
CGCAACGAGGTCGAGAAGATCGTCCAGGCCGGCCCCGAGATGGTCACGATGGGGAAGCTCCCCCAGACCCCCCGGGCCAAGAAGGTCATCGAATACGCGATCGAGGAAGCCCGCAATCTGAACCATAATTACGTCGGCACCGAACACCTGCTGCTCGGCCTGTTGCGCGAGCAGGAAGGGGTGGCCGCGCAGGTCTTGATGAACCTGAACCTGAAGCTCGAAGAAGTGCGCGAGGAGGTGCTGAACTTGCTCGGCCACGGGATGGACGCTGGCGGCGAGGGGGGAGAACGAGGCGCCACGCAAAAGGGGAACAAGTCCAAGACCCCCGCCTTGGACTCGTTCGGTCGCGACCTGACCGATCTGGCTCGGCAATCGAAGCTCGATCCGGTCATCGGCCGCCAAAACGAAATCGAGCGCGTGATCCAGGTGCTGTCGCGCCGCACCAAGAACAACCCCGTCCTTCTGGGCGAGGCGGGCGTCGGCAAGACGGCGATCGTGGAGGGCCTGGCCCAACTGATCGTCGACGGCGGCGTCCCGGAGCTGCTCCGCGACCGCCGGATCGTGGTCTTGGACCTGGCGATGATGGTCGCCGGCACAAAGTACCGCGGCCAGTTCGAGGAGCGGATCAAGGCGGTCATGAACGAGGTCCGCCGCGCCAAGAACACGATCCTGTTCATCGACGAGTTGCACACCCTGGTCGGAGCCGGCGGGGCCGAGGGGGCCATCGACGCCTCCAACGTGCTCAAGCCGGCCCTGGCCCGCGGCGAGGTCCAGTGCATCGGCGCGACCACGCTCGACGAGTACCGCAAGTACATCGAGAAGGACAGCGCGCTGGAGCGGCGGTTCCAGACCATCGTGGTCGAGCCCCCCAGCCGCAACGAGGCGCTTGAGATCCTCCGCGGCCTTCGCGACCGCTACGAGGTCCACCACCGCGTCCAGATCACCGACGACGCCCTGGAGGCGGCCGTCGAGCTGTCCGACCGCTACATCACCGGCCGCTGCCTCCCCGACAAGGCCATCGACGTGGTCGACGAGGCCGGCGCCCGCGTCCGGCTCAAGGCCATGACCCGCCCCCCCGACCTGAAGGAGCTCGACGAGCAGATCGAACGGCTCAACCAGGACAAGGAGGAGGCCGTCGCCAACCAGGACTTCGAACGCGCCGCGGCGCTTCGGGACCAGGCCGACAAGCTCAAGAAGAAGAAGGAGACGATCACCCGCGAGTGGCGCGAGCGCTCCAAGGAGATCGACGGCACGGTCGACGAGGAGGTGATCGCCGAGGTCGTCTCCAAGATGACCGGCATCCCGCTGACCCGGCTGGAGACCGAGGAGACCGCGCGGTTGCTCCGGATGGAGGAGGAGATCCAGAAGAAGGTCATCTCCCAGGTCGAGGCGATCAAGCGGATCAGCGAGGCCGTCCGCCGCAGCCGGGCCGGGCTGAAGGACCCCCGGCGGCCGATCGGCAGCTTCGTCTTCGCCGGCCCCACCGGCGTCGGCAAGACCCACCTGGCCAAGGCGCTGGCGGAGTTCATGTTCGGCGACGCCGACGCCCTGATCCAGATCGACATGTCCGAGTACATGGAGAAGCACAACGTCTCGCGGCTGATCGGCGCCCCGCCGGGCTACGTCGGCTACGAGGAGGGGGGCCAGCTCACCGAGAAGATCCGCCGCCGCCCCTACGCGGTGGTCCTCCTCGACGAGATCGAGAAGGCCCACCCCGACGTCTACAACATGCTCCTCCAGATCATGGAGGAGGGCCGACTCACCGACAGCTTCGGCCGCAACGTCGACTTCAAGAACACCATCATCATCATGACCACCAACGCCGGCGCGGAGGTGACGTCGAGCTCGAACATCTTCGGGTTCGACCGCGGCCGCGACGAGGCGGCCGGTTACGAGGAGATGAAGGAGCGCTTGAAGGTCGCCATCGAGAAGTACTTCCGGCCCGAGTTCCTCAACCGCCTGGACGACGTGATCGTCTTCCACTCGTTGACCCAGCCGGACCTCAAGAAGATCGTCGACATCGAGCTGGCCAAGATCCGCGGCCGCATGACCGACCGCGGGTTGGAGCTGGTCCTCACCGACGAGGCCAAGGACCTCATCATCGCCAAGGGCTACAACCCCGACTACGGCGCCCGCCCGCTCCGCCGGGCCATCGAGAACATGATCGAGAACCCGATGTCCGAGGAGATCCTCCGCGGCACCTTCGCCGGCAAGAACCTCATCACCGTCGAGGTCGAGGGGGAGAACGAGGCTAAAAAGCTCAAGTTCCACGCCTCCAAGAAGGGCGAGGAGGCCAAGGGCCCCGAACTGGCCGCCGTCGGCGACGCCTGACCCGCCGTCGATCGGATCGCAATCCCATCACGAACCGAAGGGGGGCCCCCAAGGCCCCCCCTCCTTATGCGCTTCGCCCAGGCGAAAACCACGGCGGGCCGGGTCCATTGGCGATCAAGGAGGAAGCGTCGCAATGGAAGTCGCCATCGCCTTTCTCGGGATCGCCGGCTCGATCGTCCTGACGGTCGTCACGTTGACACTGTTCTTTCGGGGCCTCGACTGGCTGACGAGGAAAGTCCGACGGGTCGCCAATCCCAAGCTCCCAAGGCGGCATATGCTGCTCGACGTCCTCGACCCGGAAACTCCGATCACGATCCACCTCGTCGGCGAGGGCGAGCTTCGCGACGTGCATTACCTCGGCGCGCTGCCGGACGAGTTCGACAAGACCGGCGCGGTCCCGCACGAGCTGCGGTCGTTCGTCGTGCTCGGCCACCCCGACGGGAGCCGAAGCTTGATCCGACCCAAGAGCATCAAGTCCATCGACGCGCCGCCACCGCCGTCCTGACCGACCCGCCCCGGAGCGTACTGGCCACGATCCGCCCGTCGTGGTATGAATGGCGTGAACGCTTGCGCTTCAGCGTCGTCGGAGAGGCCGTCATGAGCACCGCCGAGCGTCCGTCGCCCCAGGGGCCGATCGAACTGGCCGATCCGCCGTTCTGGGATCCGTTCGATCCCCGGTTCCCCGACGGCGACGGCAAACCGATGGCCGACAACCAGACGCAGTACAAGTGGATGGTGACGATCGCCGAGGGGCTCGACGACCTCTATCGCGACCATCCCGACGTCCTGATCGCGTGCGACCTGCTCTGGTACTACGATCCATCCGATTCCAGGCGCTGCATCGCGCCGGACGTGTTCGTCGCCTTCGGCCGCCCCAAGGCGCCCCGGCATTCCTATCGCGAGTGGCTGGAAGGCCGCGCGCCGCAGGTCGTCTTCGAGATCCACTCCCCCAGCAACACCCAAAAGGTGATGGAGCGGAAGCGGAGGATTTACGACGCCCGCGGGGTTGAGGAGTATTACTACTACTTCCCCGAGGAGGCGGCCGGTCGTTTCGACGGCTGGGTCCGCGGTCCCGCCGGGCTGGAGCCGATCGCCCGAACCGACGGCTGGACCAGTCCGCTGCTCGGGGTGACGTTCGAGGCCCCGCCGATCGACGACGCCTTGGTCCTTCGCGGTCCCGACGGCGAGCCGTTCCAGCACGTCCAGGAGATCATGAGGGACCGCCGGCTAGCCCGCCGCGTCGCCGACATCGAGCGTCGTCGTCGCCGGGCGGAGCGTCGCCGTCGCGAGCAAGCCGAGGCCCAGTCGCTTGAAGCCGAACTCGCCGCCCGCGAGGAGCGCGCCCGCCGAGAGGAATACGAGCGGATGGCGACCATGGAACGCGCCCACCGGGAACGGGCGGAGTCGCTGGCGGGCGAGGAACGCCGGCGGGCGGAGGCCGAGCGATTCCGCCGCGAGGAATCGGAACGACTGGCCCGCGAGGCGGTCGAGCGGGCGGAGCGGCTCGCGGCGAAGCTCCGCGAGATGGGCGTGGATCCCGAACAAACCTGACCCCCGGCTCGGAGCCCGATCGTGAGCCTCTCCATCATACTTCGCGCGGCGACGGTCGCGCTGGCCGCCGTCGTGGCGGTCGGTGGCGGTTCGGTCGTCGCGGTCGAGCCGCCGGTGGTCCTGCTGACGGGCTTCGAGCCCTTCGGCCCCGACCGCCCGGACAACCCGTCGTGGGAGGGGATCAAGGCCCTCGACGGTCTCGATTGGCGCGGCTGCAAACTCGTCGCCCGGCGGATCCCGGTCGTCTGGGACGAGCCCATGAAGCGGCTGGAGGCGCTCGCCGACGAGTTGAAGCCGGTGGCCGTCTTCGCCTTCGGTCAAGGGCTGCCGGGGTCGTTCACCATCGAGGCCCTGGCTCGCAACCGCCGCGCGCCTTATCCCGACAACGACGGTCGCGCGCCCGCCGCGCCCACCGTGACCGTCGACGGCCCCGACGAGCTGCGCGCGACGGCCGACGTCGACCGCCTCGTCCGCGCCCTCGTCGCCAGGGGCCACGTCGTCCGTCGCTCGGAGGACGCCGGGCGCTATCTCTGCGAGGAGACGCTCTACAGCCTGGAAACGCTCAAGAAAGCCGGTAAACTGCGGGGGACGGTCGTTTTCAGCCACGTCCCGCCCCTCGGCGGCCGGGTCGGCGGCCGGCCTGTCGACGCCGCGGCGGTGGAGAAGTACGTTCGCGACCTGCTCGACGCCTGGGGAGGCCCCGAGAAGACCGTGAGCATCGAGCCGACGGCGTTTCAGCAAGCCCCGTCCGAGCAGGCGCGCGAGCGCGAAGCGCGAGCCTCGGTCGAGCGCTACTTCAAGGTTTGGTCCGACCAGGACATGCGGGCCTACGACGATTGCTTCATGGCCGACGCCGTGATCCAGCACGTCGACGCGCGCGGCCGGCTGTCGTCGCTGCCGCGGGGCCGGTTCGTCGCCGGCCAGCGCGACGCGCACCGCCGTTCGCCCGAGCCGATGGTCGAGGTCCCCGAGTCGATCGACATCCGATTCGAGGGTCGGATCGCCCGCGCGGTGGTCCACTGGAAGCTCACCGCCGGCGCCCGCGTCGAGAAGGGCTACGACCACTTCACCCTGATGCTCGACCGCGACCGCTGGCGGATCGTCAACTTGCTCTTCTACTCCACCGACGAGGACTGATCGGTCGAGTCCGGCCTAGCGTTCCCCGGGAGCCCCGCCATGAACCCCGCGACCGACGGGCCCGACCTGTTCACCCGCGCCGAGGAGGCCGCCGAGGCCCTTCGAAGGGCGTTCGGCGAGCGGTTCCCCAGGATCGGCCTGGTGCTCGGCTCGGGGCTCTCCGAGGTGATCGAGCGGTTCGGCGATCGCAAGGCCGAGCCGTACTCGCGAATCCCGCACTTCGTCGCGCCGGCGGTCGCCGGCCACCCGGGGAACGTCGTGGTCGGAGCGATCGACGGCGCCGAGGCGATCATCCTCCAGGGAAGGGCCCACCATTACGAGGGCCACGACCTGGAGGCCGTCACGTTCCCGATCCGAGTCCTCCAGCGGGTGGGCGTGGAGACGCTGATCCTGACCGCCTCAACCGGCGGCATCCGACCGGACCTGCGGCCGGGGAACCTCGTCTGCCTGTCCGATCACCTCAACCTGGTCGGATCCAACCCGCTGCGAGGCCCCGACGACCATCGGCTCGGCGCGCGGTTCCCGGACATGACCGAGGTCTACTCCAAGCGACTGCGGAGCATGGCCAAGGAGGAGGCCCGTCGCTTGGGCGCGCAGTTGGTCTCGGCCGTGTACGCCTGCCTGCCGGGGCCGAGCTACGAGACGCCGGCCGAGATCCGGATGCTTCGCGCCCTGGGGGCCGACGTGGTGGGGATGTCGGTGGCGCCGGAGGCGATCGTCGCCCGCCATGCCGGGATGGACGTCCTGGGCTTGGCGTTGGTGGCCAACGCCGCGGCCGGGGTGCGGCCGGAGGCGATCCGACACGAGGACGTCCTGGAGGTCGGCGGCAAGGCCGCGCCGATGCTCGGCAAGTTGATCCGCCGGCTGGTCTTGCGGATCGCCGGGACGGCGTCCGGAAGCATCGCCCTCAGCGGCGAGGTCCCGACCTACAGGCCGGATTGAGATCGATCCAACCGCGCCAGCAACCCGCGGGGATCGCAGCGCGACAGGTCCGGGACGACCACGTCGGCGCCGGCGGCGCGGAGGGCGTCGGCGTCGTGGCTGGAGGTCACGCCCACCGCGAGCATCCCGGCCGCCTTCGCCGCGAGGATCCCCACCGGGGCGTCCTCGAAGACGATCGAATCGGCCGGCGCGACCCTCGCGCGCTCGGCGGCCAGCAGGAAGACCTGGGGATCCGGCTTGCCGCGGCCGACGTCCTCGCCGGCCACGATCGCGGCGAATCGGCCGCGGAGGCCGCATTCCTCGACGGTCAATTCCAGGTTCGCGCGGACGCCGCTGGAGCCGATCGCCAAAAGCGCCCCGGCCGCGGTCATGGCGTCCAGGAACGGGCGGACCCCGGCCATGAGCTCGATCCGGCCGCGAGCGAGGTCGCGGTACCTGGCCTCCTTGCGGTCGGAGTAGGCGCGAATCTCGGCGTCGGAGAGCGACTCGCCCAGGAGTCCTCGAAGGATCATGGCGTTGGTCATCCCGAACGTCTTCAGGACGATCTCGGCGGTGATCGGCAAGCCGGTCTCGCGGCCCATCTCGACCCAGGAGTCCTGATGCGGTTTCAAGGTGTCGACGAGCACGCCGTCATGGTCGAAGATGGCGAGGGGCATGAAGGCTCCGGGAAGTCGGGGCGGGGAAGTCAACGGCGGCAGCGGTATTCCGCGTCGTCGAGTTCGGCGACGATTCGGCGGACGTCGGTCCCGCGCCGCGCGGGGTCGGGGTCGAGCATCTGGCGGAGCAGGGGGGCCATCGGCGCGCAGGCTTCCGCGGCCAGGGCCTCGGGGTCGACGTTTCGGATCCGGTCCATGACTTGCAAGACGTTCCCCTCGGCGAAGGCCGGCCGGCCGACGGCCATCTCGTAGAAGACCAGGCCCAGGGAGAAGACGTCGCTGGCGACCGTCGCCGGCTCGCCGCGGGTCTGTTCCGGCGCCAGGTAGCGCGGGGTGCCGAAAAGGCCGCCGCCGCTCTCGGCCACTCCCAACTCCCCCGTCTCGTCGGGCGCGACCAGTTCGACGCGGTTGAGCCGCCGCGCCAGGCCGAAGTCGAGCACCTTCACCTGGCCGTCGTCGCCGACCATGATGTTTTCGGGCTTGAGGTCGCCGTGGACGATCCCCGAGTCGTGGGCCGCGCCGACGCCCCTGGCGATCCCCCGGGCGATGGCGATCACCTCGCGACCATGCGGCCGAGACTCGCTCAAGCGATCGGCCAGCGTCCGACCCTGGACGTACTCCATCGCGATGACCGGCAAGCCCGCGGAGTCGTCGACGGCGTAGATCGTGCAGACGTTGGGATGGTTCAGCGAGGCGACCGAGCGGGCCTCCGCAAGCGCGCTGCCGGGCGTGACCGGGCAGTCGCGATTGAAGACCTTAAGCGCCACCGGCCGACCCAGCCACAGGTCGCGCGCCAGGTAGACCCGCGCGAACGACCCCGCGCCGATCTCCGTCTCCAGATGGTAGTGCGAGAAGATCCGCCCGGGCGCGAGCGCGGCGTAGGGGTCGATGTGGGCGGAGTCGACCATCCATTCCTCGCGGCAGAGGCCCCCGGACTGGATCGCCGAGAGCACCCGCAGCACCTCTTGACTGCGCCTGCCGACGCTCAGGTTGTGGACCACCCAGTATTGAACGACCCCCTCCGGATCGACGATGAACGTCCCCCGCAGCGGCAGGTTCCGGGCCTGGTCGAAGACCCCGTAGGCCGTGGCGACCGCGCCGTCGACGTCGCTGGCCAGCGGGAAGTTCAGCCCGCCGAGTCCCCCTTGCGACTGGGGCGCGGCGATCCAGCGCTCGTGCAACTCCACCGGGTCGGAGCTGATGCCCAGCAGGTCGCAATCGCGCTTCCGGAATTCATCGATCCTCTGGCTGAGGCCGACCAACTCCGTGGGACAGACCATGGAGAAGTCGCACGGGTAGAAGACCAACACCAGCCACCTCCCCAGGTAATCCGACAACCGGGCCCGCGGCCGCGCGGGGTCGAGATGCCGGGTGCGAGGGAGGTCGAACGAGGGGGCGGGGTTGCCGACGTAGGTGATGGCCATCGCGGTTCGCGTCTGGAGCGTGCCGATCCTCCACTCATTATGGACGATCCGCAATCACTATAGCAGAATCGGCAAGCCGTCGGCGACGCGACGCCGCGGATCAATCGATCTTCCCGGGGTCCTTCGAGACCCGTCGGTAACGGAAGTCGCAGTAGGGGGCGCCCCGCATGATGGTCTGGGTCCGCTCCAGCTTGAACTCCGGGTTGAAGCCCTCGGCCAGGGTGAAGTCGCGCTGGCAGGAGAGGGTCGCGCCCAGGTCACGGATCCCCAGACGCTCGTACATCTCGGCGTATCGGCATCGGGTCACGTTGTACGAGAACCGCTCCGGCGTCTGTTCAAGGACGTCGATCTCAAGCGCGCCCCCCTCGGTCCAGCGGCCGATCGTGGAGGCGAACGCCTCCAACGACGACTCGCCGATCGAGCGGGCGAGGTCGGCGCCGTCCTTGTGGGCCAAATCGGTGATGACGCCGCGGAGGACCTCGATCGCCTTCTCGACGCCCACCGCCTCGGCGAACGCCCGGATCACCGGGCCCAGGACCTTGGCCTCGATCTCGCGTTGGTGGAGGATGGTGATGTGCGGTCGTTCTTCCGGCATGGCGTGATGCTCCGCGCGAGGGTGGGCCGCGATCGGCCCTGGGGAGGGACCATGGCGATTATACGCGCGGGCGCGTGGCTGGCGGTCCTCGCCGCGACGGCCTGGGTCTGGACGTCCCGGCCGACGCCCGCGGACCCGTTCGAGGGGCTGGACGTCGTCCGGGACGTCGCGTATCGAGACGTCGACGGCCGACCGCTCCGGCTCGACCTGCTCCTGCCGCCGGAGACGTCCGACGCGCCTCGGCCGCTGCTGGTCGCGATCCACGGCGGAAGCTGGATCGGGGGATCGCGGCGGGATTACGCGCCGCAATTCGCCGACCTCGTCCGCGGCGGTCTCGCGGTGGCCGTGATCGATTACCGCCTCGCCCGTCCCGGCGCGCCGAGCTGGCCTGGAGCGCTGGAGGACGTCGAGACGGCCATCGACTGGCTCATGGCGCGGGCCGATCGGTTCCGGCTCGATCCCGAGCGCGTCGCCCTGCTGGGAACCTCGGCGGGGGGGCTTCTGGCGGCGCGCGCCGGTCGGAAGGATCGTCGGATCGCCGCGGTCGTCTGCCTCTCGACCCCCTTCGACCTGGCCGGGCTCGCCGCGTTCCGGCGTCTCGGCCACGAGCCGGTCGACGTGTTCCTCGGCGTGTCGCCGACCGACGCGCCCGATCTGGCGAGCGCGGCGTCTCCGATCGCCCACGTGGCGGTCGGCGGCCCCGCCACGCTCCTGATCCACGGCGACGACGACCTATGGGTTTCGGTCGAACAGGCGCGCGGGATGCAAGAGAGACTGAAGGCGGCCGGCGGCTTGCATTGGCTCGTCGTCCTCCCCGGGTCGCGTCACGGGTTCGAGTTGAAGGTCGGATCGCCTCACCCCCGAGACCTGGCGCCCGAGGTGAGGCGGTTTCTCGACGCGGCCTGGGCCGAACCAGGGCGAACGTCGCGCGACCGGCCGGTTATGGCGAGTCGGCGGATTCGGGATATTGCTTCTTGAAATCGTGGCGACCGCGCGAAAGGATAGCGATTACAATTCCCGAAGCGATTAAGAATAAGAATCGCGGATCAGATGGGCCCTCGGCGTTCGCCGCCCGGTTCAGGGGCGGATGAGGGCTCGCACCCATTCGGGGGGCGTCGGCGTGTCGACGGAACTCTATGTCGGCGGCTCGATCGGCCTGATGACCGGCGACGACTCGCGGGTTGAGGCGTTCGACCGCGTCGTGGCGACGGCCACGGATCGTCCCACTCCTTCCCAGGACTCGCTGCCGGTCGTCCCCGATCCGGCCCGCGACCACGACGACGCGGAGCGTTCGCGCCGTCGCGAGGACGTGGAGTTGAAGCACCAGCGGGTCCGCGAGTATCTGGACCGTACCGGTCAGGACGCGACCGTGTTCGGCCGGGCCGACTCGATCGCCTGGTTCACCTCCGGCGGCGACCTGGCGCGGAATTATTCCTCCGACGACGCCTCGATCCTCCTGTTCGTCAATCGCAACTGTCGGGCGGTGATCGCCGACAACGTCCAGAGCAGTCGGATCTTCGAGGAGGAACTGGCGGGGCTGGGCTTCCAACTCAAGGAACGCCCCTGGTTCGACGATCCGGATCGGGTGATTGCCGAACTGAGCCGCAACAAGCGGGTGGCGAGCGACTTCTCCGGCGAGGCCCGCCCGCGGTGGCGACGCGCGCCGGACCCCCTGCGCGACCTGAGGTGTCGGCTGACGCCGCTGGAGCGGCAACGGTTGCGCGAGCTGGGCCGGGCGCTGACGCTCGCCGTGGAGGCGACCTGTCGCAACTTCGTCCGCGGCGAGCGCGAGGCGGACGTCGCCGGCCACCTGGCGCATCGCCTGATCCGCCAGGGGATCGCGCCGGTCGACCTGCGGGTCGCCAGCGACGACCGCCTCGCCCGCTTCCGCCAGCCGACGTTCAAGGCCGCGCCGATCCAGAAGCGGGCGACGATCGCCGTCACCGGCCGCCGCCACGGCCTGTGCGCCTCCCTGACGCGGACGGTCTCTTTCGGCCCCCCGGACGACGAGTTCCGCGCCAGCCACGCCCTGGCGGCGATGGTCGACGCCACCTACATCTTCTTCTCCCGCCCCGGCGAGCCGGTCGCCGAGGTCTTCCGCCGCGCCCGGCGGATCTACGAGAAGTTCGACGCCCCCTACGAATGGACGCTGGACTACCAGGGGGCCTTGCTCGGCTACTCGCCGCGCGAGGCGCTGTTGACGCCGGAGAGCCCCGTCACGCTCGAACCGAACATGGCCGTCTGCTGGAGCCCGAGCGTCGGCTCGGCCCGCTCCGAGGACACGATCGTCGTCGACGCCCGCGGCGAGGCCCGCGGCTTCGAGGTCGTCACCGCCGCCCAGGACTGGCCGCGGATCGACGTGGCCGTCAAGGGCTTCAACATCCCCAGGCCCGGCATCCTGGAACGCTGAGCCGGCCCTATCATCCCCCCGCGCCCCTCTCTTACAATGACCCCCGTCGATCCGACGCCGGGGACCGGCCCCGGCTCGTTCCGTTCTCAAAGGGCGAGGGGCGCGACCACCGTGAAACAGCGGCTTTCGGTTTGGATGCTGGTCGGGTTGTTGGGGGCGAGCGGGACCGTCGCCGGACGGACATCCGCCGAGGAGGCCGCGCCGCGAGGCGACGACGCCCACGTGATTGGGTTCGACCCCAAAACGGGTAGGACCTATATCGGGGGACGGGCCGCCGAGGAGGCGCCGCCGGAAGGCGTCGACGTCGAGGCCGCGGGGTTCGACCCCGAACGGCTGGCGAAGCTGGACGGCGCGGTCGAGAAGGCCGTGGCCGAGGGGAAGGTGCCGGGCGCGGTGCTGATGGTGGGTCGGTACGGCCAGATCGCCTACGCCAAGGCGTTCGGCAAGAAGGCCGTCGAGCCCGAGGCCGAGCCAATGACCGTCGACACCGTCTTCGACATGGCCTCGCTCACCAAGCCGATGGCCACCGCGTCGTCGGTGATGGCCCTGATCGAGGAGGGGAAGATCCACAAGGGGGACCGGATCGTCGAGTACTTCCCCGAGATGGACAACCACGGCAAGGGCCGGATCACCGTCGAGCACCTGCTGCGGCATCGCGCGGGGCTGACGCCGGACAATTCGATCGACGATTACAAGGACGGCCCGGAGGCCGCCTGGAGGAAGATCGCCGAGTTGCCGTTGATCGCGACGCCGGGATCGAAGTTCATCTATTCCGACGTCTGTTACATCATCCTGGGCAAGCTGGTGGAGAAGGTCTCCGGCAAGCCGCTGGACGTCTTCGCCGCCGAGCGGATCTTCAAGCCGACCGGCATGACCGACGCCCACTTCCGGCCGCTCAAGGGGGATCCCGCGACGTGGCCGGCGACGGTCGACCGGATCGCGCCCACCGAAAAAGAGGGTGACGTCGTCCTCCGCGGCGTGGTCCACGACCCGCGGTCGCGGGCGCTCGGCGGGGTGGCGGGACACGCGGGCCTGTTCGCCACGGCCGCGGACGTATCGAAATACGTCGCGATGATCCTCAAGGAGGGCGAAACCGAGGACGAGACGCACGTCCTCGGCACTCTGACCGTTCGGCTGATGCTCGACCCCGGCGACACCCCCGCCGGTCAGCACCGCGGGCTGGGGTGGGACCTGGCCACCCCCTACAGCGGGCTCCGCGGGGAGTTGTTCGGGAGGCGGAGCTTCGGCCACACCGGGTTCACCGGCACCAGCGTTTGGGCCGACCCGGAGACCGGCGTTTACGTCGTGCTCCTGACCAGTCGGCTGCAACTGGCCGACGGCGGGGCGACGGGTGCCTTGCGTCGCGACGTTTCCACCCTGGCCGCCGCCGCGCTGGTCGAGCCATCGTCGATGTATGACGCACCGTACGTCCCCGCCGAGTCCGAGGCGACGGCCCCCCGCGCGGGGGGCGCGCCGCCGGCGGTGAAGTGCGGGATCGACGTCCTGGCGGCGCGCGGCTTCGACTCCCTCAAGGGGAAGCGGATCGGCCTGGTCACCAACCACACCGGCCGCTCGGCCGACGGCCGCTCCACCATCGACGTCCTCTTCGAGGCCCCCGACGTCAAGCTGGTGAAGCTCTTCAGCCCCGAGCACGGCCTTCGCGGCGTCCTCGACCAGGAGAAGATCACCGGCGGCAAGGACGAGAAGACGGGCCTTCCCATCGTCAGCCTCTACGAAGGGAGGAAGCGGAAGCCGCAAGCCGAGGACCTGACCGATATCGACGTGTTGGTCTACGACATCCAGGACGTCGGCGTGCGCTATTACACCTACATCTCGACGCTGGGCCTGATGCTGGAGGCCGCCGCTGAGAACGGCAAAAAGGCGATGGTGCTGGACCGTCCCAATCCTATTGGCGGGACCGAGTTCGGCGGACCGATCCGCGACGACGGGAAAGGCTCGTTCGTCGCCTACCACGCGCTGCCGATACGTCACGGCATGACCGTTGGCGAACTGGCCAAACTCTACAACGCCGAGCGGAAGATCGGCGCCGATTTGGAGGTGGTCCCCTGCGAGGGTTGGCGGCGGTCGATGCTCTACGACGCCACCGGGCTGCTCTGGGTCAACCCCTCGCCCAACATGCGGAGCCTCACCGAGGCCCTGACCTATCCGGGGGTCGGCTGGCTGGAGGGGACGAACCTCGCCACCGGCCGCGGCACCGACACCCCCTTCGAGCGCGTCGGCGCGCCCTGGATCGACCCGCTCGCCTGGGCCCGCGCGCTCAACGCGGCGCGAGTGCCCGGAGTCGGCTTCACCCCCATCGAGTTCTCCCCGACCGAGCGCCAGTACAAGGGGGAGAAATGCGGCGGCGTCTACATCCAGATCACCGACCGCGACGCCTTCGACCCGATCAAGCTCGGCCTGGCGCTGGCCCTCACCCTGCGCCGCGACTACAAGGACCAGTGGAAGCCCGACCACATGCCCGCGCTGTTGACCAACCAGGCCACCTACCAGGCCATCCTGGATCTGAAAAACCCCGACTGGATCGAGGCCATGTGGGTTCAGGGGCTCGACGACTTCGAGGCCGTGCGCGACAAGTATTTGATCTACCAGGAGTGATCCGTCCTCGGCTGGCGACGGCCGCGGCGCCTCGCCATAATCGGTCACGGCCGCCCAAGGTCTGGGCGGCCGTCCTCCACTTCTCGCCGAGATCCACCGATGAGCCGCCTCGGATCGTCTCCCGCGTCGAGCCTCGCGCTGTTCGTGACCACCCTGGCGACGGCCGTCGCCGCCGGTCCCGCCCGGGCGGAGGCCCCGGCCTACGCCGACCACGCGCATCTGCTGGTCGTCCGCGACGCCGAGGGCCGTTCGCGACCCGTCGAGAGCGTCGCCGACTGGGAGACGCGCCGCGGCCACGTCCTGGAACACCTTCAGGAGGTCATGGGACCGCTCCCCGGCCCCGAGCGACTCGCGCCCCTGGACGTGAAGATCGTTTCGGAGACTCGCGAGGAGGGCTACCTGAGGCGCAAGATCGAATACCAGGCCGAGCCCGGCGACCGCGTCCCGGCCTGGCTTTTGCTTCCCGACGGGCCCGCGGCGAGGCGTCCCGCCATGCTCTGCCTGCATCAGACGATCGGAATCGGCAAGGACGAGCCCGCCGGCCTGGAAGGGAACAAGGACCTTCATTACGCCAGGGAACTGGCCCGCCGCGGCTACGTCGCGCTCGCGCCGGACTACCCCAACTTCGGCGAGTACGAATGCGACCCCTACGCCATGGGCTACGCCAGCGCGTCGATGAAGGGGATCTGGAACCACAAGCGGGCCGTCGATCTGTTGGCCTCGCTACCGGAGGTCGACCCGAATCGGATCGGCGTGATCGGCCATTCGTTGGGTGGGCATAATTCGATTTTCGTCGCCCTCTTCGAACCCCGGATCAAGGCCGTCGTCTCCTCGTGCGGGTTCAACGCCTTCCCCTACTACTACAAGGGAGACGTGGCGGGTTGGTCGCACAAGGGGTACATGCCCCGGCTCAAGGGCGTGTACGACCTGGACCTGAAGAAGATCCCGTTCGACTTCCCCGAGTTGATCGCCGCGCTCGCGCCGCGGCCGTTCTTCGCCAACTCGCCCTTGCGCGACGCCAACTTCGAGGTCGAGGGCGTCCGCGTCTGCCTCCGCGCCGCGCGGCCGATCTACGCGCTCTACCACGCCGAGGACGACCTGGTCGCCGAGCACCCCGACGCGGAACACTCGTTTCCTCCCGAGGTTCGCGCCAAGGCTTACAAGTTCCTCGATCGGACGCTGAAGCCCGGATCGTAGCGGGCCGTCGCGCTTAACCGGGTGGATTGCCTTTGTAGGCTGGGTCGAGACCCAGCTTGGAGAAGCCGCGGCTCGCGAGGGCTGGGTCCAGACCCAGCCTACGGGAAGGCCTACGCTCTTAAGCGCGACGGCCTACGAGGGCTCGGGCGGCCGATCGCGAACGCGCTGGTCGGGGCCTCGCCGTCGGGTAGGGCCGAAAGGATCCACCAGCCGTCGCCGCGGCGTTCCAGCCCGAACGGGCCGGCGCCGAAGGGGTCGCGGAGGGCCTGGAAGCCGTCCTCGCCGTCGCGGACCAGGACGAGGCCCGCGCGAAGCGTCTCGGCCGTGAACCGCGCTCGTTCGATCGCGTTCGGGAACGCTCGCGAGGGCTCGACGAGCCCGGCGGCGATGGGGTCGGTCTCGCGGCGCGTGGCGGCGAAATCGTCGAGGGCCGCGTCGCGACGGTCGCGGGGAAGGTCCAATCGGCGTCCCAGTTCCGCGAACGCCGGCGCGGAGGCGTCGAGACGCGCGAGCAGCCGCGCGCGCTCGCCGCCGGTCAGTCGCTTGAGGGCCGGGGCCTCTTCCTCAAGGTCCAGCCGGGTCCAATCCTCGTCCGAGAGCCGGTCGCCCATCGTCGCCAGGTGGGCGCGAAGCGTATTGAGGATGAACCGCGACTCCGGCCCGATCGTCGCCGAGGCCGGCGCGGGGGGCGGCGCGGCGTCGAGACGCTTCAAGAGCGAACCGAGCGCCGGGCGATCGAGAAGCGGCAGGACGCGGCCCAGGGTCCGATGGGTCGCGATCTCGCCGCCGCACTGGAACAACCGGGCGATCAGCGGGCCGTCGTCGCCGATCCGACGCGCGAGCGTCAGCGCGGCGAAGGCGTCGTCGAGCGCCCCCTCGAAGCGGCCGGCCTCGGCCTTGCGAATGGCCGAGAGGCGAGCCAGGTTGATCAGGTGGTGGTGAGATGCGTCGAACCGATCGCGTCCGAGATCTTCGGAGGTCATCGCCTCGTCGCCCCAACGGCAGGCGTCGATCGTCGCCGCCTCGCGAAGTTCGGCGAGCGCGGGGCGGGCCGCCTTGAGCCAATGGCGGACTTGCGCGGGGGGAAGCTCGTCGGCCCGGAGCGCCTCGCGGACGGCGGACCATTCCGCGTCGACGGAGCGCGACCAGGCGAAGGCGCGGCGGTAGACGTCGGCCGCTTCGGGACCGGCCTGGACGAACGCCGAAGCGCTGGGGACGAGCCGAAGGGCGGCGGCCGAGGCCAGCAGGCGGAGCCAGTGGCGGCGGATCATGGACGTCCTCAAGCGAACGGGTTCGCGATCCGGTCGGAGGAAGCGCGAGAGCGCGGGCGATGACGTATCATTAGGTATCGGATGATGCGAGCGATCGCAAGCCTCCGGCCCGATGACATTCCCGATTCCTCGCCGATTCCCGAATCGCGATCGGATCGATTCCGGCGCGAGGGACCGGCTGGGCGCGTCCTCAGCGCGCGACCGGGTAGTAGTAGTACCGGGCGGTGCCGACGTCGTAGTAGAGCTGGTAGCGGTAGCCGTCGCCCGGCTCGTAAGACTGGTTCGTGGGGTAGGGCGCGAAGCTCGTCGGCGTCGTGGTCGTCACGGGCGCGGAGGAGTAGCCGCTGGAGTAGTAGGTCGGCGACGCATAGCCGGAGTTGAAGCCGGCACCGTAGCCGCCGCCGAACGGCCCGAAGCCGAGGCCGCCGAGCGCCCCGTAGCCAAGCCCAGCGGACGGGCCGTAGCCGAGGCCGCCGAACGGCCCGAAGCCGAGGAACCCCACGCCGCCGTAGCCGCCGTAGCCGCCGGGGAACCCGCCCATGCCCATGCCGCCGCCCATGTGGCCCATGCCGCCGCCCATGTGGCCCATGCCCATGCCACCGCCCATGTGGCCGCCGCCGAATCCGCCTCCCATGCCGCCCATGTGGCCACCACCCATGCCGCCGCCGCCCATGCCGCCGCCGCCTCCACCTCCGCCGCCCTGCGCGAAGGCCGTCAGGGGGGCCGCGAACGTGAACGCGAGGGCCGCCAGCCACGCCATCCATGGGACGCCGCGAACGTGGTGAATCATCGTCGTCTCCCGCTTTCGAGTAGGCCGGGCCGCCTCGTGATCGTTCCAAACGACCACTCCGCGCGTCCCGCACTTCCTTGATACGCGGGCGGAATCGAGGTGGAGCGTCGCTTCTGAAATTTTCTTCACGTCCGGCGCGGGGCGGTCTTTCAAGCTCTCGACAGGTATCCCGGCGGCACGGCGTCGGTGAGCCAGACGCCGTTGGTGGAGAGGAGGAAGGCGCGGCCGTCGCGGCGCATCCGAGCGGCGGCGACGATCAGGACGATCGGCTTACCCCGCCGCGCGCCGACCTTGCGGGCGGTCTCCACGTCGCCGGAGAGGTGGACGTGGTGGCGCTTCCCGCGGGTGAGGCCGTGTTCCAGGATCGACGCCATGAACCGTTCCACCGTGCCGTGGAAGAGCGTCTCCGGCGGCTCGCGCTCCTCAAGCTGGAGGTCCACCGCGACGCTGTGCCCCTGGTTGGCGCGGATGGCTTCGCCCGAGACGTCGAAGGCGAACCGCCGCTTGTCGTTGGTCTCGACGCACTCGACCAGTTCGTCGAAGGTGATCGCGAACCCGTGCCGATTCGTCGCGGCGAGCAGGTCGTCCACGCCGACCCATCCGCCGGGTCGCAACGTCAGCCCGATCTCCCCAGGCGCGTGACGCAGGTGCTTGGCCAGGTATTTACTGACGGTGATGAGGCGATTGTTCATGATTTAAATCCATCGATCATTCACGCCACCCGCCCGCCTCCGGACGCGCCTCGCCGCGGCGGTTCGTGGCCGGCCCTGGTCACTCGTCCTCGCCCAGGACGCGCTTCTTGCGGAGCAGGTGGTGGTAGTGCTGGGCGAAGCGGTGGGCCTCGTCGCGGACGTATTGCAGCAGGCGCAGGGAGTAGGCGCGGCGTTGCGGGACGATGGGGTCGGAGCGGCCGGGGACGTAGATCTCCTCCTCGCGCTTCGCCAGCGAGATCAACGTCGGCGGTCGGACCCCCTTGGCCTCGAAGGCGTCGAGCGCGGCATGGAGCTGGCCCTTGCCGCCATCGATCAGGAATATGTCGGGGAAGGGTTCGTCGCGCTCGCGCAGGCCGTCGATGCGGCGCGAGACGACCTCGCGGATCGAGGCGAAGTCGTCCACGCCCTGGACGCTTTTGATCCGGTAGCGGCGGTAGCCGGGCTTGAACGGCAGGCCGTCGACGAACGTCACCAGCGAGCCCACCGTCTCGTTCCCCCCCAGGTGCGCGATGTCCACGCCGTCGATGGTCCGCGGCGTCGATTCCAGGTGGAGCACCTTCTTGAGCCCCTTAAGCCCGCGTCGGGGGTCGACGAAGAAGACTTCCGGCTGGGCGTGCTTGGCCAGGTCGCCGCGGAGGTTGAGGGTCTGAAGCGCCTTGATCTCGTCGCGGATCCGCGCGGCCTTCTCGAACTGGAGGGCCTTCGACGCCTCCCGCATCTCCTCGTCGAGTTCCTTGAACAGCGCGTCCTTCTTGCCGTCGAGGAACAGCCGCAGGCGGTGGATGCCGCGGCGGTACTCCTCGCGGGAGACCCGGAGGTTGCAGGGGGCGGAGCACTGGTCGATCGACGCCAGGAGGCAGGGGCGGAACCAGCGCCAGCGGGGGTCGTCCTCGTGGATGTCCAGCGAGCAGGTGCGGAACTTGAAGATCCGCTGCAAGACCTGGATCGCGCCTCGGAGGCTCTTGGCGCGGGGGAAGGGGCCGTAGAGCTTCACGCCGGAGCTTAAGGGAGTACGGGTGAAGTTGACGCGGGGGAAGTCCTCGCCGACGGTGATCTGAAGGTAGGGGAAGGACTTGTCGTCCTTCAGGTCGCGGTTGTGGCGGGGCTGGATGTCCTTGATCAGCCGCGCCTCCATCAGGAGGGCGTCGACCTCGCTGTCGGCGGGGAGGCAGTCGACGTCGACCACCTCGCCGATCCAGTCGAGGATGCGCTTGTCGTTCCCGGCGGCCTTGTGGAAATAGGAACCGGCGCGGGCGCGGAGGTTCTTGGCCTTGCCGATGTAGACGACGCGGCCCTGGGCGTCCTTCATGAGGTAGACGCCGGGCGTGGTCGGGAACTTGCGGACCTTCTCCGCGGGGGGGAGGGCGGCCTGGGTCTCGGGGACGGGCTGGGTCTTGGGATCGGACATGGGGCCTCCGCCGCGACGCGAACGATCCGGCCGATCCGCCGGGTCGCTCGCGGGGCGGTCGGGTCAATCGACTTCCTCAAGATATTTTTCGATGTCCGCGGTCATTTGGTCAAGGACTCCCGAGGTCTTGGCCTTGGCCGCGGCCAGGGCGTCGGGGCCGGCGACGGCCGAACGGGCGAAGAGGTAGAACTTGATCTTCGGCTCGGTCCCCGACGGTCGGGCGGCGAAGCGGACCCCCTCGCGCTCGGTGTGAAAGATGAGCATGTCGCCGGAGGGCTCCGGCAGGGGCTGGGGCGCGGCGCCGCCGGTCAGGTCGCGGATCTCGTGGGTCTTGTAGTCGTGGGCCTGGGTGACGGCCAGGCCGGCGACGGCCCTGGGCGGGTTGGCGCGGAGCTTCGCCATGATCGCGCGGATCGTGCCGAGCCCCTCGCGACCCTTGTAGGTCTTGTTGATGAGGAGTTGGCCGTAATGGCCGACGTCGATGTACAGGTCGTCGAGATATTCCAGGACGGTCTGGCGGCGGTCCTTGCAGGTGGCGGCCAGCTCGGCGAAGAGCATGGCGGCGACGGCCGCGTCCTTGTCGCGGGCGTAGGTCCCCTTGAGGTAGCCGTGCGACTCCTCGAAGCCCAGCAGGAAGCCGGCGGGCCCCTCGCGGTCGATCCGCTGGGCGATCCACTTGAAGCCGACCAAGAGGTCGTCCTCGGTTCGGATCCCCTCGCGGCGGGCCAGGGCGCGAGCCATGGCGGTGGAGACCAGGGTCGTCAGGACGTAGTGGTCGGGGCGGAGCCGGCCGCGGTCGGCGGTCTGCTTCATGACGAAGGCGGCCAGCAAGACGCCGATCTGGTTGCCGTCGAGCGTGGTCCACTCGCCGGCGGGGTCGCCCTTGACCGGCAGGCCGACGCCGATGCGGTCGGCGTCCGGGTCGCTGGCCAGCACCAGGTCGGCCCTGGTCTTTCGAGCCTCGTCGATGGCGGCCTGGAGGACGGCGGGATACTCGGGGTTGGAGACGTGGCCGGGGACGTTGGGGAAGTCGCCGTCCTGGGTCCGTTGCGAGGCCAGGACGTTGACGTCCAGGAAGCCGTCGGCCCGAAGCGCCGCGGCGACCGAGGTCTCGCCGACGCCGTGCAGCGGGGTGTAGACGATGGAGATCCCTCGCGCGTGGGCGACCGACTCGCCGACGGCGGCGGCGACGTAGGCGTCGTCGACCTCGGCGCCGACGTGGACGATCGAGCCGTCGGCCAGGGCGTCGGCCATCGGCTTCTCGGGGATGTCGCGGTCGGAGGCGGCCTTGACGCAAGCGATGATGCCGGCGTCGTCGGGGGGGACGACCTGGCCGCCGGCGTCGTTGTAGCACTTGAAGCCGTTGTCCGAGGGGGCGTTGTGCGACGCCGTGATCATGATCCCGGCGTCGCACTTCAAATGCCTGGTGGCGAAGGAGAGCAGGGGGGTGGAGCGGGCCTCGGCGAACAGGAAGACCTTGAACCCGGCCGCGGCCAGCACCCGCGCGCACAGCTCGGCGAACTCGGGCGAGTTGTGGCGGGTGTCGCGGGCGATCACGCAGGAGCGAGCCGCGCCCGCGCCCTTCTTCTCCAGGACGTAATCGGCGAGGCCGCGAGCGCTCTCGGCCATGGTGCGCTCGTTCAGGACGTTGGTGCCGACGGGATACATGGTCCCGCGGCGGCCGCCGGTGCCGAACTCCAGGACGGCGTAGAAGGCGTCGTCGAGTTGCTTCCAACGACCGGCCTCGATCTCGCCGAGGAGCGTCTCGCGATAGCGGGCGAACGGCGGCTCGTCCAACCACCTTCGGATCCCGGCGGCGGCCGTCGCCGACAGCCCGTCCCCCTTCTCGGCCTCGTCGATCCTCGCCAGCGCGACGTCCACGGTGATCATCTGGGCAAGCTCCAGCGGGTGCGGTCTCCAGGGCGCGGCGCGCCCGGACGGTCACGTTCCAGGCTAATCGCCGACCGTCGATCGGACAAGCGAACGGCGAGTCGCGAGTCGTCGACGGCCGGCATCGTCCCATACGATCGATTCAAGGAACCGCCGAGACGCCGAGGACGCCGAGAGGAAGGAATCAAGCAGGGATCAGGCCGGCGGACGGATCGGTCCCTTGATCGATCCCTTGTCCCGGGTCTTTCTCTCCTCGGCGTCCTCGGCGTCTCGGCGGTTCCAATTCCGGCGCCCGCCGGCCGCGTCGTCGGTCGCCGCAACTCCGAACTTGAGCGGGAATTTACGTCTCGGCGGGAGATTTCCCGGACTTGTAATCGGCGTCGTTTTGTAATTTCCTCTTGACAGGATCGCCCCGATCGACCACCGCGCCGCCCGGAGAGGATCGGCCCGGCGGAAATCGGACGTCGATCCGCCGCGACGCAACCGTCCGCCGGCGCGAGATTTGGAACCCGGTCCCCGCGCCGCGGCCGGCCCGTTTCGAGACTTCGGCACGAGCGTTGCTTTATGACCCTCTCGTCGCGACGGGGACGACGACCGCTGGAAACGGCGGAATCGCTCAAGTCGTCGGGGTCACGCGACACGATGTAATAAGACGAATACGGATGGTCGCGGACCACGGACGGGCCAAGAAGGCTCGCCGATCGCCATGGACAGGGAGGTCAGAATGGCTCGACCGACGTCACGACGATCGCTGCGTTTCGAGAACCTCGAGGACCGTCAGCTCCTCTCGTCGGCCGCCCCCAGCAACGACCAGCAACTCGCCCTGTCGCTCATCAACATGGCGCGGACCAACCCCCAGGCCGCCTCGCGGTGGATGGGGACGGTCGGATCGGAAGTCAAGCGGACGCTGGATTATTACAAGGTCGACGTCGACGCGGTGAAGGCCACCGTCGCCTCCAGCCGCGTCCTGCCGCCGGTCGCCTGGAACCCCGACCTCGCCGACGCCGCGCAGGCCCACAGCGACGACATGGCGACCAACCAGTACCAGTCGCACGCCGGCTCCGACGGCTCCTCGCCCGACGACCGGATCAAGTCCTCGGGCTTCAAGGCGACGTCGACCGGCGAGAACGCCTACGCCTACGCCAAGAGCGTGGACAACGCGATGCAGGCGTTCCTCTACGACTGGGGCGTCTCCGACGCCGGCCACCGGCGCAACCTGCAACAGCCCGGCGTCGCCCCCGGCGACTCGTTCACCGACGTCGGCGTGGGGGTGGCGAACGCCACCGGCAAGATGGGCCCCGTCGTCGTGACCCAGGACTTCGGCCGAAGCGCCTCGCCGGCCCCCCAGGTCGTCGGCGTCGTCTACGACGACCAGAACGCCGACGGCTTCTACACGCCGGGCGAGGGCCAGGGCGGCGTCGAGATCGACGCCACCGACGTCGACTCCGGCCAGACCAACTCCACCCGGACGTGGGGCTCCGGCGGCTACCAGATGCCCCTCTCCCCCGGCCGCTACAAACTGACCGCCAGCAAGGACGACGTGGTGATCAAGCAGGTCGACATGACCGTCTCGAACCAGAACGTCGACCAGGACTTCGTCACCAGTCAGCCCTGGGACGGTCGGATGCGAACCGCCGCGGTCGCGTCGAACCAGGTGAAGGCCGACCCGACCGCCGCGGTCCAATCCGCCGCCATCTCCGCCCTCTCCGCCCCCGCCGCGCCCCCCGTCACGGTGAAGATCCCGACCGCGACCGACTCGTCCCCGACGCCCAAGATGGCCGTCTTCACCCCGGCCGACTGGAAGGGCCCCGACGTCGCCGCCTCGGCCCTCGCCGCCTGGACGACCTGGAAGGCCAAGTCGGTCTGAGAGTCCGTCCCATCAGGGCTTTGTGGCCGGCATAACGGCCTTCCCCCCTCGCGGGGGAAGGTGGCCCGAAGGGCCGGAT
>CALCIB010000068.1 GCA_937907525.1 uncultured Planctomycetales bacterium | reverse complement strand
CCCCTCATCCGGCCCTTCGGGCCACCTTCCCCCGCGAGGGGGGAAGGCCGTTGTGACCACCCCCCGAAAATCCGTGACGGTCGGTTTCAACGTCCGGAGTGTTCGACTGTGAAGCACGTAGCCGTCGTCGGCGCCAGCGGCGCCGTGGGCGCGAGGATGATCCGCCTCCTGGAGGAGCGCGCCTTCCCACTGGCCTCCATCAAGTTCCTCGCCTCCCCCAGGAGCGCGGGCAAGACGGTCACGTTCCAGGGCGGGAAACACGCGATCAGGCCCCTCGACCGGGCCGAGTTCGAGGGGGTCGACGTCGTGCTCTCCAGCACGCCGGGGAGCGTCTCCCTGGAGTGGAGCCCGATCGCCGCCGCGGCCGGCGCGGTGGTCGTCGACAACTCAAGCGCCTTCCGGATGGACCCCAGGGTGCCGCTGGTCGTCCCGGAGGTCAACCCCAGGGACGTCGCCAAGAACCGGGGGATCATCGCCAACCCCAACTGCTCGACGATCCAGATGGTCGTGGCCTTGAAGCCGTTGCACGACGCCTTCAAGGTCAAGCGGGTGGTGGTTAGCACCTACCAATCGGCCTCCGGCGCCGGTCAGAAGGGGGTCGACGAGTACGAGGCCCAGGCGCGCGCGTTCGGCCGCGGCGAGCCGGCGCCGGCGCCGTCGAAGTTCGCCCACCCGATCTTCAACAACTGCCTGCCGCACATCGACGACTTCCTCCCCAACGGCTTCACCAAGGAGGAAATCAAGATGGTCGACGAGACCCGCAAGATCATGGGCGACGACTCCATCGACGTCGTCCCGACCTGCGTCCGCGTCCCGGTGTCGTACTCGCACGGCGAGTCGATCCTGGTGGAGACCGAGAAGCCCGTCCCCGCCGCCGCCGCCCGCGAACTCTGGGCCAAGGCCCCCGGCGTGACCGTCGTCGACGACCCGACCGCCCGGCGATACCCCCTGGCCGCCGCCGCCGAGGGCCGCGACGACGTGTTCGTCGGCCGGATCCGCAACGACCTTAAGAATCCACGCGCGCTTTTGTTCTGGTGCGTCAGCGACAACCTGCGCAAGGGCGCCGCCACCAACGCCGTCCAGATCGCCGAACTCCTCCTGAAGCTCGAACCCGCCCGCGCGTAGTCGTCGGTCTTTACGGTTCGCGGCGACGCCGCGACGTGGATGGATCTTCCCCCCTCGCGGGGGAAGACAGACCGCGAGGCGGTCAGATGAGGGGGATGACGCGCGAGACGACCGTTGGAATTAGCGAAGGCCCGTCCGGGAGGCCCTGAACGTCGACGGCGTTTGGCGCGTCCCCCCCCCTCATCCGGCCCTTCGGGCCACCTTCCCCCGCGAGGGGGGAAGGCCGTTACCATCGCCTCCGCGCCACCCGGGGACCGTGAAGACCGACGCGCGCCTGAGCCGACCCGACCCGCCGGACATGCGCAACATCAAGCTGACGATCGCCTACGACGGCACCGACTTCCACGGCTGGCAGCGCCAGCCCGGCCTGCGGACCGCGCAGTCGGCGCTGGACGAGGCGATCGAACGACTCACCGGGACGGCCCCCAACACCGTCGCCAGCGGCAGGACCGACGCCGGCGTCCACGCGCTGGGGCAGGTCGTCCACTTCCTGACCGCCTCGCGCCACGGGACCGACGTCTTCGTCAAGGCGCTCAACGCGCTGTTGCCGCGGGACGTCCGCGTGTACGAGGCGGTCGAAGTCCCGCAGGTGTTCCACGCCACGCTCGACGCCCGCTCCAAGCGGTATCGCTATCGGATCGACAACCGTAAATTCGCTTGTCCGTTCGAGCTGCGCCACGCCTGGCACGTCTCCCGCCCGCTCGACGTCGACGCCATGAACCGCGCCGGCGCCGCGCTTCTGGGCCGGCACGACTTCCGAAGCTTCGAGACCGACTGGCCCAACCGGCTCAGCTCGGTTCGGACGATCTTCGACCTGGAGGCGAGTCGACACGGCGACGTCGTCCACGTCGAGGTGGAGGCCGACGGCTTCCTTTATAACATGGTGCGGGCGATCGCCGGCACCATGGCCCTGGTGGGGACCGGCCGACGGCCGGAGGCGTGGGTCGGCGAGGCGCTCCGGGCCGAGGACCGCAAGGCCGCCGGCCCCAACGCCCCGTCGCAAGGGCTGTTCTTGCTCCGCGTCAACTACGACCGCGCCCCGGAGGTCAAGACCCGCGGGGCGTGACGATGGACGGACGGCGCGGTCACTTGGCGAAGTCGAGCGCCTTGAGCATCTCGTCGAACCGGGGGGCGAGCTTTCGCATGGTCTCGTCGGGCCCGATCATGCGGATGAAGTAGCCCGAGCCGTCGGAGACGAGGATCGCGCCCAGGAGCCGGGCGCCGTCGCGGTCGGGCTCGGCGGCGCGGCCGGGGAACTGGGCGGGGTGGTAGTGGCCGGAGGTCTCCACCCGCGCCACCTCGCCGGCCTTGGAGGCGATCTTGGAGGTCTCCGCCTTGGGCGCGGCGCCGTTCTCGTCCTTGAACATCTTCCGCCAGCGGTCGACGTTGGCGTCGACGCCGCCGGCCCCGCCGGGGAAGACGAAAACGACCAACTCCGCCGGGTAGTCGTCGCCCTCCGCGGGGTCGACCTTCAACTCCGCGGCGCGCATCGAGGAGGTCGCCTTGGCCTGCTTCCAGTCCGTCGGGACCTGAAGCTTCAAGCCGCGGGCGTCGACGACGTGGGTCTTGGCCTCCTGGGCGCGCGCGTCGGCGCACGCGAAGATCGCCAGGGCGGCCAGGGGGACGGCGAAACGAACGGCTTTCATGGATCGGCCTCAAGGTCTCTCGGGTCGGGGCTCGCTTGCGACGCCCCGAAGATGCGAATACGCTGGCCCCGGCCGTCGGTCTTCACGTTGGTTCCCGTCCGTCGCCAAGGAGCGCGTCATGACTCGATCCGCGATCGCCCGGTTTTCGGCCTGCCTGGTCCTCGTCGGCCTGGGGACGTCCCCGGCCCTGGCGCAGAAGAAGGCCCCGGACGGCGCCAAGGTGCTGCTCTTCTCCGGAGGTCAGCGGCAGCACCACGGCTATCGCGCCCAGACATTCTATCTCAGCGACGCCCTGGAGGACACCGGCCGCTACGAGGTCACCATCAACGAGGACTCCGCCTTGCTGGAGACCCCGGCCCTGGCCAAGTACGACCTGATCGTCACCCTGGCCGACCGTCGCGACCCCGAGTTCAAACTGACCGCCGGCCAGCAGAAGGCGATCCTCGACTTCGTCCGCGACGGCGGCGGCTTCGTCTCGATCCACGGCGGCGACAACGCCCCGGCCGACTGGGACCCCGAGATCCGCAAGATGCTCGGCGCGGTCTTCTCCCACTTCGGCCTGCCCGACTCCAAGACCCGCAAGGGGGAGTACCTCGTCCGGATCGTCGACCCGACCAACCCCGTCGCCGCCGGCCTCTCCGACTTCAAGATCACCGACGAACTCTACTACCACCTTCAGATCGAGCCCGACGTGAAGCCCCTGGCCGTGGTGGACTTCCAGGGCGAGGAGTGGCCCGTCGCCTGGACCCGGACCTACGGCGAGGGCCGGGTCTTCCACACCGTCTTCGGCCATCGCGACTTCGGCCCCGACCAGCCCGACCCGCTCCGCGACCCGAACTTCGGCAAGCTGGTCGTTCAGGGAGTCGACTGGGTGGCGGAAAAAAGGTGAATCGACCCCGACGTCGCGGTTACACTGACCCTCGGCGTTCGGAAGGACCGTTCGACGACCCCTTCGCGGAGGCACGCGCCATGCGACCCGACGATTCGACGATCTCGCGACGGAACTTCGCCCGCGCCGGCGCGCTGGCGGCCGGCGCCGCGCTGGCCGCTTCGGGCCGGGCGGAGGAACCCCCCGCCGTCGGCGCGGTGGAGCGGGTGGAGTTGGGACGAACCGGCGCGAAGGTCTCGCGGCTGGGGATCGGCTGCGCCTACCTCGACCGCGGCAACGTCTCGACGGACGACGTCGCCGCGACCATCCACCGCGGGCTGGAGCTGGGCGTCAACTACCTCGACGTCGCGCGGACCTACGGCGCGGCCGAGGAGAAGATGGGCCCGACTGTCAAGGAGGTCCGCGACCGCGTCTTCCTCGTCACCAAGGTCCTCGAACCGACCTACGACGGCGCCTGGAAGTCGCTGCGGGAAAGCCTTAAGAAGCTCCAGACCGACCACGTCGACCTGGTCCACCTGCACAACTTCGGCGACGACAACCTCTGGGGCGACGACGCCATGGTCTTCGGCGCCAAGGGGGCCATGGGGGCGCTTCGCGAGGCCAGGAAGCAAGGGCTGGTCCGGTTCATCGGCGCCAGCGGCCATCTCCACCCCAGCCGGTTCCACCGCGCGATCGATTCCGGCGAGATCGACGTCCTGATGAACGCCGTCAACTTCATCGTCCGCCACACCTACGACTTCGAACACAAGGTCTGGGCCCGCGCCCGAACCCTGAACCTGGGTCTGGTCGCCATGAAGGTCCTCGGCGGCGCGAAGCGGGCCGAGGGGGGCTTCAAGATGGACGACGAGCATTACGAGCGCGCCCTCCGCTACGTCCTGTCCGTCCCCGGCCTGTCGACGGCCGTCGTGGGGCTGGAGAACGTCGCCGAACTGGAGAAGGCCGTCGCGACCGTCGCCGCCGCGCGACCGTTCTCCCCCGAGGAGGAACGCGACGTCGCCCGTCGCGGGCTGGAACTCGCCGCCGAGCCGGAATGGAGCAAGGTCTACGGCGATCCGCTCACGTGACGGAATCGCCCTCGCCCGCGCCGCCGCCTTGTTTTCTTCCAAAAACGGAAGTAACCTGGCGGCGGATTTCGAGACTTCCTATGAGGAGGGCGGGGGATGCGACGCGCGCTGCTGACGGCGGCCCTGATGGTCGGGGTCGTCGCGACGTCTCGGGGGGCCGACGAGCCGCCCCGATTTCCGATCATGGCGTGGGACTACGCCGACGACGAGCCGACCCTGCGGTCGATGGCCGATTGCGGGATCAACGCCGTGGCGTTCGTCCCGGAGAAGGCCCTGGACCTGTGCGCCAAACTGGGGCTGCGGGCGATCGTGTTCGACCCGGCGTCGACTCCCCAGCCCTGGAACGAGCCGTTCCAAAGCGGCCCGGCGCTGAAGAACCTGCCCGCGCTGATCGAGCGCGTCAACGACCATCCGGCCGTGATGGGCTACCATCTGAGGGACGAGCCCGACGCCAGCCAGTTCCCGGCGCTGGGCGAGGCGGTGGCGCTGGTCCGGAAGCTGGCGCCGGGCAAGTGGCCTTATATCAACATGACGCCCGGCATGGGGGAGGGCTACGACCAGTTCCTCGACCTGTTCGTCAAGCAGAGCGATCCGACGATCCTCTCCTACGACAACTACCCGCTGGGGCAGGACGGGAACTTCTCCTACGGCTACTGGGCGAACATCGCCCAGGTCCGCGCCGCGGGGCTGCGGCACAAGCTGCCGTTCCACACGATCATGCTGAGCGTCGCCCACCTCACCTACGGCGAGCCGACCGCGACCACGCTCCGGCTTCAGGCTTACGGCGCGTTGGCCTACGGGGCGCGCGGGATCTGCTACTACAAGTTCATCAGCCGGGAGTTGCCGATCCTGGACGCGCCCGACCTGGGCGATTGGCGGGCCGCGCCGCTGGATCAGTTCCTGGAGAAGACGCCCAATTGGGACGTCATGCGGGACCTGAACCGACAGATCGCCAACCTGGGGCCGTGGCTGTTGAAGCTGCGTTCCGACGTCGTGTATCACGTCGGCGAGGTCCCCGAGGGAAACCGCGGCCTGGGTGACGACTCGCTCTTGAAGGGTCTGCTCGCCGGCGAGTCGCTCCTCATAGGCGAGTTCACCCACGAGGAGGACGGCTCGCGCTGGTTGATGATCGTCAACAAGCATCTCAAGCACGCGACGACGTGTCAGCCCGACTTCCGCGAGCCGCCCGAGAAGGTCGAGTACGTCTCGCCCGTCACCGGCGAGTTGAAGCCGTTCCCCGCCCCCTGGTACAGCCTCGCGCCGGGGCAGGGAGTGCTTTTGAAAATCACGCCGAAGGCGAAGTGATTCCACCCTGTCGAAACGACGGCGGGACGAGCCGAAAACGATCTTCCCCCCTCGCGGGGGAAGACAGACCGCGGAGCGGTCAGATGAGGGGGACGACGCGCGAGAAGGCCGTCGCGGTTCGCGATAGCCCGCCCGGCGAACCTTGGACGTCAACGGTTTTTCGGCGCACCCCCCCTCATCCGGCCCTTCGGGCCACCTTCCCCCGCGAGGCATAGGTATGGCCACAACTTTTCGACTCGGAATCTGGGAAGGATAGGCAAGCGTCCGATGTCCCCTCTCCCACCGGGAGAGGGTGGCCCGAAGGGCCGGGTGAGGGTCGTCGCATTTCGGGATACGCTCTGGGCTTGCGTCATGCCGACCCGACGCTCCCCGCGAAGCGCGACGACCCTCACCCGCCGCTGCGCGGCTGCCCTCTCCCGGTGGGAGAGGGGACGGAATAGGCGATCTGGGTCAATATAGAGCTTGCCTATGCTCTCCAAATTCCTAATCGAAAAGTTGTGGCCATACCTATGCCCGCGAGGGGGGAAGGGCGTTCAATCGTCCTCAAATCCGTGATGGGCGGACGTCGGCGTCAGTCCGTCACCTCCAGGCGGACCTCGTCGGAGTTGGCTTTCAGTTCCGGGGCGTACATCGCCGCGCCGCGCGCGGGGAGGGCGTGGAAGCGGCCTGGGATCTCGGCGCGGAGGCGGTAGGCGACGGAGTGCTCGCCGCGAGCCAGCCAGGGGACGAAGAACGCGACGCGCTCGTCGCGGTATTCGACGTAGGCGCCCATGTCGTTGCCGTTGTAGCCGCTGCGGACCTCGACGGGCTCGAAGCCGGCGGCCTTGTAGTCCTCGAAGACGAGGTACTCGTAGTCGTTCTTGCTGTCGATCTTCAGCTCCACCTCGACCAGGTCGCCGCTCTTGAGGGTCGCGCCGTCGGCGAGCGGCTCGCGGCGGTACTTTTCGACGCGCTGGGCCAGCGACTGGCCGCGGCCGCCGGCGACGTCGACCGCCTTGTCGTCGCGGATCAGGCGGTAGACCCGGCGGTCGACCTTCACCTCAAGCCCGGCGCGGGCGATCGGGTCTTCAAGGGTGAAGTTGGTCAAGTACGTGTTGAAGTAAAGCGGGCCCGTCCCCTTCCTGGCGAGGGTGATCGAGTGCTCGCCGGAGCTTAGATCGTCGCCTTCGAGGACCAGCGAGGCGTCGAAACCGAAGAGGTTGGCGGGGGTGATCGTCACCTCCTTGCGGACCTCGCCATCGACGGCGATCGTGACGGTCATGTCCGGCTTGTCCTCGCCGCTGGCCTTGAGGAAGTCGGCGAGGGCCTCGACGTTGTAGCCGGTGTCGCGGGTGGAGTTCCAGTAACTCCCGTGGGCGCGGTTGTTGAGGATGTACTTGCTCAGCCGCGACGCCAGCCGGCCCCTGGGGTCGACGGCGGAGAGGAGCTTGAGGTAGAAGGCGTCGGTCTCGGTCTCGCTCCCGTACCAGTACCACCAGTAGCCCTGGTTGGGGAGCTTCAGCCAGGCCGTTTGGTTCTCCTCGTCCTCGACGACGTACTGGCTCAGGTTCTTCATGACCTCGGCGAGTTTCGCGGCCTCGCCGAACTTGTGGAGGCCCAGGCCGTAGAGGCACTTGCCCTGCGCGGAGAGGCCGGGGCGGTCGCGCTCCAGGTATTCGAGCATGCCGGGGACGCGGACGTCGGCGTCGGCCAGGACCATGAACACGAGCGCGTCCATGTCGTCGGCCTTCTTCCTGTAGGGCTTGGTCTCGGTCTCGCCGTTCTTGAGCAGGCGGACCTGCTCGGCCTGATAGCTGGTCAGCCAGGCGACGCCGCGTTCTTGCATTCCGTCCGGGATCGCCAGGTCGTTCTTGCGGGCGATTTGCAGGCCGTGGACGACCTGCGCGGTGGTGTGCGGGTAGGAGCGTTCGCCGTAGCCGGAGAACCAGCCCCAGCCGCCGTCGGAGAGCTGCATCTCGGCCAGGCGGTCGAGTCCCGCGCGGGCCATCTTGGCGACCTCGTCGATGTCGAAGACGGGGTTGCGCGCCGCCGGGTGTTCCTTGGGGAACGCCGGTCGGTTGGGGCCCAACTGCTGGGCGTTGAGGTTCGTATGGGCCGCTTGCACGGCCTTCAGATCCACGCCCATGTCGATGAGAATCCGCTGGGTGACGACCGTCGGCAGGAAGCGGTTGAGGGTCTGCTCGGTGCAGCCGTAAGGGTAATCGACCAGGTAGGGGAGGGCGTCGACGAGCGCCCCGGCGAGGGTCGGCGAGTAGCGGACCTCAAGCCGGGTCTGCTCCGGCCGGCGCTCGGCGGGGACGTTGATCTTGACGGTCGCCTCCGACTGGTCCGGTCGGATCGCGCCGGCGATCGCCTCCATCTTGAGCATGCCGTGGACGTAGGCGGGGAACGTCATCTGGGCGGCGTCGGAGTCAGAATCCGCGACGGCCTTCATGCGGACGACGGCCTGCCCCTCGTGCGCGACCTTCACGCGCCAGTCGACGCGGGCCTCGCCGCCGGCGGCCAGGTCGATCGTCCGGGACGTCTCGTCCATCGGCTCCAGGACGCTCCCTTCGAGTTCCAGGGCGACGAGGACCGACTTGGCCTCTTTCAACTTGCTATGGACGACGGCCGAGAGGACCACCTCGTCCTTCTGGACGAAGAACCGCGGGGCTTGAAGCCTGACGAGCAGGTCCTTGGACGTGACGAACTCGGCCTCCGCCTGACCGACGCGGGCGCCGGGGCCCATGGTCCAGGATCGGACCTTCCAGGTGGTGAGGCTGTCGGGGACGGGGAACTCGACCTCGGCGGCGCCGTCGGGCCCGGTCTCGATCGCCGCGGCCCAGAAGGCGGTGTCGGCGAAGTTGGTTCGGACGGACGGCGCGGCGGCCTCGGCGGCCTTGTCGTCGGGCTCGAAGGCGTCGGCGGCGACCACCCTTCGCATCTTCTCGGCGGGCGGCGCCTCCCCCAACGCCGCCGCGGGCGCGGCGGCCAGCGCCATCGGGGTCGCCGGGGCGGCCTCCATCATGGCGTTCCCGTCCATCACGATACCGCCGCCCATCCCGCCCATGCCGCCGCGCATCGCGCTCTTCCTCTTAAAGTACATGGACCCGTCGCGGCCGGGGGCCATGCCGCCGCCGAAGGCGCCCAGGTCGGCCATGGGCGTCTCGTCCGGCTTGAGGAGGTTGTGGAACGCCCGCGACAGGCTGGATTCGGTTGACGGGTGGTGCGACCGTTTCCACTTCCAAAAGACGTCCTTGATGTCGGCGACGTTCGATCCGCCCGAGATGTATTCGACGGCCTTGTCGTAGACCGCGAGCGCCGTGGAGCCGACGAACGGCTTGCCGCCGGGGCCGGTCAGTTTGAGGGAGAGCTTCGCCTTCTCGCCGGGCTTGTAGGTTGCCCGCGACGCCTCCACCTTCACGTCGACGATCCGCGACTCCGGCGGCACGGCGACGTCGCGGGCCTGGACGTGGAGCTTGCCGTTGGAGACGGTGAGGGCTTCCACGAACAGGTTGGGCATGTCGGCCGTGGCCACCGGGACGTCGATCGTCGTCGACTTCCCCTTCAGCCGGATCGGCTTGAAGTTGGAGTACACGCCGTTGGAGGGGCGAAGGAACAGCAAGACGGTGGAGTCCGCGCGCTCGGTGTTGATCTGGAGCCGCATCTTGTCGCCCGGCCGGTACTCCTTCCTGTCCGGGACCAGCTCCAGGTCGCCGAAGTGGAACGACGCGCCGTCGAAGCCCTGGCCGGCCACGGTGACGAGGTAGCCGCCCTCGATCTCATGCCCCTGGCCGTCGTCGACCACGGCCGAGATTCTGTACTGTCCCGCCTGGGCCGCCTTGATCGGTTGCTCGGCGCGGCCGTCGGCGTCGAGCGCGAGCGGCCAGGTTTCGACGGGGGTCTCGATCGGCTTGCCTTGATCGTCGTAAGTGATCTGCAACAGTTTGAGCGTCCCCTTGCCGACCACCGGCTTGCGGTCGAGGGTCTGGGCGCGGACGTCGGCGGTGATCGTGTCGCCGGCCTTGTAGTGGCCGCGGTCGACCCAGGTATACACGGCGAACGGCTTGCGGGCGACGAGAACCGCGCCGGAGCCGTCGATGGCGCGGCGGGACTGGTCGGTGACGGTGGCCTGGATCTCGTAGCGGTGGTCGCGGTTCGGGTGGGCGGCCTTGGCGAAGGCGGTGTCGATCTCGATTTCCACCTTGCCGTCGGGGCCGATGGGGACTTCGGCGTCGGCGACGACCTCCGGCGGTCCTTGCGGCCGCGGCCACCACCAGGCGATCGGCGCGCGCATGCCCCAGGCGTTCCAGCCGGGATACCACGAGGCGTCGGTCGCGAACCACCAGTAGCCGTTGCCGTAGAGCCAGTCCCAGCGGCCGACGGGGAACCAGCGGTCGTCGGCCTCGCGGCGGAGGACCTTGTACTTGACCGTCGCCTGGGTCACCGGCCCGCCGAAGTAGTAATCGGCCTTGACGGTCGCCTTGACCTTCTCGCCCAGCGCGACGGGTTCGTCGGGGGCGTCGACCTTCACCTCGAACTCGGGCTTCTTGTACTCCTCGACCCGGAACGAGCCGCCGCCGCGGTTGAAGACGGCGATCCCGTCCACGACGGCGACGCCGACGCGGTAGACGCCGAGCGTCGCGTCCGTCGGCAGTTCGACCTCGCCGTCGACGCCGCCGTAAGCGTCGGCCTTCAGCGTCTTCTCAAGGATTTTCTCACCCTTGGGGTTGTTGATGACGACCTGGACCTGGGCCCCGGCGAAGGGGGAGGCGTCGGGCGCGTCGTAGCGGGCGCGGGCGACCCACGCCTTGAACTTGGCGGAGTGGCCGGGGCGGTAGACGGGGCGGTCGGTGATGACGATCGCGGTGGTCTGGTCGAACCGCTGGGGGTTGCGATCCAGCGGCCAGAGCCCGGTGAAGCCCAGGTAGGCGAGACGGCCGTCGGTCGTTCGGGCGGTCGCCAGCCACTGGTGGACGCCGACGCGGGGCTCGCGCCGAGGCGCGTCCACGACCGCGAGGCCGTCGGCGTCGGTGGTCGCGGCTTGCTCCGTCACGTCGACGGTGAACTTGTTCCCTTGCCCGATCTGGCGCGTCCGCCAGCCGAAGAGCTCCAGCGACGCGCCCTCGACGGCCGCGCCGGAGCGGGCGTCGGCGGCGAAGTAGAGGTGTTGCTTCTCCAGCGGCTTGCGGACCAGGACCGTGTCGTCGACCCAGACGACCACGCGGGAGACGTTGCCCCCCTCCATCGTGGCGGTCAGCAGGTACGCGCCGGCCTTTTGCAGCGGGGTCGTCACGACGACGCGGCGGTCGAAGTGGTCGGCCGGCGGGTCGAGGTCCAGCGCCCACGTCGCGACCGAATCGCCCTGGTACTGCTTCTGGTCGAGCGACACCAGCCGCGCGCCGACGTCGTTGACGTCGGTCCTTTGCCAGTCGAGTTGGTCGGGCCTGGAGCGGAGGTAGTCCTTGACGTCCTTGAGGAGCTTGTCGACGAGGACCTCGTGGGCCTCGAACCGGACTTTGCGGCCGTTGCGGAAGGTAAAGTCGACGCTCGCGCCGCGGTCGGCGGGATGGGTGGACGTGGGTTCGAACCGGCCCCATGGCTTCTCGATCTGGTCGAGACGGGACTGGTAAGCCTTGTTCGGGTCGCCGTATTTCTCGACGGCCTGTTTCCAGTAGTCGGCGGCGCGGACGAACTGGCGGCGGTCTTCGAAGAGGCTCGCCAGGGCGACGGTCGCCTGTTCGGCGCGGCCGGTCTTGGGGTCGTCGACGACCGACTGGAAGATCTTGATGGGATTGAACTCGTCGGGGAGCGCGAACCGCTTCACGCCCGAGGCCAGCCGGGCGACGGTCTCGTCGTCCTTGAGCGTCTCCAGTCCGTAGATGCTGGTGGCGGGCTCGGCCTCGTCACCGTCGCCGTCGTCGTCCGCGACCATCGGCTGGAACCCGCCTTGCTGGAGGGTTTGCGTCCCGAACTGGCCGAGCATGAACTGGCCGAGGGTCATGCGGACGTCGTTGAGCAGTCCGGCGTCGGCCTCGGCGGCCTGGGCCAGCGCCCATCGCCAGCGCTCGCCGTCGTTTTGGGCCTTCTGGAACGACTCGGGGACGTGGTAATAGACGGGCGCGCCGTCGGCCGTCACGGGCGCGCCGGTCGAGTCTCCACCCCAGCCTCCCCAGCGGCCGCGGGTGTACTCGTCGTAGTCGGGAAGCGCGTCGAGGTCCGTCAAACTCTGGAGCCGCCACGCCTCGCCGCCGAGGCGTTCGAACGTCAGCGCGCCGGCGAGCGTCTGAAAGAACCGGCCGGCGCGGGCGCGGTCGGGGTCGCCCTTCATGGCGTCGATGGCGTGCGTGAGGAGTTGGAGGGCGCGGACGCGGTCGCGGTCGGTGGCGTCGACGTAGCGGCCGCCTCCGCCGCGACGGCCGCCGCGGGCGAACTCGCCGGCGACGACGAACCCCTGATGCGGGATCTGGTTCAAATAGCACTCGGCGACGGCCACGGCCGTCCGGGCGTCGTCCTTCCGCCCGGTCACGGCCGCTTCCAGGAAGCCGTCGATCTCGTCCACGCGGCCGAGTTGGTTCAGGCATTGAATGCCCCTGGAAAGCGCGTCCTCCACCTCCGCGGGGTCGCTCGCGGGCGCGGCGACGAGGGCCTGGTAGACGTCGTGGGCGTCCTTGAAGTTCCCCTGGCCCATCAGCGCGTCGGCCCGGGCCTTGCCCCGTGGCGGCTCCGCGGTCGGGAACGCCAGGACGACCCCGCACAGCGCGACCAGCGACGCGACGGCGAACAGGGCGAGCGTGGACATTTTCATGACGGCCTCGCGAGACGTGAACGATCCCAGCCCCGGCGCTCCGCGCCGGCGCGATCCTCATCCTAACCTAGAACGACGCCCGCGAGGGTTTCTTAGTTCCGCTGGGATTTTCTTTCGATGCGGAGCCGATCGAGCGGGAGGGCCGAGTCACCGCCGCGCGGGGTCGTGGACCGGGACCAGCGGGTCGACCTCGTCGCGGCTGGGCCAGACGACCAGGTCGGGGAAGGCGCGGGCGACGTGTTCGGCCAGGTCCTCCACGCCCGGCCGCTCGGTGGCGTGGTGGCCGGCGACGATCAGGCCGACGCCCAGGGCGCGCGCCTCGAGCGCCCGGTGGAAGCGGGCCTCGCCGGTCAAAAGCGCCTGCGCGCCCATGCGGACGGCGTCGGCCAGGAAGTCGTCCCCCGCGCCGCAGGCGACGGCCACCCGCTCGACCGGCATCTCCAGGTCGCCGGCCGCTTGCACGGCGGTCCCCAGCGCGCGCGAGACGGCGCGGGCGAGGTCTCCCAGCGACCGCGCCTCCTCCAACCGGCCGATCCGCCCCGCGCCGACGTCCGACGGCGGCGGCTCGACCGGATGGACGTCGATCGCCGGCTCCTCGTAGGAGTGCGCCGCGCGGATCGCCGCCAGGACCGCCGCGAGCCGATCGCCGGGGCAGACCGTCTCGACGCGAAGCTCGGCGACCGTCTCGCGGCGGCCGCGCGCGCCCACGGTCGGGTCGGTCGTCTCGCCTCCCAGGAACGTCCCGTTTCCCGGAACGGCGAACGAGCATTCCGAGTAGTCGCCGATCCGTCCCGCCCCCGCGGCGAAGGCGGCGGCGAGCACGGCGTCGCGATCGGCCTCGGGGGTGAAGACGACCACCTTGAACGCGGGCGCCGCGGCCCGCCGGATGGGGACGGCGTCGACCAGCCCCAGCCGTCGGCAGAGCCCGGCGTTGATCCCGTCGACCGCGCCGTCGAAGGCGGTGTGCGGGCTGGCGACCGCCAACCCCGCGCGCGCCAGCCGCCAGAGGAAGGCCGTTCCCGGCAAGTCGGCGCGAATGCGCTTGGTCTCGCGGAAGAGGATCGGGTGATGGCTCAGGATCATCCCGGCGCCCTCGCGGATCGCCTCGTCGGCGGACTCGGCGGTGACGGTCAGGCAGGTCATCACCCGCTCGACCTCCGCGGTCGGGTCGCCCCAGAGCAAGCCCACGTTGTCCCAGTCCTCGGCCAGGCTCGACGGCGCGAAGCCCTCCAGCCAATCGGCCACCTCGGCGACGGTCCTCATCCCTTACTCCCTCCAAGCCCGCGAACCGGAACGACCCGGCCGTCACGAGTTCCGAACGGCCTCGGCCGGCGTCGCCTCCGCCGCGCGGCCACGACGCCCGGGGAAGTCCCACAGGATCAGGATCACGGCCAGGCCCGCGACCGGCGCCAGTCCGGCCAGCGCGTTGGGCGCGGCGTAAGAGCCGGTGCGGTCGATCCAACGGCCGATCACCGGATGCGCCGCGCCGGTGACGACCCAGGCGGCGAAGCTCAACGCGCCGGTCACCCGGCCCATCCAGCGCGCGGAGATCTCCTGCGTGAAGGCGTAGTAGAGCGGAAACTGCCCCAGCGAGCCGAAGCCGATCGCCAAAAGCAGCGCGAGGAGTAGCGGCGACGCCGGCAGGTAGGCCGCCGCCAGGCTCAGGGCCGTCAGGGCGACGCACGCGGCGAACGTCGCCAACCGGGCGCGGTGGACGCTCCAGCCGCGATCCGCCAGCGCCCTCGACATCGCGCCCGCGACCAGGCAGCCGATCCCCGCGGCGACGTAATATCCCGAGGAGAACCACTGCACGGCCGCCGCGCCGTAGCCGTGCTCCGACTCCAGCATCTTCGGCATCCACGCGCGAAAATATTGCCAGCAGAGGTTGATGACGATCACCGTCACGATCAGGGCCGCGATCCGACGGATCGTCGTCCCGGAGTCGACCGCCTCCACGTCGCCGGGCTCGCCGGTCGCGGCGTCGCCCTCCGGGACGTCCAGGTCGCGCGGGCGGATCATCAAGAGCCAGGCGACGACCCACGCCCCTCCCAACAGGCCGATGACCCGGAACGGCGTCCGCCAGCCTCCGATTCCTTCGTGGTTCAGGGCCAGCACCACCATCGGCGTGACGATCGCCCCCAGCGACGCGCCGCTTTGGAGGATGCTGTTGCCCATCGCCCGGTTGCCGCGCGACAGCAGCCGCTGCGACGCCGCCAGCGCGCAGGGCCACTGGCCGGATTCGAAGAAACCTAGCAGGATTCGATATGTCAGCAATTCCCCATACGACGTCGCCCCGCCGGTCAGGAAGCCCACGATCGACCACCCCGAAAGGATCGCCGGGTAAAGCCAGCGCAGGCTGAACCAGTCGACCAGGAACCCGGTGGCGACGCTCCCGCCGGCGAAGGCGATCCCGAACCAGAACTCGAGGTTGCCGTAGTCCTCGTTGGAGAGCTTCAACTCGGCCTGGACGTGGCTGGCCTGCTGGGCGAGGGCCTGGCGGTCCATGTAGTTGAGGGCCGTCGCCAAAAGCATCAAGCCGCACGCCGTCCACGTCCGCCAGGCGACCGCCGCGGAAGGCTCGTCGATCTCGGGAAGTTCCGAAGCCTCCGCGCTCATGCCAGGCCCCCGTTCCACGAGCGGCCGTCCCAGGCGACGACCTTCTCCAGAAACGCGACGACCTCGCCGGAGAAATGCTCGAAGAGTCGCTCCCCCTTCTCGGCCGTCGCCTCGCGGGGGCGGCCGACGTGTCCGGACTCGCTCCGGTCCCTCGTCGTCCACCCGTGCGCCGCGGGGGCGAAGGCGTCGGCCCCGGAGACGGTTTCCAACGACTCGATCGGCCCGACCAATTCGGGCGCGAGCCGGAGGATCATCGACGTCTCCCACTCGCAGGCGTGTTCCATGTGGTCCTGGACGAACCCCGGCCCCAGGTCGGGAGGTTGGGGGCCGGTCGCCCAGTAGGTCGCCGAGAGCAACAGCAGGTCGTCGCGGTCGCGGTGGCGCTGACGGGCCTCGAAGACGGCCTGGCTCGACGGGACGACGTTCCCGCCGTGGCCGTTGAGGAAGACGATCCGCTTGAAGCCGTGGGCGAGGAGGTTCTCGATCAGGCCGCCGAGCAGGTCGAGATAGACGCGGGGCTCGGCCGAGAGGGTGCCGGGGAAGTCCATGTGGTGGTGGGAGTTGCCCAGCCAGAGCAGGGGGGCCCAGACCGCGCGGTCGCCCATCGCGTCCCGGGCGCGGCGGACGACCTCGCCCAAGAGCATGCTGTCGGTGAAGACGGGCAGATGCCGCCCGTGCTGTTCCACCGCCGCGATCGGCGCGACGACCGGCGTGTCCTTGGAAAGCGCCTCGACCTCGGTCCACTTCAGGTCTTGCAGCCGCATCGCGGGCCCCCCTCGCCCAGTCCCGAACCGCGCCGACGACCCTTCGCGACGCCGCGACGACCAGTGTAGACGAGCGGCTCGGGCGATCAAAGCGCCAAGCCGGGCGCGCCCGCGGGCCGATCCCGGCAACCCGGCCGGAATTTCAACATTTCAACACTGGAATCATGGTCGTCGTTCCGTTACAATAAACTCGTCGGATTCCGTTCGGGCGCGCGCCGTGGGGAAACGAAAATGCCTGGATGGTCGATCGCCAGGATGCCTCGCGGCTTGATGGCTTCGTCTCGTCAATTCCTCCGAACCACGCGGTCGATGATCCCGATTCATAACGACCCTTTATCGAAACGCCCATGGTCGAATCAGTCGGCAAGGCATTCTTCAAGACCGCCGCGGGCCGCGCGGCCGCCAGCCGTCCCAGCCCTCGGCTAGCCGCTTGAGTCTTCAAGCAGGTTTGGTGGTTGGGAGTAATCGTTTCGTCGGAATGGTGGGCGGGAGAGCCGTCTTCGGCGTCTTCCAGGCCCGTCGCGCCGCGCCTAAGTTCGGGAGCGCCCTCTCCGCCTTGCGTGAATGGCCCGTTTGCCTCGCCGGTACGGAACCGCGACTCGCCCATGGCGACCCAGGCCCTTACGATGAGGAGTCGACGATGTCCAGCTTCCGCGCCGGGGTCGAGAGTTACGTCGACACTTTCTGGGACGTCCCGTGCGACGACAACGTCGTGCATTCGATCGACTACGTGGGGCTCAAGCACGCCAAGCTGGCGGAACTGGCGCGGGCCGGAGAGAACCCCGCCAACTGGCGCCCCGTCTTCCTGCGCAACAACACCTACGACACCGGAACGCCGCAATGCCCGGCGGGATGCGCGGCCGAGGAACTCTACCTGGTCCGGAACGCGCTCACGCGCGGCGTCTTGAAGGGCATCCAGTACGACCAGGCGCTCGTCGCCGCCGGGGACAAGAAGCTCGTACACGACTGGTACGGGCTGCTCGACTGCGCGCACTTCGTGTCGCGCTCGCTGAGCAAGGGCGGCGTGTCCGTCGACACGGGCTACGTGCCGACGCTGGTGTCCACTCTCCACGGCCGCTCGGACACGAAGACGCTCTGCGATCGCGCGCCGATGGACCGGGCCAAGAACGTCGTCGGGCTAGGCGTCATGAAGACCGGCGACGTGATCGCCTACGCGCACAAGGACAAGAAGTATTATCATAGCGCGATCTACATGCACCCGGACAAGATCGCCTGCCATACGATGTCGAGGTCGCCCGGGTTTCCGGGGCTCGACGACGCCTGGTTTCTCAATCCCACCGAATACCTCTACACGCTCATCCATTTCACGGTGGACGACGCGCCGCCGAACGGGCTGATCGCGGCCCCTCTGGAGGGATGGTGGGAGGTGACGTGGCGCGGCGCGAAGTATTACTACTTCTACAAGCGAACGGGACGGGTGTCCTACACGCGGACGCGGCCCGCCAACACGCGCCATCCAATCTCCGCGCCGGCGGCCGAGGGATACTGGTTCGGCAAGACCGGCCGTGACTACGCGATCTGCTGGACCTCCACGGGGAGCGTCGAGACGTTCACTCTCGACGCCGCCGGCGCGCACGCGCGCGGACGGTGGAACGACGCCGAAGACCTCGTCGCGGCGAAGTTGCCGTGAGCGCCCCATGAGTTGGCGAGGGAGGAGACGAGGGGCGTTCTGAATTACGACCGATGAATGGGTGATTTAGAAGGGATCGTCGATCGCCGGGATGCCGACGGCGCGTCCTCGTCGAGCGCCGCGAGCGCGCTGTTGAGTTTGACAGATGGTATCGAAACGGGACCATCGTCAAGCAAAGACGAGGGACGATGGCATTCAGCGCCGACTCCGTCGCCTCAACCGACCTCCGGCGGCTCGACGCGGGATAAGACCGCGGCGAGGTCCTCGGGGCGCTGGGAGCCGATCAGGAGGCGGGAGCCGTCGGCGAGGGTGACGCGGACGCCGCGGTCATCATTTGGCGGTGCATGGGAGACTATGGGGCGTCTTGAGGCGGACGGCGTTTGGCATCGCTGATGGAAACGTTTGACCATCAACGTCTTAACGTCATCAAGAGGGCCGCCGTATATCACGATATACGCCGTCCCAAGAGGGACGGCGTTTGGCGACCATGACGAAAACGCTTGGCTGACAACGTCTTAACGCTGCCGCGAGGACCACTCTATGAGTCGTCTATACGTCGTCTATACGTCGTCTCCGATTGGCGCCGGTCCAGGGAGCCAGACCGCGAATCGTCGCTTGCCCACTGGATGTACGAGCCCCCGCTTCTTGAGAGTCTTCAAAAGCGACTGGACATGAGTGTCCTTAAGCGCCGGAAGGACTTGGCAGAACTCCTCTAACTTGCATCCCGCCTCGCGACTGGATTCGACATGCTGGAGCAACAGGGCCAGATTATGCTCTCGGTCGAGGCCTTTCTTGCGGGTATAAGCCGCCGTCTGGCCGGCGAGTTCGTAGTAGCGACGGGACAGCATGTAGCTCCGTCCCCTGATCCTCTCGATGATTCCGAGGTCGAGCAGTTTGGACGCGCGACCATCCAGATGCTTGGGGAGCCCGTCGCCACGAGCGACGGCGGCTAGTAACACCCAGTCATGCGCTCCGAGGATGGCCGAAGTTTCGCGGCAGACCTTCTCGACGAAACGGATGAAGGCCGGATCCTGGACGGTGCCGTGGAGGGTCAGCCCGACCTGATAGGCGTCGGTACGGGCGAAATCGGGGATCGGCTTGCTCTGCTTGATCAGGTCCTCGTAAATCAGGTTCATCCCCTGGCCCGACCGCTCGACGAGGCCGCACCGAGTGAGGATCTCGGCGATCCGCCGGTTCCGGGGTTTCTGGCGGTCGAGGATGTTGTCCACGTTGATGCCGAACGGGAACCCGCCCGGGCTGTCGATTTCCAGACGGCGGGGGAACTGGCGAATGAAGACGCTGCCGCCGAGCTGGTAGTCGCGGTGGCTGACGGCGTTGAGGATCGCCTCGCGGACGGGGCGCTCGTTGAACGTCGAGATGGGATGGACGAAAAGCCCATCCTGAAAGTCCTGCTTGTCGTTCCGTAGATTGATGAGACTCCAAAGCTCGTCGTAGTAGACGAAGAACCCCTGGCGATACTCCCGACGATCCTGGGCGGGGCCGGACTGGTCCGACGAACGGTATTCGAAGACGACCTCGGCCTGGGCGAGATGACGCCCGAGGGCCGCGCGAGTCCCGAAGAGGATCAAGGCCGCGTAGGTCAGGCCGCCGTCGATCAACGCCTCGGCATCGATTAGCAGTTCTTCATAACTCAAACCCTCCAGACGCTCGGCCGTCGAGAGGTTCTCGGCCTTGCGCGCCTTGGCGATCCAGCGGTCTCGAAAGTCCTCGATCGCCTCTGGATCGAGATGCGCCATCGTTAGCCCAGGGCAGAGGTCCGCCGAAAAGTCGTGTCCGCTCTCGGCGAAGATCGCGCGGAGCCGGTTCTCGGACATCGCGACGAGTTCGTCCCCGTCCCGCATCCAATAGCGACCGTCGTACTTGATGGGCGTGCCCACCGGGCGGTTTGGAATATGGAAGACGAGGACTCGACCGTCGGGACCGCAATCGGGATGGCGGATCTCCTCGAAATCGATGGCCAGCGGGATCCGATCGCACAAGCCGCGGCGGGTCCGCTCCGGCTGGTCGAACGCCTTGGACCCGACGACCTTTCGGGGACGCTTATCCGTCACGCCGAGAATGATGCGGCCGCCTCCCTCGTTGGCCAGCGCCGCGACGTATTTGCACAAGAGTTCGAAGTCGAATCGCCCCTTGGCTTCCTTGAATTCGAACTCCTCTCCCTCTTTCTCTCGCATCCATCCTTCAAGAACGGCGATACGGGCGGGGTCGGAACTCATGAGCCGAACTCCGATGTGGAACGATCAGACGTCCAACGCCGATCCCGCCGCCTCACCCCGCGTCCGGCTGGTCGGGGCGGGAGAGGACCGCGGCGAGGTCCTCGGGGCGCTGGGAGCCGATCAGGAGGCGGGAGCCGTCGGCGAGGGTGACGCGGACGCCGCGGTCGCCGCGGGCGGTGAAGACGCGCTCGCCGTCGCGGAGGCGGTGGATCCCCCAGCCGAGGTGGTCGCGGATCGGGCGGAAGCGAACCGTCTGGCAGCACTTCACGTCGGCGAGCGCGATCGTCCGACGGTAGATCGGCAGCCAGCCGTACCAGACCGTCGCCACGTCGCCGGCGACCTCGGTGGTCATGTGCAACGCCGTGACGATCACGAGGAACGGGAACCCCAGCCCTAGTCCCAGCCCGGCCAGGAACCCCGGCGACGCCGCGCGCGTCGCCAGGTCGGGCAGGTCGGCGCGATGGGCCCAGCACAGGACGGCCATGCCGCAGAGGCATTCCAGCAGGGCGACGAGGGCGTACACCCTCCAGTCGAAGTATTGCTCTTCGTGGTAGAGGGCCGCGGCGGGCCGGAACGTCGCGACGCTCGACACGCTCAACCCCCCTCGGGTCCCGAGGGCCCGCCAAGATCCCGCGGCTCGTTCCAACGGCCCAACGCGCGCTCGGTCGCCTGGAACCCGAAGTCCGCCACCCGATCCGGCGGCGAGGCCCAAAGCGACGGGTTGAGCACCTCCAGCGACACCGGCCCGTCATAACCGATCGACCCCAGATGATCGAGGATCGGCCCGATCCGGAAGTCCCCCTCGCCGGGGAGGATCCGGTCGGAGTCGCCGGCAAGTTCGCGCGGGGTGCCCGCCAGGTCGCAGATCTGGACCCAGGCCAGGTTGTCCCTGGTCAGGAGCCCGAGGTCCTCGAACTTGCTGGGCCCGGTGTAGTAATGGAACAGGTCCAGGCAGACGCCGACGTGCGGCGATCCGCACTGGTCGATCAGCGCCAAGGTGGTGTCGAGGCTGGCGCAAAAGGCCGCGCCGCGCTGGAATTCCAGGGCGATCTTGACGCCGTGCGCGCCGGCCAGCGCGCCGGCCTCGGCCAGCGAGGCGGCGGCCAGGGGATAGTCTTCCGGCCTGGGCGTCTGGTGGAAGTCGACCGCGACGACCAGCACCGGCACGCCGAGTTCCTTGAGCAGGGTCAGGCGGCGGCGGAAGAGTTCCCAGTGGGCGTCGCGCTGGGCGCCCCTGGAGAGCAGGAGCCCTCCCTGACCGGCGGCGGCGGCGGCGGTCAGGTCGTGTTTCTCCAGCAGGCCGCGAAGGTCGGCGACGGAGTTCTCGCGGAGATAGTCCTCGACCTTCGTCAGCCACAACTCCACCAGCGACCAGCCGCAGTGGCCGTAGGCCCGCAGGTCGGCCCTGGTCGCCGCGTTCATGGTCGTGGCCTGGCTGATGCAGGGCTTCATGGGCTTACTCGGCGGCGGGGACGGCCCCGCCTTCCAGCAGGTCGCGAAGCGCCGCGGCGGCGCCGGCGGCGGGCACCCGCCATTGTCGGCAACTGTCGCGGTCGCGGAAGGTCACGGTGTCGTCCGTCATGGTCTGGCTGTCGACGGTGATGCAGAACGGCGTGCCGGCCTCGTCCTGGCGGCGGTAGCGGCGGCCGACGGCCCCCTTCTCGTCGTAGGCGACGTTGTGATTCCTCTTCAACTCCCGATGGATCGCCTGGGCCTTCTCGGGCATGCCGTCGCGCTTCACCAGCGGGAAGACGGCCGCCTTCACCGGCGCGAGCCGGGGATGGAACCGAAGGACCGTGCGGACCTCCCCGCCGACCTCGTCCTCGGCGAAGGCCTCGCACAAAAACGCCAACGTGGCGCGGTCGGCGCCGGCGGAGGGCTCGACGACGTGGGGGGTGAACCGCTCCTTCTTCTCCTCGTCGAAGTAGCTCAGGTCCTTGCCGCTGAACTTCATGTGCTGGGTCAGGTCGTAGTCGCCGCGGTGGGCGACGCCCTCCAGCTCGCTGACGCCGAAGGGGAAGGCGTACTCGATGTCGGCGGTGGCCGTCGAGTAGAACGCCAACTCCTCCGCGTCGTGGTCGCGCAGGCGGAGCCGATCCGACCGTAGCCCCAGCCCGGTGTACCAGGCGAAGCGGGCGTCGCGCCAGTACTTGTACCAGTCCTTCGCCTCCTCGGGGCGGCAGAAGAACTCGATCTCCATCTGTTCGAACTCGCGGGAGCGGAACGTGAAGTTGCGGGGGTTGATCTCGTTCCGGAAGCTCTTGCCGATCTGGGCGATCCCGAAGGGGAGCTTCACCCGCGCGGTGTCGACCACGTTCTTGAAGTTGGCGAAGATCCCCTGGGCCGTCTCCGGCCGCAGGTAGGCGACGTTCGACTCCGACTCCAGCGCTCCGACGTAAGTCTTGAACATCAAGTTGAACGACCGCGGCTCGGTGAGCGTGCCGCTCTCGTCGGTCGCCGGGCCGACGACCTTGATCCGGTCCTCGGCGGCGATCTGGAGGTAAGGCGTCACCTCCGGCGGGTCGGTCGGCTTGCCGAACTTTCTGGCGAGCTTGACGGCCCGCTTCTCGACGCCCTCGGCCGCCTCCTCCGGCGAGCCCCCCAGCCCGGCGAGCCAGGCCTCCGTCGGCTCCCCCTTGGCGTTGGTCGCGGGGAAGAGGTAGGCGAAGACGTACATCTGGTCGGCCCGGTAGCGCTCCTTGGTCGCCCGGCAGTCGACCATCGGGTCGCTGAACCCGCCGACGTGGCCCGACGCCTCCCAG
>CALCIB010000067.1 GCA_937907525.1 uncultured Planctomycetales bacterium | reverse complement strand
CCACCCCTCATCCGGCCTTCGGCCACCTTCTCCCTCAAGGGGAGAAGGCCGTTCGAATCGGACCCTCCCAAGGTCTAGGAGCATAGGCATGGCGCGATACGTCGTGGGCTTGGACCTGGGGACCACCAATTGTTCGCTCGCCTACGCGGCGGCGGAGTCCGAGGACCCGTCGCGGCCGGCGGCGGTCGAGCAACTCGCGATTCCGCAGGTGGTCGGGGTCAACGACGTTTCGCCACGGCCTTTGTTGCCGTCGTTTCTGTACCTGGTCGCGGCGGGCGAGTTCCCGCCGGGGGCGCTGGACCTTCCCTGGAAGGCGGGGGCGGATCGGGCGGTCGGCGCGTTCGCGCGCGACCATGGGGCGAAGTCGCCGGGGCGGTTGGTCTCCTCCGCCAAGAGTTGGCTGTCGCACGCGGGGGTCGACCGTCGCGCGGCGATCCTTCCCTGGACGGCCCCGCCGGAGGCGCCGCGAGTCTCCCCGGTGGAGGCGTCGGCCGCCTATCTGGCGCACCTGCGCGCCTCCTGGGACGAGGCGATGGGGAAGGAATCCGGGGGTCGATTGGAGGAGCAGGAGCTCTTGCTGACCGTCCCGGCGTCGTTCGACGCCGTCGCCCGCGAGTTGACCGTCGAGGCCGCCAAGCAGGCCGGGCTTCCCGACGTCACCTTGCTCGAGGAGCCACAAGCGGCGTTCTACGCCTGGCTCGCCCAGATCGGCGACGGCTGGCGCAAGCGGGTGAAGGTGGGCGACGTGGTCCTCGTCTGCGACGTCGGCGGCGGCACCACCGACTTCAGCTTGATCGCCGTCGCCGAGCGCGACGGCGACCTGGCGCTGGAGCGGCTGGCCGTCGGCGAGCACATCCTTCTGGGCGGCGACAACATGGACCTGGCCTTGGCCCACGCCGTCGCCGCGACCCTGCCGCGAGGCATGGAGGGGCTCGACGCCGCGCAGCGCGTCGCGCTGAACCACGCCTGCCGGGCGGCCAAGGAGGCCCTCTTCGCCGATCCCAAGAAGAAGTCCGCCCCGGTGGCGATCCTCGGCCGCGGCTCGAAGGTCATCGGCGGGTCGATCAAGACCGAACTCGACCGCGAGACGCTCGACCGCGTCCTGGTCGACGGCTTCCTCCCCAAGTGCGCGCCGACCGACCAGCCGGCGAAGGGGCGTCGGGTGGGTCTGGCGGAGATCGGGCTCCCTTACGCGGCCGACCCGGCGATCACTCGCCACCTGGCGCGGTTCCTGAGCCGCCAGGCGGGCTCTCTGCACGCCGATGGGAGCGCGATCCGGCCGTCGGCCGTGTTGTTCAACGGCGGCGTCTTCAAGGCCGATCCGCTCCGCGCCCGGGTGCTCGAGGTCCTCTCGGACTGGGCGGGCCGGCCGATCCCGGACTTGAAATCCGACGATTTGGATCTGGCCGTCGCTCGGGGGGCGGCGTACTACGGACAGGCGCGCCGGGGCCGGGGCGTGCGAATCCGGGGCGGCGTGGCGCGGTCGTACTACGTCGGGTTGGAGACCTCCGCGCCGGCGGTGCCGGGGGTCGCGCCGGAGATCAAGGCCCTCTGCGTGGTGCCGATGGGGATGGAGGAGGGGACCGAGGCCGACGTGCCGGGCCCGGAGTTGGGCCTGGTCGTCGGCGAGCCGGCCGTCTTCCGGTTCCTCAGCTCCACCACCCGCCGCGACGACCCCGTGGGCGCCGTCGTGGAGCGCTGGGGATCGGAGGAGATCGAGGAGCTCGCCCCCCTGGAGACCGCCCTGGCCGTCGAGGACCAGGCCGAGGCCGAGACCGTCCCGGTGCGCCTCCACGCGCGAGTCACGGAGGTCGGCACCCTGGAACTCTCCTGCCGAAGCGCCCGCGACGATCGCCGCTGGGCCCTGGAATTCAACGTCCGCGAGACGAATGATTAGAATGGAGGATGGAAATCGTCGGGAGGGAGGCGGGACGTGTCCGCGAGGAAGAAGCCGACGGAGAAGGATTCGAAGCGAGGCCGGTATGGGTACACTCCCGAGGAATTGCGGGCGATGATGACGCCGGAGCAGAGGGCCCTGGACGATCAGGCCGACGAAATCCGTCGCGGGCTGGAGCGCAAGTTCGGAGGCGCGAGTTTCAACGTGGACGCGACCATCCGAGAGATCCGGGATGCCGAGCGTTGAAGGATTGACGGTGGGCGACGGCCGAAGTCGTCGGGAAGGAGGCGGGACGTGTCCGAGAAGAACGCGAAGAAGAAGCCGCCGGCCAAGGATTCGAAGCGCGGCCGGTATGGGTACACTCCCGAGGAATTGCTGGCGATGATGACGCCGGAACAGCGGGCGCTGGACGAGCGGATCGAGGAGTTCCGGCGCAAGCTCGAGCGCAAGTTCGGAGGCGCGAGTTTCAACGTCGACGAGACCATCCGAGAGATCCGGGATGCCGAGCGTTGATCGTTTGGTCATCGACAGCGGCGTCGTGATGAAGTGGTTCGCGACGACTGAGCCCTTCGCGGATAGGGCGCTCGAGATCCGTCGTCTGTTCGTCACTGGATTGATCGAGCTTCACGCCCCCAGCGTCCTGTACCACGAGGTGGGGGTCGTCCTGGGGAAATGGGGGAACAAGATCCGGCTCAAGACTCCTGGCGCGCCTTACATGACGGTGGCGGAATCGCGAGGCGTGTTGACGACCCTCTGGAACCTGGGCCTCCACCTCGCCGATCTCACGCCGGAATCGGCGGCGGAGGCCGTCGAGATGGCCGTGGGTTACTCGAAAGGCTTCAAGGACATGCTGTTCCTTCAACTCGCGAGGGAACTGGACTGCCGGTTGATCACCTCGGACGAGAGGATGGTCGAGGCCGTTCCGAAGTCCTTTCCCCGAAGTCAGGTCGTTCTGCTGAAGGATTGGTAGCGACCGCGACGACCGCCGCCGGGTCGGCCGATCAGGGCGACAGGCTGCGGCAGACGGCGAGGTAGGTCGCGCGGAGTTTGGGGAAGTCCTCGGCGGGGCCGTAGGCCAGGACGGAGATGCGGCGGTCGCGGTTCAGGACGGTGGCGTGGTAGCCCTTGTACTTGCCGCCGAAGAGGCCGGCGGAGGCGGTGAAGACCGCGATTCGGCCCTCGCCGAAGCCGCTGTCCTTGAAGACGCCGGGCGCGGCCTCGCGGTAGCCGTCCAGTTCGCCGACGCCGGTCTTGACGTAGTGCTCGTGGGCCTTCTGGACCGGGGCGAACGGGCTCCCCTCCTCGAAGTCGCCGGGGTTGGTGGAGTCGGAGCCGGAGACCAGGGAGCCGGTGACGTCGGCGTAGACGGTGATCTTGGCCGCGCCCTTGTCGAGCAGGATGTACGAATAGGTGTTATCGGCCTTGCCGCCGGTCTTGGCCTCCCAGCCGGGCGGATGGCGGAGCCGGAACGCGCCGTCCTTGGCCGATAACTCCACGGACGCCAGCGCCTTGTCGGCGACGGGGTCCGCGATCCGGTCGCCATCGTCGGCGAGGTCCTTGGCGTCGGCGGCGGCCTTCGCCTTGGAGGCGGCCGCCGACTCGGGCTCGTGGAACTGGCGGACCAGGTCGACGAGCAGCGTGTTCGAGTCCGGATCGATCAGCGACAGCACCGCGCGGCCAAGTTTGAACTTGTAACGGCGCTCGAACTCCCGGCCGTCCTCGTCCTTGAACTTCAGCGTCAGGCGGTCCCCCTTGACGTGGTAGCCGCCGGCCCCCAGGTTTTGCTCGTTGATCGTCATCGAGGCGGTTTTCGCGGCGTCGAGCGTCAGCGAGTACGCGGTGTGGGTCAGCGAGTGGCCGATCTCGTGCTCGACCATCGACCCCTTCCAGATCCCGACGATGGAGGCCGGCTTGAGGAACATGTCGTAGGCCATGTAGCCGGCGCCGCCGATGATCAGCAGCCCCACCGCCGCGACGGCCACGAGCACCCGCTTGTCCAGCGCGTCGGGGTTCCTGGCCGCCTTCCGCTTCTTCTTGCCCGTTTTTTTCTTCTTCTTGACGGCGGCGCCCGAGTCCGACGCCGGGGGCGCGGGGGCGAGCCGGGGGAGCGGGGCCGACGACGCCTCGACCGTCTCCAGGTCGTCGAACAGGCCGCGGGGGTCGGGTTCGGGCGCGCTCGGCACCGCGGTCGGCCTGGGCGCGGGCCTGGCGGCCGGCCTGGACTGGCGGGCCGCGTGCTCGCGGTAGCCGTGGGCGAGCAGTTCCGCGGCCAGCTTGTCGGCGGCGGCGGCGGCGGCGGCCTCGGACGGGAGCTCCCGCGCGCGGCGGTCGCTGGAGCCGTCGGGTCGGACCCGCGTCACCGCGAGCGAGCGGCCCTGGATTTCGAACACCACGACCTTGCGGTCGGCCGCGTCGCCGAGACTGAACCTGCGCGTCATCGCGTCTCTCCGCCCGAGCGGGCGCTGGGGAGCCTGCCGATGCAAGGACCGAGGGACGCATTATGACCACTCCCATGCGCGCGGACAAGACGCCACCGCCGAGACGGCATGTTTTAATTCAATCGGTTTCGAGCCCGAAGGGCGCGCGATGCCTTGTCGAAAACCACCGCGAGCGTGCTTCCCCCCTTCTCCCCTCGTGGGAGAAGGTGGCCGAAGGCCGGATGAGGGGGCGACCGGCATCACATCTCGCGTCCGGCCATGACTTTGAAGCTCGCGGCTTTTGGTCGCGCCCCCCTCATCCGCCCCTTCGGGGCACCTTCTCCCACAGGGGGAGAAGGGATTGAACATGCTCGCTCGCGGTGGTTTTCGACAAAACACCACAAGGGAAGAAGGGATGATTGCCGTCACTCGTGGTTTGGGATTTCGACGGAGGGGGCGGGCCGTCTTGAGGCGTGGGTCATCGCGCGTCGAAGAGGTCGATCGACTGGACGGTGAAGACGATGGCGGCGACGGCGACGGCGGCGAGGACGGCGACCAGGACGGCGGCGGCGGCGATCTCGCGGGCGACGGTCAGTCGGGGCTCGTCGGGGTCGCCGACGGCGCGGGCGAGGGTGTCCACGGCGCTGTGGCCAAGCTCGGCCACGAGGACCAGGCCGCCGGCGAGGACCAACAGGCACCAGCTCCAGTAGCTGACGCGGAGGATGGCGGCGACGATGGCGACCATCATCCCCCGGTAGGCGTGGGCGTAGAAGCTGGAGTCGCCGCGGACGGCCGCCTTCAGTCCGCGGAGGCCGGCGGCCAGCTTCCGGCGCGTGCCGCGGCGGTCGGCGCGCGAGCCGGGCTCGGGGGGGGCGTCGCCGAACTGGAGTCGGAACCGGTCCTCGTCGAACTCGGGGACCGGGAGCAGGCCGCGCGGGGACGGCTCCTCGGTGGCGCCCGAGGGGATTCTCGACGGGTCGGCGTGTGGGTCGCGGGTCCGGTGGGCCATGGGGTCCGCGGCGTCGGCCGCCTGCTCCTCGTGAGGGTTCGCGGGGGGCTCGCGCCCGCGTCCGCTTATTGCACCGGGGCCAGTCGCGAGTCGAACGAGTTCGTGCCGGTGCCCGACCCGAGCCGAAGCATCGGCGCCAGGCGCGGCGAGACCTGGAACGCGGCCTGGTACGCCCCGCGCTGCGGATCGACCGAGAGGCCCAGCGACAAGAGATAGTCGGCGCCGATCCTCGTGAACGACACCATCGAGCCCAGCGAGATCCGGTTGCCGAAGTCGTAGGACTGCGAGAACGTCCCGTACCACTTGGGGCTCAGCCAGTAGTTGACCGAGGCGTTCAGGGCGGAGGTCCGGATCATCGACGAGTCGATGACGCTGTAGCCGATGAAGACGCTTCCGCGCGGCGGCCGGGACAGCGAGATCCCCGTGGTGATGACGTTCAGCCCCTTGGGGTTGACCGGGCCGACCAGGTAGTTGTCCTGCGGCGTGCCTCCCTGTAGGTTCCAGAAGTCGAACCAGCCGGTGGAGATGATACTCGTCCGGTCGCCGAGGAACCACTGGTAATTGTACATGGTCTGCCCCCAGGGCTTGTCCATGTTGTCGCGGGCGGCGTAGGGGAAGTAGGTCGTGGAGGCGTCCAGGGTCATCCAGTCGACGATCCGTCGCTTTCCCTCCGGTCCGCGCTTGGTCTGCAACCTCTGGTGGACGCCGAAGTTGAAGGTCTCGATCGAGGCTTGCACGTCGTTGGGTCCGGAGATCGGCGAGAGGGCGCGGCGGAGGATCAGGTGGCGGGGGTCGTAGCCGTCGGGGAGGATCCCGTTGTTCCAGAGCGTGATGGCGAAGTAGCGCCTGACCATCTCGTAGGTGTCGTCGTCGAGGTCGTCCTGGATGGCGAGGCTGTTGAGCTTCTGGTTGGAGTAGGCGGTGCGGAAGTCGCCGAAGAAGCTGACCTTGTTGTTCAGGCCGTGGACGTTGAGCCATTCGCTGTCGACGCCGGAGTAGATCTTCCACATGGTCGCCTCCATGTGGACGCCGGCGGCGCCCCAGACCCGGCCCACGAAGTCGTTCCTGGGCATCTGGTTGAAGCGGCCGCCGCCGCCGATCTGGTTGCTCCAGCCGGTGAGCTGGCCCTGGACGTAGGGGTCGATCCGGACCACGTCGAAGATGTTCAGCGGCAGTCGCAGCTCGTGGTCGGTGAAGCCGCGGCCGGCGCTGAAGACGCCGCTGGTGTTGGAGATCGGGTCGAAGGGGATGAACGCCAGGTCGGGGCTGCCGATCTTCAGGGGGAAGAGGTCGTGGTTGTTGACCATGACGTCGGTGTGGGTGTTGGCGTAGTCGACCCCCGAGTGCGAGGAGTAGACCAGGCGGTCGCCCAGCAGGGTGTCGCCCATGCGGTAATAGTCGAACTTGGGGAGCCACTGGGTGTCGGTGCGGAAGTCCATCAGGTTGGCTTCCGCCTGGAGGCTCATCGCCCAGTTGTTCTTCTGCCACTGGCCGTAGGCGAGCGTCTCCTGGTCCATGCCGACGTCGTGCAGCCGTTTGTAGTATTCCTCCAGGAAGTAGCGGTCGGAGAAGTAGGCGTTTTCGATCTGGAGCTTCATGTCCTCGAACTGGTGTTCCTCGTCGTCGGGGAGGAAGCGCTGCATGTGGCGGAGGTTCCAGCGGCCGCGGACGTCCTGGAACGAGGGGGTGCCGGAGCGCTGGAAGCCGCGGCTGCCGGCGCCGGGGGGGCCGTTGGTGATGATGGCGGGGCCGGAGCCCAGGTTGTCGATGCCGTAGTCGCGCAGGCCCCAGACGTCCAGGTAGCCGAAGTAGTCGCGGGCCCACGACGGGTTCGCGTCGCGGTCGCGGCGGAACGGGTCGCGGAGGTCGTTGACCAGGTCGTTGCCGAACCATCCCATCTCGCTCCCCAGGGCGGGCCAGCGCTTGGTCCGGTAGCTGAGGTAGTCGATGTCGATGTTCCAGTTGTCGATCTGGCGGGGGTGGGGGATGCCGAAGAGCTTGAAGCCGTTCCAGTCGGTGAGGACCTGCTGGCCGAAGTAGTTGTTGGTGGCGAAGGAGATCATCCGCAAGGGCGGGTCGAGGTCGTCGGAGTCGCCGACGAACCGGGGCCAGTAGAAGATCGGGACCGGGCCCATGTAGAAGAAGTTGGTGCGGGCGTCGAACCGCCAGACCTGGTCCCGGGGGCCGCCCTGGAAGCCGCGGCCGCGGAGGGGCTTGCCCGTGTCGGGGTCGACGGCGGGGGTGGACCGGCGGGTCAGGGTGATCGAGCGGTTGGTGATCTTGTACGCCGGGTTGGGGAAGCGGCTGCCGGTGGAGACGGCGCCCGCGGCGCGGATCTCGGGGTCGGGGCCCAGCACGAGGCGGCCGTCGGGGCCCTTGACGACGGGGCGGAACTGGTCGATGCGGGGGGCCTTCACCTTCATCGGGCTGATGAGGTGGGGGGCGAAGACGTCGGCCTGGGCCTCGGTGCCCATGAGGCGTTCGGTGACGAAGTCGTAGTACAGGGTTTGGGCGCGAAAGGTCCGTTGATCGGCGCGGCCGGCGAAGTGGTTTTCGTCCTGGCGGAGGACGACGTTCCCCTCCAGGTACATCTCCATCGGCTGATTGGCGTCGTCGACGATCTCCCCCTGGGGGCCGGTCATGGGCTCCCCTTCCTCGGGGGGCTTGCGGCGCCAGACGATGGCGCTGTCGGCTTCCAGGTCGATGGTGCCGTTCTGGGGGGTGGTGGAGACGACGTGGACGCCGCCGCGAATGATCCAGATGGAGGTGTCGCCGGACTGCTCCTTCTGGATCGACATCGGCACGCTGCTCCGCGGATTGATCCAGGTGGCGCGCTGGGTGCCCGGAGTGACCGGCATTCGGGGCTCGGCGTCCCGCCGCGGCGCGCGCGGGTCGGCTTCCTCCGGCAGGTCGTCGTCGTCGATCGGGGGAAGGACGTCGTCGCCGCGCAAGGGGGGCGCGGGTTCGTCGTCGCGCTCTCCGGGGAGCGGGGCGAGGTCGGGGGGTTCGTCCCGATCCGGGAGCGCCTCCGGGGCCGGCGCGGGGGACGAGTCGAAGTCGTCGAGGTCGGGGACCGTGAGGCCGGGGTCGGCGTCGATGGGGGGGAGGTCGATGACCGGCTCCTGGGCCTCGATCGCCTGCGACGGCTCAAGCGCCGGGTCCGCGGGGGGCTTCGGGGCGTCGGCCGCCGGGACGAGGGCCCGGGCCTCCACGACGTGGGGGTCGGGGCCGCGGGGGTCGCGATCCGCGGGCGTGGCGACGGCCCGCGCCTGGGCGACGACCTCGCGGGCCAACTGGTCCGGCGGCATGGAGACCGGCGGGGCCTCGGCCGGGAAGCCGGCGCGGGCGACGAGGTCCAGTCCCGCGGGGGGCGACTTGAGCCAGACGGCCGAGGGGGAGACGTTCACGCCCTCGACGCTTCGAAGCACGGCGCGGCCGTCCTTGCGGGGGGGGGCGTCGCCGCCGGGGGCCTGGACGTTCCCCTCGGCGTAGAGTTCGGCCTGGTAGATCGTCCGGCCGTCCAGCTTCTGGCCGGTGATCCGTGCCACGATGCTGGAGGCCGTCAGGCCGCGGCCGTCGCGGGTCGCGCCGGCGACGCCCTCCAGGACGGCCCAGCGGCCGTCGGGGGCGTCCCAGACGAGGGCGCGGGTCGCCGTCAGGTCGATGGCTCCGGCGAGTTCCGAGTGGACCGCGCGCGGATCCTCGGCCTCGACCAGGCCCTGCAGCGAGGCCGCCAGGATGAGTCCGATCCACGCGCGGAGCCGCGCGGGGCGTCTGGGCTGGTCGTGCTCGCGCACGGTTCCTCCCGAGCTTCGACCGACGTGTCGGATGAGGCGGCCTTCCTTGGCCGTCCCGCGATTCGATCCGCGACTCGTTCCGGTGGGCTCGACGACGGCGGCGAGACCGGCGGCCCCGGGGCCGTCGCGCTCGATCCTCCGGGTTCGGCTTCCTCCCCGCGGCCGCGCCCGACTGGGGGCGCCTGATGGGAACGGGGATCCGATCCGAGACGTGGGTGCGAAAGGACGTTCGCGACGGACCCTACCCCGAGCGGCCGGGACGGTCAAGGCGAAGTCGCCGGCGGTTCGCCGCGTCAATCCGGCTTGGCGTCCCGCTCGCGGAGCAGGGCTTCCAGCCGATCGGCCCGCTCGCGCTGGGCGCGGGCCTCGGCCTCGGCCAGTTCGCGTTCGGCGCGCTGGGCGCGGGCCTCGGCCTCGGCCAGTTCGCGTTCGGCGCGCTGGGCGCGGGCCTCGGCCTCGGCCAGTTCGCGTCGGCGAGCCTCCTCCTTGCGTCGTCCACGTTCGATCTCGGCGACGCGGCGGGCGAGCTTGCGGTCGCGGATGATGTCCTGGACGTGCTGGAACGGCTCGCCGTCGGGACCGCGGATGACCAAGGCGTTGTCCTCCGGCGGCGTCTCGAACGTCACTTCCAGGCGGGGGCTGGTCCAGCCGTCGGCGTTGGCGATCGGCTCCAGTCCCGCGGGGCCGCGAACCCAGCCCTCGAACCGGCCGGCGTGGTCCTCGGGGAAGTAGTAGTAGTACTCCTCGACGCCGCGCGCGTCGTAGAGTTCCAGCTTTTGTTGCATTCGCGCCGGGGTGTTGCTGAATGAGTGGATCTCGAAAACGACCTGCGGCGCGTGCCCTTCGAGCCACTCCTTGTAGGAACGCCGCATCCCCCTGGGGCGGCCGATGGCGACGAAGACGTCTGGAGCGCAGCAGCGCTTGGGATTGGTTTCGTCGAAGTACCAGAGGAGGTCGCAGGCGACCAACACGTCGGGGCGGTCGGCGAAGAGGGCGTCGAGCCCTTCGGCGATCGTGACCATCCACAGGTACTGGGCTTGGCTATCGGCCATGGGCTCGCCGTCGCTGTCGGGGAACCTGGGGTCGTATGCGTCCCAGTACGGCGGGAAGGCCCTCCGAGGGGCCGCGTCGCGGTCGGCGGTACTCATGTGCGGGCCTCTCGGGTTCGATCCACGAGGACCGACGCGCGGTCAATCCTCGTCGAGCAGGGGGACGTTCCAGTAGGCGTCGCTGAGGAACCGCGACCAGCTGGCGATGCGGACGGTCGAGGCGTCGTACAGCGGCTTCCACGCCGGACGGTAGGGGGGGCGCTTCAGCTTCATCGCGGCCTGCTCGGGGGTGCGGTTGGCCTTGCGCGAGTTGCACGCGACGCAGGCCAGCACGCAGTTCTCCCACGTCGTCTGCCCCCCCTGGGCGCGGGGGAGGACGTGGTCGATGGTCAATTCCTCGGTGCCGGGGCGGCCGCCGCAGTACTGACAGGTGGCGTGGTCGCGCTTGAACAGGTTGCGACGGCTGAACGTCACCGTGTTGTACCGGGGTCGGTCGTGTCGGGTGAGGGTCAGCACCTCGGGGACGCGGAGGTTGAACCGGACCGTGCGGATGAACGGCTCGCCGGCCCTGGGAGTCAGTCGCGCCCAATCGCTCCAGGAGTACAATCGATAGTCGTCGGGATCGACGACCTGGGCCGCCTCGTTCCAGAGCAGGACCAGGGCCCGCGCCACCGGGGCGACGTGGACCGGCTGCCAGTGGCGGTTCAAAACCAAGGTCGGCCGTTGTAGGACGCTCACCCCCATGGTCGAGGCTCTCCACTCACGCGATGGTTGCGAGGAGCGATGGTCGCCGCGTCATTCCGAAAGGCGGGTCTTCGATTCGGGCGTCATAATCATACCCGACGCCCCGGGGCGGCACGCAACCTCGCGGCCCTCGCGATCCTCGACGAACCGGACGCGGGCGGCTGGTCGCGAGTTCGCGTCCAACCGTTCTACGGCCTGGTATTATGGATTGTGCTGAAGTCTCGGATCGGCGTCGTCGATCGGACGAGGCGCGTCGGAGCGGAGTCGACCCATGGCGTTGAAGGCGGAGATCGTCTCGATCGGCAGCGAGCTGACCAGCGGCTGGAGCCTGGACACCAACGCCCCCTGGCTCAGCCGCGCGCTGGGGGAGCTGGGGATCGCCGCGGCCTGGCACGCCACCATCGGCGACGACATGGCCGACCACGTCGCCGCGTTCCGGATCGCCGCCGAACGCGCCGACCTGGTCCTGACCACCGGCGGACTGGGCCCCACCCAGGACGACCTGGTCCGCGAGGCGCTCGCGAAGACGGCCGGCGTCGGGCTCCGCGAGGACGCCGAGTCGCTGGCGGCGATCGAGGCCCTTTTCGCCCGCCGCCATCGCGCGATGTCCCCGCGCAACCGGCTTCAGGCCCTTCTGCCCGAGGGCGCGGAGGCCCTGCCCAACCCCGTCGGCACCGCGCCGGGGGTCTGGATGACGATCGGCCGCGCCGTCTTCGCGGCGATGCCCGGCGTCCCCAATGAGATGACGCGGATGTTCGCCGAGCAGGTCGTCCCGCGGCTTCGACAGCGGCACTGGGTGGAGCGGGTGATCGTCCACCGCAAGATCGCGCTCTTTGGCAAGGGAGAGTCCGACGTCGAGGCCGACGCCCTGGACCTCACCGCCCGCGGCCGGGTCCCGGAGGTGGGGATCACCGCCAGCCAGGCCACCATCAGCTTCCGAATCAAGGGCGAGGGGCTTACCCAGGAGGCCGCCTGGGCCCAGACCGAGGAGACCGCCCGGACGATCCGCGACCGCTTCGGCCCCCTGGTTCTGGGCGAGGGCGCCGTCGATGTCGCCGAGGCCCTGGTTGAACAGTTGAAGCGAACCGGCGCGACGCTCGCCACGGCCGAGTCCTGCACCGGCGGGTTGATCGCCCACATGATCACCGCCATCCCCGGCGTCAGTCCGTACTACCCCGGCGGCGTGGTGAGCTACGCGAACCAGGCCAAGACCGACATGCTCGGCGTGCCCGCGGAGCTGATCCGGGCCCACGGCGCCGTCAGCGCCGAGGTCGCCGCGGCGATGGCCTCGGGGGCGCGCGAGCGGTTCGGGGCCGACGTCGCGATCAGCGCGACGGGCGTCGCCGGGCCCGACGGCGGCACCGCGGAGAAGCCCGTCGGACTGGTCCATCTCGGCCTGGCGACCGCCGACGGCGTCCAGACCCGCCGCCTGGAGATCGGCCCGGAGCAGCCCCGCGACATCATCCAGCGCCGCTCGGCGAAACAAGCCATGAACTGGGTCCGCGTGACCCTGCTGGAACGGCCCGACCGGGAGGCGTCGCGATGAAGGTCAAACGACTCCCCGAGGACTTCCGCGTCGAGGAGATGACCACCGCCGTCGCCTCCGACCGCGGCCGGCACACCCTCTACCGCCTCTCCAAGCGCGGGATCGGCACCATCGAGGCCGTCGACTCCATCTGCCGACGCTGGAACCTTCCGCGCGGGCGGGCGTCCCACGGCGGACTCAAGGACCGCCACGCCGAGACCGTCCAGTACCTCACGATCCTCGACGGCCCCAACCGCCCCATCGCCGAGCCCAACCTCAAGCTGGAGCCGCTGGGGAAAGTCCCGCGCGCCTACGGGCCGGCGGACTTCAGCGGCAACCGCTTCGAGGTCGCCATTCGCGACCTGACCCCCGCCGCCGCCGAGGAGGCGTCGCGACGGCTGGAGGCCGCCGGTCGCGACGGCGTGCCCAACTACTTCGACGATCAGCGCTTCGGCTCCGTCGGCTTCTCCGGCGAGTTCATCGCCCACGCCTGGCTTCTGGGCGATTACGAAAAGGCCCTGCGGCTGGCCCTCGCCGAGCCCAACCCGTTCGACCGCCCCGACACCAAGGCCCGCAAGGCCGCGCTCCGCGACCACTGGGGCGACTGGCCCGCCGCCAAGGCCGCGCTCGATCGCTCCTCGGAGCGGAGCATCGTCACCTACCTCGTCGACCACCCGACCGATCACGCCGGGGCCTTCGCCCGGCTGAAGCGCGATTTGCGAAGCCTCTACTTCTCGGCCTTCCAGAGCTGGCTGTGGAACCTGATCCTGGCCGGCTGGATCGAGCGGAACACCCGGCCCGAGCAGCGCGCGACGGTCGAACTGAAGGTCGGCGCGCTGCCGTTCCCCGTCGGGCTCGATCCCGAACAACGGGCGCTCATCGAGGGCGTCGACTTACCGTTGCCGTCGTCGCGGACGTCGCCTCCCGACGGCCCGCTCGGCGAGATCGCGGCGGAGGCGCTCGCCGCGTTCGGGCTGACGTGGGGCGGGATGCGGGTCAAGAAGCTCAAGGACGTCTTCTTCTCCAAGGGGACGCGCAAGCCGTTGATCCCGCTGGGAGACGTCGCCGCGACGATCGAGGACGACGAGTTGCACCGGGGGAGGCGGATCGTCCGGCTCGCCTTCACGCTCCCCAGGGGCGCCTACGCCACGATGCTGGTCAAGCGGATCACCGAGGTCGCGGAGGCCGGCGCGTGATCCACCGGCCGGACGTCCTCTACGAGGACAACCATTGCCTGGTCCTGAACAAGCCCGCCGGGATGCTCTCGCAGGGGGACCGAACCGGCGAGCCGAGCCTCGTCTCCTGGACCGAGGACTACTGGCGGCGCAAGTACCGCAAGCCCGGCAACGTGTACGTCGGGCTGGTGCATCGCCTGGACCGGCCGACGTCGGGCGTCGTGCTGATCGCGCGGACGAGCAAGGCCGCGGGGAGGCTGACGGAACAGTTCCGCTCCGGCGCCGTGTCGAAACTCTACTGGGCGATCGTCGAGGGCCGCCCCGATCGGGACGCGGGCGAGTGGATCGACCACCTGGAGAAAGACCGCCTGGCCAACGTGGTCCGCGCGACGGCGGAAGGGGAGGGGAAGTTGGCGCGGGTGGCGTTCGAGGTGCTGGGGTCGTCCGGCGGGACGACCAAGCTGGCGCTGCGGCCGGCGACGGGGAGGAGCCATCAACTGCGGGCGCAGTCGGCGTCGCGGGGGATGCCGATCGTCGGCGATCGGAAGTACGGCTCGAAGCGGATCGTTCGCGCTTTGGACGGCGAGCCGAGGATCGCGCTGCACGCGCGGGAGTTGGCCTTCAGGCACCCCACGAAGGGGGAGGAGGTCAGGATCGAGGCGCCGGCGCCGGCAGACTGGCCCGAGACCACGAGCGAACCGCGGGGATGACCGAACGGCCGACGAACGCGGCCGGAAACGACAACCCGGTGATCAAAAGCGCGGCGAGGGGCTTCCAGGGCTCGGACGTCCCGAAGCCGAGCGGGCGAGCGGGCGCGCCGGCGACCTTCGACGGGGAGGGGGCGGCGTCGGCGAACCGGCGCGCCTCGGCCTGGGCCTGGGCCTGGGAGGAGGGCTCGGGAGCGGGTCCGACGGGGCTGGGCGCGATCCGGGAGTCGACGTAGTCCCTGGTCAGCTTCCAGGACGCGGCGTCGAGGACGCCGACCGACTCGGCCTCGCGGCGGGCGAGGTCCCAGGCCGCCTTGTCCGTCAGCACCCGGCGGACGTACCACATGGCGGCGGCGGCGCGGCCGTCGTCGTCGAAGAAGTAGAGCGGCCGGGCGGCGTCGAGGGCGAGTTCGGCGGAGAAGCGGTCGACCTGCTCGGGGTCGAGCTTCTTCAGGTCGGTCGGGCAGGAGACGTAGCGGAGGCCGCGGCGGGCGGCCTCGGCGATGAAGGCCGGGTCGATCCTGGAGGCGTCGCGGAGATCCAAAACGGTGCGGAAGCCCTTCTCGGCCAGCCAGCCCAGACCGACCATGGAGGGCACGGCGCCGCCGGCGAGCTTGAGGTCGACCGAGTAGAAGCGGGCGACGCCCACGGCCCCGTTCGCCGGGTCGGCGTCCGGGGTCGGGGCGGCCTCCGCGGTCGCGGGCGTCGGCGAGGCGAGGGCGGGGGTCGTCCCGCCCTCCTCGACCGCGCGACCGCCGGAGCGGTCGCGCGCCTGGGTCGACGTCGTGGAGGGCGACGGCCCCGCGGCGGGCGGTTCGACGGCCGCGGGGGCCTTGGTCTTGATCGCCGCCGGCCGGGCCATCGCCTTGTCGGCGCGGTCGGTCACCTCCATCGGATCGAGTTCGGGGAGGTTGTCCAAAAAGCCGCCGGGGTCGTTGACCGAGGCCGACGGCTCGGCCCGCTTCCGATCCGCCGCGACCTTGTCCGGGCTCGGCGACCGGCTCAGCGATTGGGCCAGGTCGACGCCGGGGTTCTGGACCGGGCGTCGGGAATCGTAGTTGGAAGGGGTCCGCACGCCGGAGGAGTTCGACCCCGAGCCGCCGCGAGGGGCGGGGCCCGGCGACGCCTCGGGAAGCGCCTCCAGGTTGGTCGGGGCCTCGATGGCCGGCGCGACCGTCGAGGGGATCGCGCCGCCGGGGACCACGACGGCGGGCGGGCCGACCGGGACGCCGGGCACGAACACGTCGGAGGGGACTCCGTAGTCGACGACGCCGGAGTCGCAGCCGCCGGGGGCGCAGCCGACCGGGCCGAAGCAGCCGCCGCCGGCGTTGAAGAATCGGCCGACCCCCTGGCCGAACGCGCGGAACGGCGTGGCGATGTATCGGGTGGCCCGCGCCGGGAAGCCGCAGGGGCTGAAGAACCGACAGCCGGTTCCGTTCCCCAGCGAGGCGCATCCGCTCTGGAAGACCGCCGTCGCGGCCATGAGGCCGAAGGCGACGGCCCTCGTCGCGCGGCGACGATCCGAGGGCCGTCCTCGGCCGGCGCCGCGCTCGCGCAGCCAGCTCAAGCTGAACATCTCTAGCATCTCCCTTACTGTGGACGTCGACGCGCGAACGCCCCTGGCGAGCCGTCCCTCACGGGTGCGCGAGCGATCCGGGCCCCGTCGCCGGCGCCCCCCGCGATCCGGGTGGTCCGCCGGTCCCCGTGGACGATCGCGGGCCTCGTCGCGAGACGACGCCGCGCGCCGTCGCCGGGCGTCGGACGCGACCGGCAGGGGGCACGAGGAGAGGACGCGCATCGGGAGTTCTCTCGGGGGTGGCCGTATCGTGGAGTTCGCCGTTTCCCGCACGCGGGCGGCCTCGGGATGCCCCGAAACCGTCCCCACGACCCCTGTCCGCCCAGGGCCGTCAACCGAAACTTAACCGACGTTCCCGCCATTGCCAAAGATTCCCGAGGGCTCCTACAATGGGCGCGTAAGTCCAGTTCGTTCAGCCGGTAAAGTTTCCCAGGCTTGACGCGGAAGGCCGCCCGATGACCGCTCTACGACCCGCGCCTTCCGCGAGGTCCACGTCGCCCGCGAAGTTTCGCGCCGCGGCGCTGGCCGCGCTGGGGCTCGTCGCCCTGGCCGCCTTCGGCTGGCGGATCGGCGATCCGGCGTTCGTCGACGAGTACGCCTACATATCCCAGAGCTACTACTCCGACCTGTTCTTCGAGGGCGACTGGAACAGCCCGGCCTGGATCGACTTTCCGGCCTACGATCTGGTCCCCTTGCCGAAGTATCTCATCGGCGCGGCGCTTTGGACCGCGGCGGAGCCTCGACCCGGCCCGGCGGCGGCGCGGACGTGGTACGCCAACACTCACGCCGTCTTCGGCACGCCGCGGACGCTCCGGGTCGCGCGCGTCCCGTTCGTCCTTACCGGCGCCCTGGGCTGCGCGGCCGTGGCGGCGATCGCCGCCACGGCCTTCGACCTCCGCGTCGGCATCGTCGCCGGCCTCCTGCTGGCGCTCAATCCGCTCTACGCGCTGCACGCGCATCGGGCCATGTCAGAGGCCCCTTGCGAGGCGTTCCTGGCGGCGGCGCTGCTGGCGGCCCTGGCCGCGTGGAAACGTTCGTTCAAGGACCGGGCGTCGGGTTTGAGGATTTTGGCGCTTCTGACCGCCGCGGGAGGGCTCGCGGCGCTCGCGGTGCTGGCGAAGTTCAACGGCCTCCTGGCCTTGATGACGATCGCCGTCTGGGCGGGGATCGCCTGGGTGGTCCCTTGCGGCCCGGGTTGGGGCTGGCTCTGGTTCGCGCTGGGGACGGTCTTGACGATGCTCGCGGCGGCCGTCGGCTTCACGGCCTTGAACCCGTACATGACGGCCGGCCCCGACGCCCGCGCGACCGCCGACGCCGCCCATGTGGAGTCGATGGGCGCCTGGGGACGGTTTCGGTTCCTGATCGATCATCGTCGCGAGATGTCGAGCGGGCAGCAGCGGGCCTTTCCGCACAACGCCTTGAAGACCGTCGTCGAGCGCGCCCGGGTCGTCGCGGTCCAGGGCTTCGGCCGGTTCGGGCCGTTGGGGCCGGCGAAGTCGGACTCGACGATCCGCTACGATTGGGAGCAGGACCGCGGGGCGGTCGTCTGGCTCCCCCTCTGTCTGGCGGGGTTGGGATACGCCCTGGGTTACGGTCGGGCGCAGTTGCGACGTCGCGAGCCGCCGACGGCCTGGGCGATCGCGGCCTGGGCGCTGGTGTCGCTCCTGGTCGTGACGCTTTACCTGCCGATGGCCTGGGACCGTTACCTCCTGCCGATCCAGGCGCCGTTCGCGGTCCTGGCGGGGCGGGCGATGGTCTCGGCGTGGGGCGCGTTCGCCAGGCTCCTGGGATGGAAGCCCGGATTGAGGCCGAGTTGATGACGGATCGAGCCTGGATCGGCCTTCGCGCCGGCGTCTTCCTGCTGCTGCTGGCCAGTTACGCCTTCTTCTGGCACTCGCGCGACTGGAACACCGCCAGCAGGCTGATGCTGACGTACTCGCTGGTGGATCGCGGGAGCCTCTCCATCGACGGCCTCCAGGACCAGACCGGCGACAAGGCGTTTTTCCAGGGCCGTTACTACTCCGACAAGTTGCCGGGCTATCCGTTCCTGGCGACCGTCCCCTACGCCGCGATCCGCGCCTCGGGCGCGCGGCCGCACCCGCTGAACGGCCCGGCGCTGGCTCACTGGGCGGCGGACTACGGCGCGACCCTGGCGACCTCCGGCCTGCTCACCGCGCTGACGGCCGTGATCCTGATGGGGCTGGCCCGCGATCTGGGATGCTCGCCGCGGTCGGCCGTCCTGATCGCCCTGGCCTACGGATTGGCGACCCCCGCCTACGTCTACGCGACGCTCGCCTACGGTCATCAGACGACGGCGTTCGCGCTTCTGGCCTCGTTCGCGCTGCTGACTCGAACCGGGACTAGGCGCGACGGCCTTCGCGCGTTTTTGGCGGGGCTTCTGGCCTCGTTCGCGGCGGTCGTCGAGTTGCAGGTCGGACCGGTCTCCGCGATCCTGGGCTTCTACCTGCTGGGCCAGGTGGCGGCGCGGTCGCGACGATGGGACGCGATCGCGACGTTCGGCGTCGGCGCCCTGATCCCGGCCTTGTTCCTGATGCTTTACGACGTCCTGGCGTTCGGCGGCCCGTTCGACATGGGGTACTTCCACCACGCCACGGCCCAGTTCGCCAGGGTCCACAGTCGGGAGAACCCGCTGGGGATCGCCGCGCCGGACTGGGGCCGGGCGGTCCCGCTGCTCTGGGGGCGTTATCGCGGACTCCTGTTTTACGCGCCGATTTTGGCGCTGGCGGCGCCCGGCTGGGTCGTCCTGGCCGCGCGGCGGCGGTGGGCGATTTGCCTGGTTTCGCTGGCGACCTGCCTGGCGGTCTTCCTGGTGAACCTGAGTTACCCGGAGTGGACCGGCGGCTGGTCGACGGGGCCTCGGCTGCTGACGCCGCTTTTGCCGTTCGCGATGCTTCCGGTCGCGGCGTTGCTGGCGGATCGGGGACGGGCCGGGAGGGTCGCGCGGATCGCGGCGGTTGGGCTGGCGTTGGCGGGGGCGGTCTTGATGCTCCTGTTCCAGGGGGTCGGCGCGCGGATGCCCCAGGACGTGTACGACCCGCTGGTCGAGGTCGTGCTGCCGCTCTGGCGGGGCGAGCCGGTCCCGCTCTGGTGGACCGGCGAGCGGTTCGCGCGGAACCTCGCCGCGCTGGCGGCGCCGGGGGTCTTCTCCGGTACGTCGCCCGCGTGGGCCTGGGTCCGGTTCCTGCCGCTGGTCGCGTTTCAGGCGTTCGGCGCGGTCGCGCTGGCGTGGTTCGCGCGATCCGAGCCCGCGCCGACGGTCGATCGGGGTTCGAGGGGCGCGGTTAAGAGCGAGGGCCCTCATCGTTGAAAATCATCGCGAACGAGCGCGCATCCTCCCTTCTCCCCTCGTGGGAGAAGGTGCCCCGGAGGGGCGGATGAGGGGTGGGCGCGACCGAAAGCCTCTGGAGACGCCCCCCCTCATCCGGCCTTCGGCCACCTTCTCCCACGAGGGGAGAAGGGAGGATTGCCATGAGGGCGCCAGGGAAGGGGGTCCCACGTTTAAGTCGTCGTTAATTCGACAGGTCGGCCTCGCAGAGGATGTCGAAGCCCATGTCGTGGAGGGTGCGGCTGGCCTGTTCGTTGTCGTCGACGTGGATGACGACGGCGGGGCGGTCGTGGGGCTGGACGATCAGGGGGTAGGCGTAGTGGATGTTGATCTCGGCCCGCAAAAGCGCCAGGCAGAGGTCGGCCAGCGACGCCGAGGGGGGAAGCTCGGCGGCGAGAAGCTCGTTCTCGGCGAACGCTTGATCGTTCAGCGCGAGGATCTCGCGGCCCTGTTCGGGGTGGCTGAGGATCACCCGGAGGATGGAGCAGTCGGCCGCGTCGGAGATGGTCAGGCCGACGATCCTGACCTTGCCCCCCTGGAACAGGCGGACGACCTCCAGGAGCCGGCCGACGCGGTTCTCCAGGAAGACGGAGAACTGGGTGACGCTCGGCCAGTTGCGTCCGTGCAGGGTTTCGACGCCGACGTCGGCGCCGCCTTCCTCGCCGATGCTCATGAAACTCCGCCCTTCGCGAATCAATCGAGGCCAGGGGGTCGACCGATCGGTGACGCTTCCAAAATAATGGGCCCCATCCTTCCGGGTCAATGCAAACTCGCGCCGAGCCCACGTCGAGAATCCCAACGAGGCCCGTCATGCCCCTTCATTTCCGTCTCGCCCCGCTCGTGCTGCTGGCCGCCCTCGTCGCGGCTCAAGCTCCCGTCGCCGAACCCCCGGACGCGACGGCCCGCGAACTGCTCGCCGCTCACGACCGCGAACGAGCCGCCGAGAAGCTGCCGCCGCTGGAGTTTGACGGCACGCTCGCGAAGGTCGCGAAGCTCCACGCGCGAGACATGGCCGAGCGTCGCGAGATGACCCACGAGGGCGCCGACGGCTCCCGGGTCGGCGACCGCGTCAAACGCGCCGGCTACCACTACGTCCGGGTCGGCGAGAACGTCGCCCGCGGCCAGCGCTCCGTCCGGCGGGTCATGAAGGAATGGATGCGCAGCGAGGGCCACCGTAAGAACATCCTCGGCGACTTCACCCGGATGGGGGGCGCCCTCGTGAAGGACGAGGACGGCGACCCCTACTGGTGCGTCGTCTTCGCAACGCCCTGGGTCCGCCTCGATCCCGACGCGGCCGAGCGCGACGTCGCCGATCGGATCGCCGCCGCGCGGTCGAAGGCGGAGAAAGTCGCGCTGGAGCCCGACCCCAGGCTCGCCAGCGCCGCCCGCGCGCTGGCCGCGGAGACGGCCGAGCAGGCGGGCGAGCCCGAGGAGCGGCGGCGGAAGCCGGACCTGGCGGCCCTTTTGAAGAAGTCCGGGGCGCGGTATCGGGACGTGGCCGTCCTCGTCGGCCGCGGCGAGCCGACGGCCGAGGAGTTCGTCGCGTCGCTGCTGAAGGACGAGACGCGCGCGGCGACGCTGCTGGACGATTTCGACGCCGTCGGGATCGGTTACGCGACCGACGCCGAGGACGCGCCGGTCTGGTGCGTCGTGTTGTCGCGACGATGAGGCGCGAAGGAGCCGAAAGTCCGCCGTCGCCGCGATTTCGCGCGAAGCCGGCGGGCCGGACTGCCGAAGAATCCAGCGTGACGAACTCGAATAGCCGCGCGCCGGGGTGCGTCTCCCATAGCGGGAGGCGTCGTCGCCGCGCGACCCGAGGCTTTGTCGACGGTCTCCAACTCATGATCACGATCGAGACGAACGGCCGGGGCGAGGGGACGCCTCCCGCCCGCGGCCGCGTCCAACCCTAAAGGTGACGACCCTCATGCCGTGGCGACGCCTCCACCTGGTCCGGGCCCTTTCGGCCGCCGGACTGGCCAGCAGCCTGATGTTCCTCGGCGCCGCGGCCGCGGCCGGCCGAGCCCTCGACGACGAGCCCTCGACCCTCCCCGAGTCGGCGACGACCACCCAGACCGTCGATGTCCTCAAGGCCGTCGAGGCCGGCGACCTGAAGGTCGTCGCCCGCGGCCAGGGCCAGGAGAAGGTCCGCCTGAGCATCGAGAACGTCTCCGGCAAGCGGCTCAACGTCATCATCCCGCCGGGCCTGGTCGCCTCCAGCGGGCTCGGCCAGAGGGGCGGCATGGGCGGCGGCGGGTTCCAGAGCATGGGCCTCGGCTCGATCACCAACCGCCCGGGAAGCTTCGGTCGGTTCGAGGCCGCCGCCGCGCCCGGCTTCCGCTCGATGCCCGTGAGCGCCGCCGAAGACTCGGCACTGACCGTCCCCGAGGGCGAGACCGTGGACGTCACGGTGCCCGGCGTCTGCCTGAATTACGGCGTCGCCGCCCCCTCCCCGCGCGACGTCTTCACCCTCATGGACGTCGACCGGTACACCGCCGACCTTCGCGTCCGCAAGGCCCTGCGCAGCCTGGCCGCGCTGGGGACCAGCCAGGGCGTCGCCCAGGCCGCGATGTGGCGGATCTGCGACGACGTCTCCTTCCAGGAGATGGCCTCGCGCGACGGCAAGGTCCTCAACCCCCACGAACTCGCCCTGGCCGCGCGGTTCGTCGAGGCCGTCGACCAGGCCCCGGGCGATCTGGTCGACCCCGCCGCGCTCGCCGAGGGCCGCGTCTTCGTCAACGTCCGGGCCGAGGGCCCCTCGGCCGTCGCCGAGGCCGATCGCCTGGCCGCCAAGCTCGACGGGCTCCGTCTGCTCGGCCTGCCGATCACGCTGGTGGAGGGCGACGAGACGCCGACGGCCGCCGCCCCCGCCCTGTTCGTCAAGCTCGTCCTGAGCGAGTCGCGCGACGGCGAGGCCGTGGGCCGGATGCAGGTCGGCTCGACGCCGACGGGCGACCTCTGGCGGCCGCTGGGCAAGGCGGTCTTCCGCGACCACTCCTCGCTGGCGGTCCTCGACGCCCCGACCCTCGCCGCCCTCATGGAGCACGAACTGGCGACGAGCTTCGTCACCGTCCGAGTCGCGCGGCGGTCCACGACCAGCACCACCCTGCGGATCGACAACCGGCTGCCGTTCACCATCGCCGGGTTGAGCCTCCGCGCCGGCGCGTCCCCCGGCTCGCCCCTGGTCCCCTTCGACGCCGTGGGCCTGGGCCCCGCCCGCTCCCTCACCCTGCCGATCCAGGCCCCCCACGCCCAGATCATGGGAGTCGAGCTCAACGGCCTTTGATGTCGGAACGGTTTCAACCGCTTGCGCCGACGCGCCCCCTCTCCCGCCGGGCTGACGACCCGACACTTTTTCGCAAGCCGTCGCCAAACGGCCTTCTCCCCTTGAGGGAGAAGGTGGCCCGAAGGGCCGGATGAGGGGTCGACCGGCGTCGCGTCTCGGGGAAGACCCTGGATTCCAAAGGCTCCCGGTTTCGCCACCCCTCATCCGGCCTTCGGCCACCTTCTCCCTCAAGGGGAGAAGGCCGTTCGGCGCTGGCTTGCGTGAGAGTCGCATGCGGGATCCGATAAGTGTCGGGTCGTCAGCCCGGC
>CALCIB010000066.1 GCA_937907525.1 uncultured Planctomycetales bacterium | reverse complement strand
ACGTCTTCCCCCCTCGCGGGGGAAGACAGACGCCGAAGGCGTCAGATGAGGGGGAGGACGCGCGGGACGACCGTTGGAATTCGCGGAAGCCCGTTCGGGAAGCCCTGGACGTCGACGGCGTTTTGGCCCGCCCCCCCTCATCCGGCCCTTCGGGCCACCTTCCCCCGCGAGGGCATAGGTATGGCCACAACTTTTCGATTAGGAATTTGGAGAGCATAGGCAAGCTCTATATTGACCCAGATCGCCTATTCCGTCCCCTCTCCCACCGGGAGAGGGCAGCCGCGCAGCGGCGGGTGAGGGTCGTCGCGCTTCGCGGGGAGCGTCGGGTCGGCATGACGCAAGCCCAGAGCGTATCCCGAAATGCGACGACCCTCACCCGGCCCTTCGGGCCACCCTCTCCCGGTGGGAGAGGGGACATCGGACGCTTGCCTATCCTTCCCAGATTCCGAGTCGAAAAGTTGTGGCCATACCTATGCCGCGAGGGGGGAAGGACGTTATGCCGGCCGCGACGCCCTTACGGGACAGACTCTGAACCCGGCCGGTCAGCGAACCGTCGTCCCGTCGGCCGAGGCGATCGGTTCCGCCAGGGGGCCGGACTGAAGCGCCTGGAGTTCGACCCTGGGCTTGAAGCAGCCGTTGGGGTCGTCGAACGAGACGCCGGCCACCTCGGCGGCCGATCCGCCTCGAAACATCTGGATCGCGGCGTCCAGGTCGTAGGGCATGTTGCTGGCGACGAACCCGCCGACGGCGTTGCGCCAGACCATGCGGTAGGTGGCGGCCCCGCCGTTTTTGTACTCGACGCGGATCAGGGGCGGGTCCACCTTGTAGAGCAACGCCTTGATCCGGCCCCAGAGGGAGAGTTCCAGGTCGGCCTTCAGGAAGACGAGGCCGCCGGCCGCCGGGGGAATGGCGTAGGTCCGCGCGAAGTCGACGGTGGTCCGGTCGATCGGCCTCGCGCCGCTCCATTTGGGCGTCGCGCGGCGTTCGAGCAGGAGCTTGTCCCCCTCGGCGTCGACCAGGTCGTACCAGCGGTAGAGTTCGATCCACGTCCGCGAGTCGACCGCGCAGGGGACTCCCATGTCGATCGCGACGTGCGAGTAGATCACGAACCGAGGCGCGCGCGGGCCGCGGTAATGGCGGACGCCCATCATGTCGAGGGCCGGCGTGTAGGTCGAGTAGGATTGGAAGACCGGCCGGGGCCTCCAGTTCAGGTCGTTCGACCAGGCCAGGGAGATTTCCCAGGGGTAGACGTCCACCGTCGCCGCGCCGATCCGCTCCAAAAACCGCGGCGGCAGCGCCTGTTCCGCCTTCAAGCGGCCGTCGCGGGCCCTCGCCGCGGCGCGGAACTCGTCGAGCCGCCACAAGGCCGCCAGGTTGGAGGGGCCGCGGGTCGTGATCTTCTCCAGGCTCGTCGGCGCGTACCAGAGGCTCAGGCCCACCACGCCGGCGACGGCGACGGTCGCGGGGATCCGCGTTCGAAGCGCGCGGCTGGCGGCCGGCAGGACCAGGGCCGTCATGCTCACCATCCCCGGCCAGCTTATCAAGTAATGCCCCAGGTCGTGCCGGACGGCCGCGCCCTTGTAAAGGATGAACATCGGCGCGATCATCAGCGCGAGCGCCGGGGCCATGGGCGAGCGCGCGGCCGCGGCGACGACCAGCCCCGCGGCCGTCGCCGCGAACAGCGCGACCGCCGTCCACAGGCCCGTGCTGGCCGGGTCGTCGATCGCCATCTGGGTGCCGTAGCCGGCGGCGATCTCCTTGGACGCCTTCAGGAACGGCCAAAGCGCGGAGATCGGCCCGCCGTAGATCAGGAACAGGCCGACCACCGTCCCGACGTAGGCCAGGCCCAGCAGCGCGAGTCGTCCGACCACCCGCCGGCTCGGATCGCGGGCCAGCCGCATCAGCGACCAGACGCCCAGCGACCCGGCGCAGGCGACGCCCAGGTTGAACTTGGCGAGCAGCGCCGCGGCGGCGAGGATCGCCCCGGGGACCGCCCAGGCGGGCTTGCGGTCCAGTTCCGCCAGGAGCAGGAAGTTCAGGACCGACAGGATCACGACCCCGTTGAGCGCGAAGTTGGGCTCCATGTCCAGCCCGGCGCCGCAAACGGCCGTCGCCGCGACGAAGACCAGGGGGGTCGCGTAACCGCGGGTCCGGAACAGAAGCGCGGCCGCGGAGGTCCACCAGCACAGGTGCAACGTCAACCGGATCGCCGTCGCGTGGAGGTCGAGCGTCCCCAGCGACTTGGGCTGCAGCGCGAAGCCCAGCGGCCCGTAGGTGAACGCGACGTCGCGGCCGAAGACCAGGCCCTTGATCCCCGCCAGGTGCAGCCCGATGATCCACGACGGATCCAGGCCGACGTCGATCTGGGAGAACCAGGGCGGGACCGTCACGACGACCAGCCCCGCCAGCAGCAGCGCGCGCCAGGCGATCGCGGGCTTGGAGAACTTCGCGTCGGGGGCCGCGACGGCCCCGGCTTCCGGTTCCAGGCTCATCGCTTCCTCCGTGAACGGGCCGCCGCGGCCGGGGTCATCGCGCGGGTCGCGACGCCCATCGAGGGACGAGGGCGTATCCGTACCAGTACAAATATTTGGGCAGCCACTTCATCAGCCGGAACCGCGACTCCCCGGCCGTGCGGTCGCGCCAGGTCGTGGGGACCTCGGCGATCGGGACGCCGCGGCGGAACGCCTTGGCGGTCAACTCCAACGCCAGCTCGAAACCGCCCTCGCTCTCGATCTTGAGCTCGCGGACCAGGGCCGCGTCGTAGAGGCGGAAGTTGTTGGTGGCGTCGTGGGTCGGGAAGCCGACGCCGTAGCGCAGCGAGAGCCCCGCCAGACGGCTGAGCGTCCGCTTCAGCCACGGCCCGCCTTCCTGGCTCCCCCCCTTCATGTAGCGGCTGGGGCAGACGATGCGAGCGCCGCCGCGGTACGTCTCCAGCATCCGGGGGACGATCCGAAGGTCGTCGGAAAGATCGGCCATGACCACCAGCGCGGGGCCCTCGCCGACCTCGTCGAAGCCAGTCCTGATCGCGCCCACCACGCCGCGGCCCTCGCGGTTCTTCACTAGCTTCAGCCAGGGCCGGGTCGCGGCGGCGGCCGTCGCGACCGGGACCGTCGTGTCCTCGTCGAAGTCGTACACGACGTGCATCGTGAACGGCCGGGGGACGTCGCGCTCCACCTCGGCCAAAAGCCGGGGGAAGTTCTCCCCCTCGTTGTAGACCGGGACGATCAGCGAAAGCGCCTGGTCGACCCGGACCCAGGTCGAGGGCCGTCGCGCGACCGCCGAGCGTCGCGATTCCGTCGTGTCGCGCGGCATCAGAGGACTCCCGCGGCCAGTTGCTTGTCGACCCAGGGGATCACCTCGTCGAGGATCTCGCCCAGCGGCGTCTCGGCCGTGAAGCCGAGCAGGTCGCGGGCCTTGTCGACGGTCGGGATCCGGCACTGCACGTCGTAGTGGAACGGCTCGTCGGAGACCACCCGGAACGGCTTCCAGTCGCCGTGGATCTTCCTCCAGATCAGTTCGGCGAGTTCCATGACGGTCGTGGAGACCGGCGTGCTGAGGTTGAAGTCCTCGTTCTCGGCCTCGGGACGCTCGACGCACAAGCGGATCCCGCGGGCCAGGTCGCCGCCGTAGGTGTAGTGCCGCACCTGCTCGCCGGTCCCCAGGACGTGGAGCGGGTCTTGCCCCTTGAGCACCTTCTGGACCAGGTCCGGGACGACGTGGCTCATGGCGAGCCGCACGTTCCCCGAGAGGATCTCCACATCGGTCTTGGCCCGGCGCTCGCCGACGCCGACGCAGTTGAACGGCCGGGCGATCGTGAACGGCAGCCCGTACTGCTCGCGGGCGCCCTGGGCGAAATACTCCACGGCCAGCTTCTGGAAGCCGTAGGTCGAACTCGGCGGCGGGCAGGCCCGATGGTCCCCCTCGCGGCTGGGGAACCGCGTCGCGTTCTCGAAGACCATCGACGACGACACGACCGTGATCTTCTTGAGCCTGGCGCGGCGACGCGCCCAGATCGCGGCGTCGAACGTGGAGGCGGTGATCCGCTCGTTCTCCGCGATCAGGTCGTAGGCGAACGAGTGAAAGTAGCTAATGCCGCCGATCATCGCCGCGCCGGCGACCAGGTGGTCGCAATCGGCGAGCAACTCCTTCATCAAGCCGACGTCCTTGGCGTCGCCGCGGACGAAGGTGTAGTTCGGGTGGTCGAGGCTGTTCTGCTCGACCTCGCCGTACTTCGAGAAGTTGTCGATGCCGACGACCTCGTGGCCGTGGGCCAGCAGCTCCTCGACGAGGTAGCCGCCGATGAAGCCGGCCGATCCAGTCACCATGATCTTCATGAACGATCCCTCTGGGGGTCCCGGCGCGGGCCGGTCGATGCGGGGGAAGACGCGGGCCGGCCTCGTCGTCAGGCGGCGGCGCGATCCGAATCCTCGGCCTCGGCCGCCGGCTTCGCCAGGAAGTTGAAGACGTCGACGACCGGCTTGTCGATCGACAGCCCGCGGTACTCGTCGTGGCAGGCCCCGAGGAACACCACGTCGGCCTCCTCCAGCGCCCGCTCAAGCGGCACGAACGACGGATCCTGGATGTACGGGTCGGTGCAGAGTACCCGGGCGGCCTCGAACGTCAAGACCTTTCGGAGCTTGTACGCCAGGGAGTCGCGGGGGTCGTCGTTGTTCCCCTTGAAGGCCATCCCCAGGATGGCGACGGTCGCGTCGGACAGGTCGTGGCGCCGCTTGGCCGATTCGACGAGGAACGTGGGGAGCCCCTCGTTGATCATCATCGCGGCCTGGCCCAGGACGAAGTCGTTGTGGTTGAACGCGGCCAACTGCATCGTGTCCTTCAGGAGGCAGGGCCCGCCGGCGAACCCCGCGCCCGGGAAGCCGGCCATCCGGGGGTAGTCGGCGGTCATCGCCGCGCGGACGCGGGCGAAGTCCGCGCCGAACTTGTCGGCGATGACGTAGAACTGGTTGGCGATCGAGAAGTTGATATACCTGTAGGTGTTGCAGAAGAGTTTGCAGAGTTCGGCCTCCACCGGCGGCAGTTCGATCAGCCTGGCGCCGAGCATGCCGAAGAGGGCCTTCGCCCGCCGGTTGGCCGTCGGCGTCGCGCCGCCGATGATCTGCGGCAGGCCGCCGGTCTCCTCAAGCGCGAACCCCTGGGCGATCCGCTCCGGGCAGTGGGCCACGTCGATTTTGGGCCCGTTCTCGCGACAGCGGCGATGCAACCGCTCGGTGACGCCGGGGAAGACGGTGCTACGCAGGATCAGGAGTTGGCCGTCGCGCATCCGATCGAGGATGCCGTCCATCGCCCGATCGAACGAGCGGATCTGGGGGCTCAGGAACTCGTCGACCGGCGTGCCGATGGTGACCACGACCGAATCGCACGTCCTGACGGCGTCCGGGTCGGTCGTCACCGACAGCGAGCCGTCGGCGAGCGTCCGGGTCAGCGCCTCGTCGGCGCCGCGCTCCAGAAACGGCATCCGTCCCGCGGCGACGCTCCGGACTCGCTTCTCGCTGTTGTCCAGAAGCGTGACGCGCGCGCCCGCCGAGGCCAGGGCGATCCCCAGCGGCAAGCCGATGTGGCCGCAGCCGCCGACGATGCAGACGGAATGTTTCATCTCGAAAATCCCTTCTCGGAGACGACCTTCGGCCACCCTCGCGGACGTCGCGCGGCCCGCTTCCTTGCGAGCCTCGCCCGTCGGGCGCGTCGCGGCGCCGTCGCCGTTGCGAACCGACGAAGAGCCGGTCGGGCGCGACGCGCCGGTTTTTACCGTTATTCCATCGGTCCATCAAGGTCGACACTTGACGCGAAGGCCAAACCCGGCCCGTCCTCCCCCGGAGGCCGGATCGCGTACAATGTCGATCGGCGCGGCGTTCGCGAGAACGCTCGCGCTTCGACGGGTCGTCTCGGAGGCGGCCCGGACCTCACGGCAATCCAGGAGATCGGCGATGTCTTCCAACAATCCGAATCGTCGCGAGGCGCTTCAGGCCGGCGCGGCGGGGCTGGCGGCCTTGTCGTTGGGCGGCGCGGTCGCGGCGGCCGAGGAGACCAACGAGCAGGGGGTGCCGCTACGGCCCCTGGGCAAAACCGGCGAGAAGGTCTCGCTCCTGGCCCTCGGCGGCCACCACTCCGCCCGGGCGAAGGAGGAAAAGGACTCGCTCCACCTCATCCAGCGCGCCATCCACGAGGGGGTCACCTTCATGGACAACGCCTGGGACTACCATAACGGCGGCGCCGAGGAGCGCATGGGCAAGGCGCTTGAGGAAGCCAAGCTCCGCGACAAGGTCTTCCTCATGACCAAGGTCTGCGGCCGCACCGCCAAGGAGGCCCGCTCCAACCTGGAGGACAGCCTCCGCCGCCTCCGCACCGACCACGTGGACCTCTGGCAGTTCCACGAGATCAACTACGACAACGACCCCGACCGCGTCTTCGCCCACGAGGGCGCCATCGAGGTGGCGCTCAAGGCCAAGGAGCAAGGCAAGATCCGCTACCTGGGCTTCACCGGCCACCGCAACCCCGACGTCCATCTCAAGATGCTCGACAAGTACGCCTGGGACACGGTCCAGATGCCCCTGAACGTGCTCGACGGCACCTTCCGCAGCTTCCAGAAGAACGTCCTGCCGAAGCTGAACGAGCGCGGGGTGGCCGCGATCGCGATGAAGTCGCTGGGAGGCGACGGCGGCATCGTCCGCACCGTCAAGACCCCGGTGGAGAAGGCCCTGGCCTACGTCTTCTCGCTGCCGATCGCGACGTTGGTCTCCGGCATGGAGAACGAACGGGTCCTGGAGCAAAACCTGCGGATCGTTCGGAGCTTCAAGCGGATGGACGCCGAGGCCATGGCCGCGGTCGAGGACGAGTACAAGGCCGCCGCCGCCAACGGCCGCTACGAGGCGTTCAAGACCACCAAGAACTACGACGGCCCCGTCCACCGCAAGCAACAACTCACCGGGTGACGAACCACGCCGTCGATGATGGATCGTGAATAGATCATGGCAAGCATCCCTTCTCCCCTCGTGGGAGAAGGTGGCCGAAGGCCGGATAAGGGGGATTCCCGCCGGCTTTCGGTCGCGCCACCCCTCATCCGCCCCTTCGGGGCACCTTCTCCCACAAGGGGAGAAGGGATTACATATTCAGTAATCCCTAAAGATCCTAATTGATCGACCTGGGTCGTCACGCGAGAATCGGCTTGAGGATCCGACCGCCGTTTTCGGTGAGGCGTTCGTCGCGACCGCCGTGGAGATAGGTCAGCTTCATGTGGTCGATCCCCATCAGATGGAGGATCGTCGCGTGGATGTCGTTGACGTGGGCGCGGTCGGCGATCTGGTGCATGCCGATCTCGTCGGTCGCGCCCAGGATCGTCCCCCCCTTGACGCCGCCGCCGGCCATCCACATGGTGAAGCCGGTGGCGTTGTGGTCGCGGCCGCGGCCGCCCCCCTGACGCACCGGCGTCCGGCCGAACTCGCCGCCCCAGACCACCAGGGTCTCGTCCAGAAGCCCCCGGCGCTTCAGGTCGGTGAGCAGCGCGGCGACGGGCTGGTCGGTCAGGCCGCACATCTTCTCGTGGTTGGCGTCGATGTCGTCGTGGGCGTCCCACTGCCAGGCGACGGGGCCGCCGCCGGAATAGAGCTGGACGAAACGGACCCCGCGCTCCACCAGCCGGCGCGCGAGCAGGCAGCGGGCGCCGAACTCGGCGGTTCGGTCGTCGTCCAGGCCGTAGAGGCTCTTGGTCTCCGCGGTCTCGGCGGATAGGTCGACGGCCTCGGGCGCGGCGGTCTGCATCCGGAAGGCCAACTCGTAGGAGGCGATCCGGGCGGATAGCTCGGAGTCGGCCGGATCGAGTTCGCGCTCGTTCATGTCCTTGAGCAGGTCGAGCGTCCGACGCTGGCGCGCGGGGTCGAAGCCGGACGTCGGCTTGAGGTTGACGATGGGGACCGAGCCGGATCTAAGCAGCGTCCCCTGATGGTGCGCCGGGAGGAAGCCGGCGCTCCAGCAGGGCGCGCCCCCCTCGGGCGTCCCCTGGGGCTGGGTCATCACGACGTAGGCCGGCAGGTCGTCGCTCTCCGAGCCCAGGCCGTAGGTCAGCCAACTCCCCAGGCTGGGGAAGCCCATCAAGATGCGTCCGGTCATCATTTGATACATCGCCGGCGCGTGGACGACGCTGTCGGCGACGCATGAACGAATCAGCGCGATCTCGTCGGCGTGCCCGTGCATGTGTGGCACCAGGTCGGACATGTCCATGCCCGACTCGCCGTAGCGTCCCCACTTGCGATGCGAGGCCAGGCAGAGCGGGTCGCTTTCGAGGAACTGGCTATGGATCTTGCCGAAGCTGGGAGGGAGCGCCTGACCGTCGAGCCGGGCCAACAGCGGCTTGGGATCGAACATGTCGATGTGGCTGGGGCCGCCGGTCATGAACAGGAAGATGCAACGCTTGGCCTTCGCCGGGTGGTGTCCCGGCCTGGCCGCCAGCGGGTTCGTCGCCGACGTTCCGCCGGCCCGCGTGTCGCGCTCCAGAAGCGCGGCCAGCGCCAACAGGCCGAACCCGTTGCCCGCCCGTTTCAGCATCTCCCGACGGCTCAGCGGGTCGACGATCGGACTCGCGCAAGGCCCTGGGCATTCGTTCGCGTGATTCGGCATAAGATCTTCCTCGAACGCTAGAAGCTCGCGGTTGTTTCCAGGATTAGCGCGGCCGATTTCCAGGGCCGTCCAGCTTGCCGAAGAGTCGATCGACGGCGACCTGGAAGCCGGGCAGGACGTCGCCCGTATCCAGGACGTCGCCCGAGGCGAGGGTCCGCGGCGCCGCTCCGGATCGGTGGATGGCGACCGTTCGCCTTCGCGGGTCGACCTCCCAGACGACGAGGACGCCGGCCTTGAAGTATTCCTCGCGCTTGCGGGCCATCTCGCGCTCGGTGTTTGAGTCGCTCAGGACCTCGACGACCAGGTCGGGCGCGACGTCGGGGACGGGGGCGAGGTTCGGCGGCGTCCCTTCCGGCAGGCGTTCCCAACGGGTGAAGGCGACGGCCGGCGCGCGGAGGAGGCCGGGGAGCAACCTGAGGTAGCCGTCGGCCCCGCTGACCGCCCCCAGGCCGCGCGCCTCCGCGTATTCGTCCAGCAGCCGGGCCAGGAAGACGGCCAGGACGGATTGCGCGTAGCCCATGCCCTTTTCCACCAGGACGCCGTCGACCAGTTCGCAGAGGGCCGCTTTGCGCTCGTTGACGCGGATCGCGTCTCGTTCCGTCGCGGTTCCGGGAGGAGGGTCGGCGAGGATTCGCGAGGGCGCGACGCCGCCCAGGCCGTCCAGGACGTCCTGGAGGTTCCGGGAACGGGGCTCGGCCTGGACGTCGACGGGCATCGCGTCACCTCAAGGCGTTTCCGGGGCTTGTTCGTCCAACTCGCCGAACACGTCCTCCAGCGGCAGCTTGAAGCCGGGGAGGATCTCCGTCATCTCGATCACGTCGGACTCGCGATAAAGCCGGGCGCTTTCCGGGTCGCGACGGTCGTACACGGCGACCGCGCGGGCCTCGGCGTCGACGATCCACACCGAGCGCGCGCCGGCGTCGAAGTATTCTCGACGCTTCCGCGCCATCTCCTCGGGCGTGTTGCTCGCGCTGAGGACTTCGATGGCGAGGTCGGGCGGGAAGTCGACGACCTTCTCCGTGGGGACGCGACGGCCGGGGACGTGGGCCCAACTCGTGAACGCGACGTCCGGCATGCGGACGACGCCGGGGGCGAGCCGAAAGGCGCCGTCCGCCCCGGTCACGATTCCAAGCCGACGCTCCCTGACGAACCGCCGGATGATCGACCCCAGGGTCAGGGCGATCAGGGCCTCTCGAAATCCCATCGGCTTGCTCACGAGGGAACCATCGGCCAATTCGCAAAGCGTCCGCGCGCGTTCGTTGACGCGGATCGCGTCCCGTTCCGTCGCGGTTCCGGGAGGAGGGCTGGCGAGGATTCGCGAGGGCGCGACGCCGCCCAGTCCGTCCAGGACGTCCTGGAGGCTTCGGGAACGGGGCTCGGCCTGGACATCGACGGGCATCGCGTCACCTCAAGGCGTTTCCGGGGCTTGTTCGTCCAACTCGCCGAACACGTCCGCAAGAGGCAGGTGGAATCCGGGGAGGACCTCCTCCATCTCGATCGCGTCGTCGCCGGCGTGAAGCGCGGGTTTTTCGGGGGTGCGGTGGTCGTACACGGCGATGATCCGCCGCCGCGGGTGGACGACCCAGATGGACAGGACTCCCCCCTCGAAGTAGGCGTTCCGCTTCTCCTCGATCGCCTTGGGGGTGTCGTCCTCGTCCACGATCTCGACGGCGAGTTCCGGGACCATGCCGGCGACCGTCTCCGTTTGGACGCGGCGGTCGGGATGGCGTTCCCAACTCGCGAAGGCGACGTCCGGATCCATCATGAGGCCGGGGAGCTTCCGGTAACGCGCTCCCGGCCCCGTCGCGACGCCGAGCCCTCGGCTTCGGACGAACTCCCGGATCCTCGCGTGGATCGCGCCGGCGACGAGCGATTCCAGATACCCCATCATCCGCTCCAAACCGACACGTCAGGGGATGTACAGGAACTCGTTACAGTTGAGCAGGGCCAGGGCGAGGTCGTCCCAGGCGGCGGACTCGTTCACGGCGGCGGCTTGCTCGGCGAGGAACGCGGCGGCGCGGGGGGACTCGTCGGGGGCCGGGTCGCGGCAGAGGACCAGGCGGTAGGCGCGTCGGATCCGGGCGTCGACGTCGGCGCCGGCCTCGCGGGCCAGGCGCTCGGCCAGGGCGTGGGCTCGGTTCAGCGCGAAGTCGCCGTTCATCAGGTTCAACGCCTGAAGCGCGTGGGTGCTGGAGTCGCGGCGGGGGCAGACGGTCTGGTTGTCGGGGGCGTCGAACGACTCCAAGAGCGGGTAGCGGACGTTCCGCTTCTTGAACAGGTAGATCGAGCGCCTGCGGTGCTGGGCCGGGTCGGGATCGACGGGCCACAGGTCGACCTCCTCGGCCTCGGTGAAGATCAGGTCCTTGACCTCCTTCTCCAGCGGGGCCAGGACGCCGGGGCCTCCCATCTCGGGGTTCAACTCGCCGGAGACGGCGAGCATGGCGTCGCGAAGGGCCTCGGCATCGACGCGGCGGCGGTTCATCCGGCCGAGCAGGTCGTTGGGCTCGTCCTCCTCGGTCAGGACGGCGACGGGCCGGCTCGACTGGCGATAGACGGCCGACGTCAGCATCAGACGGTGGATCGGCTTGAGCCTCCAGCCCCCCTCGATCAGCCTGGCGGCGAGCCAGTCGAGCAGTTCGGGGTTGCTGGGGGGCTCGCCGCGGACGCCGAAGTCGCTGGGGGTGGCGACCAGGCCGCGGCCGAAGTGCCGTTGCCAGAGCCGGTTGACGATCACCCGCGCGACCAGGGGGTTGGACGGGTCGGCCAGCCAGTTCGCCAGGGCCGAGCGGCGGCCTGTGGTCTTCTCGCCGGGGGTGATCGAGTCGGGGCCGAAGGCGTCGGATCCTTGACAGGCGAGGATCACGCCGGGGGGCCGGGGCTCGACGCGGACGCCCGGGGTCTTGGGGTCGCCCCGGAGCAGGACGAACGAGTCGGGGGCCTCGGCGGAGGCGTCGGTCAGGGCGAGGGCGTGGGCTGGAGGGCGTGGGAGGGTCTGCTGGATCTCGTGGATCCGGGCCTTGAGCGCCTCGCGGCGGGCGTGGTCGGCGGGGTCGCCCGCGACCTCGTGGGCGACGTCCTCCCAGGTGACTCGAATCGAGCTCGCCAGGCCGGCGGCGATCCGCTTTTGCTCGGGGGTGCGGTCGCTCTCGGGGATCGCCAGCAGGGCCTGTTCGTGGGGCTTGAGGGTCGCGCGCTTCCGCGCGGCGATGGCCTCGCGGTGGGGGGCCTCCAGTTCGGCCATCTCCTGGCGGAGCGGGGCGATCCTGGCTTCGGCCTCCTTCTTCGCCTTCTCGAACGCCTCGACCTCCTCGGGGTCGGCGATCGACGGCTCGGACAGTTCGGCGGGGGCGAAGAAGGCTTGAAGGCGGTAGTAGTCGGTGGTGGGAACGGCGTCGAACTTGTGGTCGTGGCAGCGGGCGCAGCCGACGGTCAGACCGAGGAACACCGAGGCGACCGTGGACGTGATCTCGGTCAACTCGTTCTGACGCTTGACCTCCGGCGCGATGTTGCCGCCGACGACCTCGCGCGGCCCGGCGCGGCAGAAGCCGGTGGCGATCAGGGCGTCGCGGTCGCCGGGGGCGAGTTCGTCGCCGGCGATCTGAAGCCGGACGAAGCGGTCATACGGCATGTCGGCGTTCAGGGCCGCGACGAGCCAGTCGCGATAACGCCAGGCGTCGGGGCGTTCGGCGTCCAGCTCGAAGCCGTTGGTGTCGGCGTGGTGGGCCAGGTCCAGCCAGTGCTGCGCCTGGCGCTCGCCGAACTGGGGGCGGTCCATTAGGCGGTCGACCAGCCGTTCGTAGGCGTCGGGTCGGTCGTCGTTCAGGAACGCGGCGGCTTCCTCGGGGGTCGGTGGGAGCCCGGTCAGGTCGAAGCAGACCCGGCGTAAGAGAATGGCGCGGTCGGCCTCGGGGGAGTGGGGCAACTCGGCGATTTCCAGGTCGGCGAGAATGAAGCGGTCGATCGGGTTGCGGACCCAGCCGACTTCCCTCACCTTCGGCGGCTCGACGGCCTCCAGCGGTTGGTAGGCCCAGTGGTCGCGCTGGTCGGCGGTGAATTTCTCGATCTTGGCCGGGGGGGCGGCATCGTCGCCGGCGGCGGTCGTCCCCAGGGCGATCAGGAAGGCGGGGACCCACAAGGCTCGCCGAGGCATGTCGAGCTTCCTCCGTCGGTCGCGGTCGCGGCGGGAAACGCTCGCGAGCACGACCTTATTGTGCGGGAGCGAGGCCGCCGCGGCAAGGAACAATTGTTGGATCGTCCGAGGGGCCGTCAGCCCTTCGCCGCGCGGAGGGCGTCGACCAGGAGGATGGCGAGCATGGTCTTGGCGTCCCGGATCCGGCCGTCGCGGACCATGGCGACGGCGTCGCCCCACGCGACGACCGCGGGTTCCAGGCGTTCGTCGGGCTGGTGGTCGGCGGGGCCGGGGGTCAGGTCCTCGCAGAGGTAGAGGAACATCTTCTCGGTCATGACGCCCGGGGAGACGTGCCACCAGCGGAGGAACGTCAGCTTGCCGGCGCGGAAGCCGGTCTCCTCGGCCAGTTCGCGGGGGGCGGTCTGGTCCGGGGTCTCGCCCTCGTCGATGGTGCCGGCGGGGACTTCCAGCAGGGTCTCGCCGACGGCGTGACGGTGGTTGCGGACGAGACAGACGCGGTCGGCGTCGACCATCGGCACCAGGGCGACGGCCCCGCGGTGGACGACCACCTCGCGCTCGACGGTCGAGCCGTCGGCCAGGTGGACGGGTTGCAGCGCCAGATCGACTTTCGCGCCGCGGAAGATCACCCGCCGCGGCGGAAGGTCGGGGGGCGTCGGCTCGGGCACGTCAGGCGCCTTTTTGGGGTTTGGAGCGGATCGTCAGGACGGGGCAGGGGGCCTCGCGGACGATCCGCTCGGCGACCGAGCCCAGCAGGACGTGCTTCAGTCCGGTGCGGCCGTGGGTGGCGATCACGATCAGGTCGGCCTGGTTCTCGGCCGCGTAGTCGACGATCGCCTCCGCGGGCGCGCCCCAGCAGACGGCGTGGGTGACGCTCGCGGGGCGTCCCCACTCGGGCTTGAGTTGGGTCTTAAGCGCCTCGAGCGCCCGCTGTTCGTCCTCGGCGTAGTACTGGGGGGACATGACGGGCATCAGGAGCGGGTCGGGCCCGGTGGGGACGATCTCCGAGAGGACGTGGACGACGTGCAGCTCCGCCCGGAAGTGCTCCGCCAGCCCGCAGGCGTGGCGGAGGGCTTCCTGGGAGTGGGGGCTGAAGTCCGTCGGCGCCAGGACGCGATGGAAGGCGATCATGGGGCGGTCTCCGAGGAGCGGGCCGGCCGGATCAGGACTCCGGGCCTTCGACGACCAACCGCTTGAAGCGCTCGCGGAGATCGCGGAAGACCGGGCCGGGCTTGCCCGCGCCGATCGGTCGGTCGTCGCATTCGACGACCGGGATCAACTCGGCGGCGGTGCCGGTGAGGAAGCACTCGTCGGCGGTGTGGACGTCGTAGCGGTCCATGGTCCGCTCGATCACCGCGTAGCCGGCCGCGCGGGCCAACTCGATGACGGCCTCGCGGGTGATCCCCTCCAGGATGCCGGAATCCACCGACGGCGTGTGGATCTCCCCCCTGCGGACCACGAACACGTTGTCGCCGGTGCATTCCGCGACGTGGCCCTCGTGGTTGAGCATCAGCGCCTCCAGGCAGCCGGCCCGGGCCCCCTCCATCTTGGCGAGGATGTTGTTGAGGTAGTTGAGCGACTTCACCCGCGGGTTGACCGTGTTGGGGTGGCTCCGGATCGTCGCGGCGGTGACGATCTTCAGGCCGTGCTCGTACAGTTCCTCGGGATAGAGGCTGATGGCGTCGGTGATGATGATGACCTGGGGGTCGGACGTCTTGCGGGGGTCCAGCCCCAGCGTGCCGGCCCCGCGGGTGACGACCACCCGGATGTAGGCGTCTTTCAGGCCGTTGGCCTTCAAGGTCTCGATGACCGCCGCGGCCAGGGCGTCGCGACTCATCGGAATCTGCAAATTGATCGCCGCGGCCGACGCGAAGAGCCGGTCGACGTGGCTCGCCAGCCGGAAGACCCGCCCCGAGTACGAGCGGATCCCCTCGAAGACGCCGTCCCCGTAGAGCAGGCCGTGGTCGAAGACGCTGATCTTGGCGTCGGCCTTCTCGTACAGCTTGCCGGCGATGTAAACCTTGGGAGCCATGCGACCGCCACCTCCGCGCCCCGGCCGGCTCGGAACCGCGGCGACCCCCCACGCCGGGGTCGACGGGGCTCAGACCAAGGCGGGGGCCCACTCCTCGATGCGCCCCTCGGCGAGCCGAACGACGCGGTCGGCCTGGTGGGCGATCTGTTGATCGTGCGTAACCAGTATCGTAGTCAGGCTTCGCTCGCGGTTCAAGTCGCGGAGCAGGTCCAGGACCCCCTGGCCGGTGGCGGCGTCGAGGTTGCCGGTCGGCTCGTCGGCCAGGAGCACCTCGGGACGGCCGACCAGGGCGCGGGCGATGGCCGCGCGCTGGATCTCGCCGCCGGACATCTCCGACGGCTGATGGGTGGCGCGGTGGCCCAGGCCGACCCGCTCCAGCATCTCGTGGGCGTCGCGGCGGATCGTCTTGCGCTTTCGCATGTAGGAGAAGAGGCCCTCGCGGATCAGGTGGGGCATCATCACGTTCTCCACCGCCGAAAGCTCCGGCAGCAGGTGGTAGAACTGGAAGATGAAGCCGAAAGTCCGGTTCCGCATCCGATCGCGCTCGCGATCCGGGCGGTCGTCGATCCGACGGCCGTCCAGCGTCACCTCGCCGGCGTCGGGCTGGTCGAGCAGGCCCAGCAGGTGGAGCATGGTGCTCTTGCCCGAGCCGCTGGCGCCGACCACCGCCACCAACTCCCCGCGCTCCGCGGCGATCTCCACGCCCTGGAGGACGGGGACCTCGATCTTCCCCTTGCGGTAGCTCTTCCGAAGTCCCACGGCCGCGATGTGACTGGTCATCGTCCGAATCTTCCGTTGAGGGGGACGGGTTGATGGGTTGAAAGCACGCGGGCCGTCGGGCTCACTCAAACCGCAACGCCCGCACCGGGTGCATCTTGGCCGCGCGCCGGGCCGGCCAGACGCTCGCCCCGACGGCGATCACCAGCGCCCCGATGACGATCGCCACGACCGTGTGGGTCTCGACCAACGTCGGGATCTGGTCGAAATAGTAGATCGAGTCGTCGAAGACCTTGTGGTGGAGCAGCAGGCTGAGACCCTTCTCGATCTCGTTGATGTAACGGACGAACAGCAAGCCGCCGACCATCCCCACCCCGCTGCCGACGATCCCCAAGAGCAACCCGTAGCCCAAAAAGATGTTCCGGACGCCTCCGGTCGTCGCCCCCAGCGCCTTCATGATCCCGATGTCGCGGGTCTTCTCCACCACGATCATCGAGAAGATCGCCAGGATGCCGAACCCCGCCACCGCGATGATGAGGAACAGCAGGATGTTCAGGATGCTCTGCTCGATGGCCACCGCCGCCAGGAGCGGCCCCTGCTTCTCCTCCCACGTCCAGACGTGGAAGAACATCGGCGAGAGCTTCTCCATCGCCAGTTGGAGCTTGTCGGCCAGCTTGTCCAGGTCGACCCCCTCGCGGACCTTGATCTGCACCTGGTTGACCGACCCCTTGCCGTCGGAGGGACGGATCAGGTTGCGGGCGCGCTGAAGCTCCTCAAGCGGGACGTAGACGTGGGTGGAGTCGTACTCGCTCATCCCGCTTTTGAAGTAGCCGACGACCGCGAAGTCGTCGGCGCCGGTCTGGGGGATCTTGGCCTGCATCGGAAACGCCAGCGCGATCTTCGAGCCCATCTCGGCCAGGAAGATGTCGTCCCGACCGTCGCCGGGGTGGTACGTCGCCAGGGCGTAGCCCAGGAACGCGCCGTGGATCGGGACTTGCTCCTCCCGCCTCGTTTCGAGCCATTCGCGGGTCGACTCCAGGAACGGGTCCGGAGGCTGGGATTCCAACTCCTTCAGTTCCCGGCCGGCGGGCGAGCGCGCCCGGATGGCGTCGGTGACCTCCAGCGACGGCGGGATTCGGTTGCCCTCCTGGTCGAAGAGGTACTCGGCGAAGTCGCCGACCTTGGCGCGGTCCTCGGGGCGGACGCCGATGATCTGGACCAACCGCGACTCGGCCGCCTGGCCGCCGCGGTTGATCCGAAGCATGCCGGGGGTCTCCATGGTCGGGGCCATGGCCACGACGTCGTCGCCGCCGACCTCCTTGACCCTGGCCATGACCTCCTCGTAGTTCCAGAACCCCTCGTAGGAGCGGGACTCCACGATCAGGTCGGCCAGCACCCCGTGGAGGCGGTCGCGCATCTTGCCGGCGAACCCGGCCATCACCGAGTTGACCACGATCATCGTGGCCACCCCCAGCATCACGCTGACGATGCTCGCGAGCGCGATGTACCGGGTCCGGAGATACCGCCAGCAAAGCAGGTACTTGTACACGAGACCACTCCCTCCCTGGAACCATCCCGCTCGCGCGACGCCAACGCCCTTCAGTACCCCAACCCGCCCCAACCGGGAAGCCCATCTCGCGCTCGGGACCGCCCGGATCGCTGGTGGACGGGTTCGCTCGCGCGCCGCCGGCTCGCCTCTGGAACGCCGCAACTGATTACCGAGACATGAATTGCGTGCAAAAATCGCGTGGGTTCGTTCGTCGTTTTCGACATTGTTTTTCCACCGCCGTTTCTTCCCATCCCAGGCGGACCCGCGACCGTGACGAAACGGGGTCTTCCCCGCGCGAGGCGTCGGACGGGGTTCGTCCCCTCCTTCTCGACTGCATCCGGGATGTCAAAGAGCGGACTCCGCGATCTCCCGTATGATCCGCGGCGAGGGGCGCGCGGTTTCAAGAATCCGGATTTTCTGGACCGTGACGGAATTTTCATCGAACCGAGCGGGTCACGTGGTCCGCGATTCGACCGAACGACCTGGGGGATAGCCACGCGCGTCTCGACGACTCGGGAGCGACCCCGCTCCTCATCGGGGCGGCGGCGAGGTATATTGGAACTTGGAAGGACGACTCGAGGATCGTTCGAGCAAGGAGATTCAAAACCCACGCGCAACCGGAAAGAAGAGGCGCCGCCATGCCGACCAGCACGACGAACCCGATGGCGGATCTCTACCGCCGATTGAGATCCGTCGGGCTGACCACGCCGATGATTCGGAAGTACATCCTCCCCGAATGGTGGGACGACGAAGTGGCGACGAACCCGGCCGGACTCGCGGAAGGTCTCGCCTACATCTCCAGGCACGCGGGTTTCGATCTCGGCTCGCTGCGGGATCCCCTCCGAGCGATCGCCTTCCGCGACGGCGGCCCTTGCAAGTTCAAGAAATCAAGGGACGCCTCGGAAGACCAACTCCGGTTGGTGCGCTCGCTCGCCACCCGCGTCGCCCATCTCGCGAGCGCCGCGACCGTCGAGCCTTGCATCCCCCCGCCGGCGGCCGCCGCGCAGGTTCGAGCCGAGATCCTTGGGCGGGGCCAACCGTGGGTCGGGCTGTCGAACCTGGTCGATTATTGCTGGTCGATCGGAATCCCCGTCGTCCATCTCGCGTCATTCCTCAAGAGTCGCCAGCCGGACGGGCTGGCCCTGAAGGTTCGAGGGCGTCCGGTCATCGCCCTTTGCAAGAACGAGAAGCGGTCGGCGTGGCTCCTGTTCATTCTGGCGCATGAACTCGGCCATATCGTCCTGGGCCACATCCCCGACGACGGCGCGGTCCTCGACGTCGACGTCCACGCGAACGACCGCGACGAGGAAGAAAAGGCGGCCAACGACTTCGCCGTCGAGTTGCTGACCGGCCGCGCGGACACCAAGTTCTGGGCCGATCGGTGGCCGAACGCCGTCGCGCTGGCGAAGACGGCGCGCGAGTTGGGGCGCGAGCATCAGATCGACCCCGGCCACGTCGTGCTGAACTACGCGCATTCGATGGGCCCCGGTTTCTTCGCCGTGGGGAACGCGGCGCTCAAGCACCTTGAGAAGGGCGACGCGACCGGGATCGTGAGGCGGAAGCTGGCCGAGCGTCTCGATTGGTCGCGTCTTCCCGAAGACAGTTGCGAATTCCTGATGCGCGTCAGCCGGTCGGGGGATGCGAGTGATCTACCTGTCGGATAACGACGTCGTCGAGAAGCTCGCGATTTGCGACCTCCTGGACGACGCCCTCGAAGCGTTCGACGCCGAACCTTCCGACGTCCTCGTCCTCCCGACGTTAAAACATCGCATCGGCATCGGATCGCCCCGGCCGAAGACGGTGAAACGTCTGGGCGAGGTCGTGGCGTCGCGTTTGACGCTTTTCCTGGCGTCGGTCGGGGAAGTCAGGGAACATTCCGCCGCCGACCACGACTTGCTGGAAAGCCTCGACGAGAGCGTGGAGATCGACGCGGGCGAGATCATCCTGCTTTCCGCCACCGCCATGGTCTCCGACTATCTCCTGCTGACCGGAGACAAGCGTTGCATCCGCGCGGTGGCGAGCCACCCGGAATGCGCCGGGATCGCCGCGCGAATCCAGGGCCGAGTCGTCTGCTTCGAACAGGTCGTCCTCCGGATCATCGACCGGAACGGGTTCGACGCCGTGAGCTCCAAGATCGTCCCGGCGTTGCACTGTGATACCGCGCTTCGGGCGGCGTTCGGCTCGGGAGAACACGCGACGCGAGCCAACGCTTGCGCCTGCCTGGAGAGCTACATCGCGGACCTGCGCGGCTTTCCGATGGATCTCCTGATGCCGGGTCACTGACCGTCGCCGTTGACGGTTACGACTCGCCCGCCTCTTGATTTCCGTCGCCCGAACCCCGACCCTGGAACGCATCCCTGCTGGATGCCACGCCTTTGATTCGATCCTTCCCCGCCTCGGAGCGTCGCGATGCGTGATTTGAGAGTGCCGGCCCTGGCGTTTCTGGGGCTGGCGACGGTCTTCTTGACGGCCAGGGTCGTCGGTCAGCAGCCGGCGCCGGTCGAGAACGTCTCCACGTCCGAGCATCGGACGCCCGAGGAGGAGCGCAAGGCGCTTCACGTCCCGCCGGGGTTCGAGATTCAGCTCGTCGCCGCCGAGCCCGACATCCAGAAGCCCATGAACATCGCCTTTGACGACAAGGGGCGGCTCTGGGTCACCGACACCCGCGAATACCCCTATCCCGTCGAGGACGGCAGCAAGCCCCGCGACACCGTCAAGATCCTTTCCGACTTCGGTCCCGACGGCCGCGCGCGCAAGATCGAGACCTTCGCCGACGGCCTCAACATCCCCATCGGCGTCCTGCCGCTCCCCTCCGCCGACGAGGCGCTCGTCCACGGCATTCCCAACATCTGGAGGCTGAAGGACTCCGACGGCGACGGCAAGGCCGACGTCCGCGAGCCGGCGTACCAGTCGATCGGCCATCGCGACACCCACGGCATGACCAACTCGTTCACCTGGGGGTTCGACGGCTGGATCTACGCCTGCCACGGCTTCTCCAACACGTCGGAACTGGCCGGGTCGGACAAACAGGCCGTGACGATGAACTCCGGCAACGTCTACCGGATGCGACCCGACGGCTCCCACGTCCAGCAGATCACCCACGGCCAGGTCAACCCCTTCGGCCTGACGTTCGACCCCTCCGGCTACCTCTACTCGGCCGACTGCCACAGCAAGCCGATTTACCAGTTGATCCGAGGCGGCTACTACCCCAGCTTCGGCAAGCCCGACGACGGATTGGGCTTCGCGCCGGAGATGGTGACCCACGACCACGGCTCGACCGCCATCTGCGGCGTCGTCGTCGCGCCGTCGGAGCCGTTCCCCGCCGAGTACCGCGATTTCGCGATGATCGGCAACGTGGTGACCAACCGCATCAACATGGACAAGATCGAATGGCATGGCTCGACCCCCAGGGGGATCGAACAGCCCGACTTCGTCTGGAGCGAGGACAACTGGTTCCGCCCCGTCTCCATGCAGATCGGCCCCGACGGCGCGATGTACGTCTCGGACTTCTACAACCGGATCATCGGCCACTACGAGGTCCCGCTGACCCACCCCGGCCGCGACCGGACCAGCGGCCGCATCTGGCGGATCGTCTACAAGGGCGACGGCTCCCGGCCGATCCCCTCGCCGGAGGCCGTCGACCGCACCAGGTCGAGCGTCGACGAGTTGATCGAGGACTTGAAGAACCCCATCCTCCCCGTCCGCGTCAGCGCGACCAACCAACTCGTCGCCCGCGGCGGCGAGGAGGCGGTCAAGAAGCTCAAGGAGCGCTCCTTGTCGCGGGAGGCCGGGGCCACGGCCCAGGTCCACGCGCTTTGGGCCCTCGAACGGTTCGCGGCGCTTGACGACGAGACGCTGATGGCGACCGTCGGGAACGCGGCGTCGGAGGCGGTCGCGATCCACGCCCTCCGAATCCTGGTCGACCGCCCGGCGCTGTCGGAGGCGACCCGCGGGTTCGCGCTGGAGTCGCTAAGCTCGTCCAGCGCCCACGTCCGCCGCGCCGCGGCCGAGGTCCTGGGGGCGCATCCGGAACTGGCCTTCGTCCGCCCGCTGCTGGATCTAAGGCGGTCGACGTCGGCCGAGGACACTCATCTGCTCTACACCGCGCGGAAGGCGCTGCGGGACCAGCTTTCGACGCCGAACGTCTGGCCCGGCCTGGCGGGCATGACTCTCGGCGACGAGGACCGCGCGGACCTGGCCGACGCGGCGGTCGCGGTCCCCGACGCCCGGGCGTCGGCGTTTCTGATGGCTCGTCTCCAGAACGCGAGGGAGAGTCCGAAGGACGTGGGCCGTTACCTGCACCACGTCGCGCGCTACGGCGAGGAATCGCTTTTGGCGTCGCTGACGGCCTACGCGCGGGGGCTGGACCGGCCCGGCGGCGAGGACGCGCTCTTCGAGGCGCTCAAGGAGGTTCGCCAGGGCCTTGCCGAGCGCGGCGTCGAGGCGCCGGCCGACCTGCGGGCGCTGGCCGTCGTACTGGTCGACGGCTTGCTGAAGTCCCCGGACGCCGGCCGGGTGAAGCGGGGGATCGAGGCGGCCGGCGAGTTCCAGCTCAAGGAGGCGGTCCCCGCCCTGGAGGCCGTCTCCACCCGCGACGACCTGCCGGAAGACCGCCGCGCGGAGGCGCTGTCGGCGGTGGTGGCGCTGGACGTGACGCGGGCGCTGGGGAGACTCAAGGGGACGCTCGAGGACGGCGCGCTGCCGTCGGAGCCGCGCGAGGCCGCGGCCGTGGCGCTGGCGGCGATCGACAGGCCGGAGGCGCGCGACGCGATCATCGCCGCGTTGGCGACGATCCCCGAGCGGATCCAGTACACCGCCGCCGCGGCCCTGGTGCGTCGCAAGGACGGCGGCGAGGCGCTTTTGAAGGCCGTCGCCGACGGCAAGGCGTCGGCCCGTCTGCTTCAACAGCGGCCGATCATGATCGGCCTTGAGAACGTCGGGATCGACGATCTGGCCGCCCGCGTCGCCAAGCTCCTGGCCGGGTTGCCGCCGGCCGACGAGAACATCAAGGCCCTGATCGACGACCGTCGCGAGGGCTTCGCCAGGGCGACGGCCGACGTCGCCGCCGGCGCCAAGGTCTTCGAGGTCCGTTGCGGCGTCTGCCACCAGATGGAGGGCAAGGGGGAGCGGGTCGGCCCCCAGCTCGACGGCGTCGGCAGCCGCGGCCTGGACCGGATCCTGGAGGACGTGCTCGACCCCAACCGCAACGTCGACCAGATGTTCCGGACCACGGTCCTCGCCCTGGAGGACGGCCGCGTCGTCTCCGGGCTCTTGCTTCGCGAGGAGGGCAAGGTCCTCGTCATGGCCGACGCCCAGGGCAAGGAGGTCCGCGTCCCCGCCGACGAGGTCGAGGAGCGCCAGACCGTCCAGCAATCCCCCATGCCGGCCGACCTCGCCCAGCAGATCCCCGAGGCCGAGTTCGACGACCTGCTCGCCTACCTCCTCAGCCGCCGCGACGAACGGCCGGTGGAGTGAGGGCGTTCGAAAACGGTCTTCCCCCCCTCGCGGGGGAAGACAGACCGCGCGGCGGTCAGATGAGGGGGACGACACGCGAGAAGGCCGTCGAAATTCGCGGAGGCCCGGCCGATCGGCTCGGGATCTCAACGGCCCTCTTGCTTGTCCTCCCCCTCATCCGGCCCTTCGGGCCACCTTCCCCCGCCAGGGGGGAAGGCCGTTTCTTCCGACGTCTTCCCCCCTCGCGGGGGAAGACAGACCGCGGAGCGGTCAGATGAG
>CALCIB010000065.1 GCA_937907525.1 uncultured Planctomycetales bacterium | reverse complement strand
GATGTCTCCGCAAACTGAACGCCTGTCTCACCAACTTATGTGACGCTCACCGTCGCGTTGCCGCGCCCGCGACGCGCGGCTATCGTAAAGGAGAGACGCACGCGCCGGCCTGTTCAGACGCCGGGCCGGGTCGATGGGAACGGAGGAACCCATGGCGACGAACTTGAAGTCCCCTCCCGCGACGAACGCGAGCGCCGTCGCCATCCTCGGCCGACTCATCAATCCCGACGACGGCTCCTTGAGTCCCGACGCCGCGCGCGGCATCCTCGGACTTTCGTTCCCACAAGCCGACCGCGATCGCGTCGCGGACCTCCTGGCCCGCAACCAGGACGGCCGGCTCTCCGACGCCGAACGGGCCGAACTCGACGAATACCTTCGCGCCGACGCCTTCGTCTCCATCCTCAAGTCGAAGGCCCGACTCTCGCTGAAGCGGGCCGGACTGGAACCCTGAGGCGCGATGAAGTCGCTGTGGGACCAGGTCCGGGATCGGGCGGAGGGGCGTTGTGAATACTGCCGCCTCCCTCAATCAGCCGTCGAATTCGCGTTCCCCGTCGACCACGTCAGGGCCCGACAACACCGCGGTGAGACCGAAGCCGCCAACCTGGCGCTTTCCTGTCCGCGTTGCAACGCCCACAAGGGCCCGAACGTCGCGGGTTACGACCCCGCGACCGGCGCGTTGACGCGGCTGTTCAACCCCCGACGGGATCGATGGGGGAAGCATTTCACCTGGTCGGCCGCGACGATCGTGGGCCGAACGGCCGTCGGTCGAACCACGGTGGAAGTACTCGCGATGAACTCCCCGGACGCCGTCGCCGCGCGCGAGGCCCTCATGAAGGAAGGCTGGCGGCCCGCCGACTGAACCACGTCCGTCGTCGAAAAACCGTCGTCCGTCGCGTTGCCGCGATCGCGCCGCGCGGCTATCGTGGATGGTGGGGAGGCGTGCGCGCCGAACGATCGACGGGACGCGCTTCGGGACGTCGGGATCGAATCGAAGGGAGGGGGAAGGCCATGGGCGCGACGAGACGGCTCCACGACGGACGACTCCGGATCGCGACCGCCCTGGGGCTGGGGCTGGCGGCGGCCGCGGCCTGGCTGGCGCTTCTTCAGCCGCGGGCCGTCGCGCAGGACCCCGCCGGAGGCCCCTTGCAACGGGCGCTGGCCGACGCGCTGGCGGGACGTCCCAGGCAAGGCGCGCCGGGACTGCCGCCGGCGCCGCCGGAGGGCGCCTGGGGCGAGATCGTCAACGCCACCGAGCGCTGGATCGTGATTCAGAACCACATCGGCCAGCAGTTCCCGATCGCCCTTGAGGACGTCCAGGAGTTCCTGATCCGCTGGCCCGGCAGTCCCGACTCGATCTCCCCCCAGGCGTTGGTGGAGGCCATCGGCTTCAATCCGGGCTCGAACGTCGTCAGGACCAACCACGTCGACTACTTCGAGGGCGCCGACCGCGACCTGGTGGCGCCGACGTACAACGAGGTGCTCCCCAACAACATGGTGGTGACGACGCTGGATCCGGGCTTCAACCGCTACATGAACGCCTGGGACTACGCCGGCCAGCAGTTGCTCTACGGCTGGGCCTATCCGGTCCCCGCGGGGGTCGGCGGCAATCCCGGTCGGCTGCACGTCGTCGGCCAGTTGGTCTTTCCCCAGCCGATGCGACTGGTGGTGCCCGGCAACGTGGTGGCGACGATCCTGCCGGAGGACCCGAGCGGCATCACCGTCACCCAGATCACCCGCGGCGACTCCAAGCTGATCCGCCCCGGCGACTACGCCTTCATGATGCCCATCGAGGCCCGCCTCCGCGGCCTCCGCGTCTCCCAACTGGTCGTCTACAAACGCGTCCCCTTCCGCCAGTTCAACCCCAACGCGAAGTAACGGCGACCCCGAGGCAAGGAGGAACCCATGGCCGCGGAAACCCTTTCGATCGAGGCGTGGAGCCAGACGGGCGCGGCGATCCTCGGCCGGATCATCAACCCCGACGATCCGTCCTGGACCCCCGAGGCCGCCCGCTCGATCCTCGCGCTCGCCTTCGCGAAATCGGACCAGGAGCGAGTCGCCGCGCTGTTGGAGAAAAACCAGGAAGGGCGCTTGGGCCCCGCGGAACGCGCCGAGTTGGATGAGTACCTTCGGGCCGACGCCTTTCTCACGATCCTCCGGTCCAAGGCTCGACGGTCGCTGAAGTCCCACGGCCTACAACCCTGAGTTCCGATGACGTCCGACCTGGAACGGCGGGCGTGGCGGCGAGCCCAGGATCGTTGCGAGTATTGCCGTCTGCCGCCCGAGGGTTCGCGGCTGACGTTCCCGATCGACCACGTCACGGCCAAGCAGCACGGGGGACGGACGGAGTTCGACAACCTGGCCCTATCCTGTCCGCACTGCAATCGGTACAAGGGCCCCAACATCGCCGGGTTGAATCCGATCGACGGATCCTTGACCCGCTTGTTCAACCCTCGACGCGACCGCTGGGACGACCATTTCTCATGGGACGGCCTCGCGCTCGTCGGTCTCACCGCCGTCGGCCGGGCAACCGTTCAAGTACTCGCGATCAATGCCCCCGTCATGATCGCGATCCGCGAGGAACTGGCGGAGGACGGTTGAAGCGCGCCGCGCGGCGGTCAAAAGCCCGATCGCCGATCCCGGCGATTCTCCCGAACCTCTGGGCCTGGCCGCGAATCGGCCCGTCCTGGACTCCTCCGCGGGCGCCCCATAATGTCGCGGGCGGGGCGGAGGCGGGCGCGCGAGGCGCGGGCCGTCCCGTCGATCACGCGACGAAAAGGGGGCCCGACCCTGACGACTCGGATCGTCCCCGCGGCCCTCGCCATGGTTCTCGCGGCGCTTGTCGCGGGCCCGGCGACGACCCGGGAGAGTCGAACCATCGCCTCCCGCGGCGAGGCGGATCGGGCCCACGTCAAGCGCCGCGCCGACCTCATTTCGGAGTCGCCGCGAACCGACTCCAAGCACGCGCGACCGCCGGAACCGCTCATGGAGCGCTGGTGGAACATGGACGCCTCGCCGACCGATCCCGTTCCCGACCGCGGCGGCGGACGGATCGGAGGGCTTGTCGATTTCGACTCATCACCCCAGGTCGCGTGGACGTCGACCGCAACCCAGATCTCACGGAATCGGCCCACGGTCAGGTGCCCACGAATTCGACGTAGAGCCGATCATTCTCCCGGTCCACCCAGATTCGGCGCAGGCCCTGGCCGTCGTCGAAATAGACCTCCGGCAGCGCCTCGATCCGATCATGGCTCCACCATCTCGGAAAGCCGTAGCGGGCGCTTGAGGGCCGTTGTCCGGCGGCGGGAGCCTTCAACCCGGTGGCCTTGATCATTTGCTTTAAGTAGGCGTCGTCGATGGGAGAGAGGACCCAGGCGAAGGAGGGGTCCATCCCCATGGCCTCGCCGTAGTAATGCACGACCTTGACGTTCGCGGGCAATGGCGCGCCGTAGAGGCCGCTTATCGTGTCAGCCGCGGGCTTGGCGCAGCCGGAAAGGACGAGGCAGGCGACCATGGCGACGAAGCGGCATCCAGGGCCCATTGGATTCCCTCGTGGGAGGAAAGGGTCGGGGGCGGCGCGGGGTCGGTGATTTCCTCGGCATCAGTCCTGGGGAGGCGAAGAATGGGGGGCGAGGCGGAGAATAGGGGCGGGGATCCGAACTCGCGTCCCATCGCCATCCTAACCGGCCTGGCATGTCGGCACGAGGGACACGCGCCGGCGGCTTCCGCCTCTTTTCCCCCGCGCGGAAATCCTCAGCGCGCCGCGTTGCCGGGGCGCGCGCGGGCGGCTATCGTTGAGGGAGGGCCAACGCGCGACCTTGGATCGGATCGAGATGGGAGTCTCCCTTGGATCATCGCTTCCAGGTGAACCTGAGGGGGATCATCGACCTCCTCTCGAACCACCTTTACAGCCGCCCGGAGGTGTTCGTCCGGGAACTGCTCCAGAACGCGGTGGACGCCATCACCGCGAGACGGGCGCTCGACCCGGCGTGTCCCGGCGAGATTCGGCTCACGGTCGTCGCCAGGGGCGGCGGCCCGCCGATGCTGGAGGCCCGCGACGACGGCGTCGGGCTGACCGAGGCCGAGTTGCACGCGCTTCTGGCCACCATCGGCCAAAGCTCCAAGCGCGACGAGCAAGGCCGACGCACCGGCGATTTCCTCGGCCAGTTCGGCATCGGGTTGCTCTCCTGCTTCGTGGTCAGCGACGAGATCGTCGTCGTCACCCGAAGCGCCCGCGAGCACGCCCCGGCCGTCGAATGGCGCGCCAGGGTCGACGGCACTTACGCGACGCGGACGCTGGAGGCCGACGTCGCCCCCGGCACCCAGGTCTATCTGACCTGCCGCCCCGGCCGCGAGGAGTTCTTCACGGCGGAAGCCGTCACCGACGCCGCGTTCCACTACGGAGCGCTCCTGCCGTTTCCCGTCCACGTCGAATGCGGCAAGTCGTCCCGCGTCGTCAACCGCGACGGCGCCCCCTGGCGCGCCGAGTTCGCCGACGAGGACGAGCGGACCCGGGCGCTCTTGCGGTTCGGCGAGAAGACCTTCGACGAACGGTTCCTCGACGCCATCCCCATCCGCTCCAGGGCCGGCGGGGTCGACGGCGTGGCGTTCGTCCTGGCGCACCCGGCGAACCTCAACTCGCGTCGCGGCCACCGCGTTTATTTGAAGAACATGTTCCTGGGCGATTCGGTCGACGACCTGCTGCCGGACTGGGCCTTCTTCGCCCGCGCCGTCGTCAACGCCGACGACCTTCGCCCCACCGCCTCCCGCGAGGGCTTCTACGAGGACGACCGCCTCGAAGCCGCCCGGGCCGAATTGGGCGAGTCGCTTCGCGACAGCCTGGTCGACATGGCCAAACGCCGCGGCGACCGCTTCCGGCGGTTCCTGGAGATCCACCACCTCGCCATCAAGGCCCTCGCCGCCCAGGACGACGAGTGCTTCCGCCTCTTCGTCGACTGGCTCCCCTTCGAGACCACCCGCGGCCGCCTGACCGTCCGCGAACTATGCGAGGACGGGGCGGTCGTCCGCTACGTCGACGACGTATCGATCTATCATCAACTCGCCAAGGTGGCGTCGTCGCAAGGGCTCACCCTGGTCAACGCCGGCTACGTCTACGAGCCGGAACTGCTGGCGAGGCTGCCGGAAGTCCGCCCCGACGTCGTCTTGCAGCGGGTCGAGCCGGAAAACCTGGCGCAGGAGTTCGACGAGCTGGACCTTGACGAGCAAGAGGCGTTCCACGCGCTTCTGGACGCGGCGACCGAGGCGCTTCGGCCGTTCCGATGCCGGCCGGAAGCCCGCAAGTTCCGGCCGTCGGACATGCCCGCCCTGTATCAGGCGGGGTCCGACGCCCGCTTCCTGCGCTCGCTGGAGCAGAGCAAGGAGACGGCCGACCCGCTCTTTCAAGGACTGCTCGACAGCATCGCGGCCGGCCGCGGCCCGGTCGCCCACACGATGCTGGTCCTCAACGCCTCCAACCCCATGATCCGGCGCCTGGCGACGATCAAGAGCCGTCAGGCGCTGGCGAGGGCCGCCGAGGTCCTGTACGTCCAGGGGCTGATGCTGGCCCACCAACCCCTCTCCTCCGGCGAACTCGGCCTGCTCAGCAGGGGCCTCGCCGGTCTGCTCGACCTGCTCGCCGACCGCCAGGAGCCCCAGCCGTGACCGACCCCCGCGCGCGGATCGAGGAGATTCAGGAACAAGCGTGGCGGCTCCCCCGCGGCCCCGCCAAGCTCGCCCTTCTGGAAGAGGCCGTCCGCCTGGCCGACATGCTCGAGGACGTCGAGCTCGGCTACCGATTGCGGGGGGACCTCGCCGAGACGGCGACGTTCTCCGGCCGAATCGACGTGCTTCTGGTCGCCTTCTCCTGGAAGCTGGCCCAGTTCGACCGCGCGCCGGATCGCTTCTCCGACTTCGACATCCTTTGGCAGTACAAGTGGGTCGCGAACAACGTGCTGGACTTCTCCGAAGTCCCGCTGCCGCGCCTCTTGCGGCTGTTCGACGACATGGAGCGCCGGTACCGCGAGGCGGGCTCGACGATGCACGCCGTCTGGTACATCAAGCGCGACCTGTATCAACACATGGGCGACCGCGAGCGGGCGGCCGAGGCCGACGCGCGCTACCGGAAGTGCCGTCGCGACCACCTGAGCGACTGCGTCGCCTGCGTCGCCCACGGCGACGCGGGCTACCACCGCTTCCTCCGCCAGTGGCCGGAGGCGCTGGACGCCGCCGAACCGCTCCTTTCCGGCAGGCTCACCTGCTCCGAGCAGCCGCACATCGCCTTCGGCCGGCTTCTGGTCCCGTATCTCCATCTCAAGCGGCTCGACGACGCCAGGGCCGCGCACCAGCGCGGCTACAAGATGGTTCGGGGCGGCCCGCAGTTCGTGGCCTCGCACGCGCATCACCTGGAGTTCGAGAGCCTGGCCGGAGAGCCGGCGCGGGCGAAGGCGATGGTGGAACGCCACCTGCCGGGCGCGCTGGCCTCGGTCTCCAGCGACAACCGCTTCCAGTTCCTGCTGGCCGCGAAGCTCTGGACCGATCGGATGCTCAAGCTCGGCAAGGCTCGGATGAAGCTCCGCCTCCCCGCCGGCCCGCCCCCGGCCGACGCCGACGGCCGCTCCGACCTGGAGCGCCTCGGCGGCTGGTTCCAGGACCAGGCCGAGGGAATCGCCGCCCGCTTCGACGCCCGCAACGGCACCGACGCCTTCCGCCGGATCCTCGACGGCCGCGCCGAACTCATGGAACTGGCGGTGGACGAGGGGTGATGAGGAGGGTTTTCCGTCACGATCCGACCGCGGGCGGGGAGGGGACGGCGTCGAAGTCGGGGCCGCGGGCGGGGGCGGGGCCGCGGGGGGAGAGGCGAAGGGACGCGGGGGTCAGCTCGCGGGCGGGGAGGGAGGGGGCCTCGTCGTCGGCGAACTCGACGTCCAGGGTCGGCTGGTCGTCGCGGGCGTCGAAGCTCATGAGCCAGTCGGAGCGGGCGTAGCGCTTGGGGGAGACGCCGATGCGGCCGGAGTCGTCGGCACGGTAGGTGGTCACGCCGTGGTAGCCGACGTCGTCGCCGGTCCATCGGATGCGGTCGGCCAGGTCGTCGGAGCGGCCGCGGCCGTCGACGCGGAGCAGGGGGGCGCCGTCGTCGCCGGTGCTGAAGACGGAGTCGCGGGCGACGACCTCGGCCATCGGCAGGCCCGGCTCGCTGGCCGAGCCCTCCAGGTGGACCACGCCCCCCTTGACGCGGGCGAGGACGCGGTCGAGCCTCATGGTCAGCGAGGGGCCCTCGGGCGATCGGCCGCCGCCCCCCTGACCGCGCAGGAGGCCGCCGTCGGCGGCGATCACCGCGTTCTCGAACCGAGCGTCCAGGCGTCGGCCGGCCGACGCGAAGATCACGTCGCCGTCGCTTCGGACGAAGGCGTCGCGGAGCCTGACCAGGGCGGACTCGACCGCTTCGGCCCCGGACGGATCGCGGGGCGGCGGGACGACGATCGCGGCCCGCGCCGGGGCCTTGCCCGTCACGCTCACCGTGCAGTCGACCAACTCCAGCGACGCCCCGGGCGCGACGCAGGCCGCGGCGAGCCGGGCGGTCGACTGATGGTCGGCGTCCTCCACCTGAAGGTCCAGCCCCCGGAGCGTCAAGCCGCCGGAGCGGACCTGGAAGAGGGCCGTCCAGCCGGTGGAGGAGTCGAACGGGGAGGCGTGGAACCGCAGCCGGGGGCGACGGCCGCCGGGCTGGGCGGCGATCGTCCAGTCGCCCGGCGGCAGGGTCAGGGTCGTCAATTCCAGGTCGGCCCCCGCGGCCAGGCGCAGCTCGCCGCCGTCCCCCCCGCGCGCCGGGGCCGCGAGCATGCTTTGAAGCTGCTCGGCGCCGCGGACCAGGTCTTCCTCGCCGGCGGCGTCGGCCGCCACGGCGGCCGGGGCCGGCTTCGGTTCGACGACCGAGGGCGGGGTCGTCGGCGTCGGTTCGACCTCGACCGGCTCCGCGGTGGTCATGGGGGGCATCGTCGGAACGTCCATGGGTCCGGGGTCCGCCAGGGCGACGCTCGGGTTCGCCGTCGTCGGGGGCGGTTTGACCGCCGGGACGTCGGCGATCGGCGTCGGGACGACGGTCGGGGTCGAGACCTCGGCCGACCCCTCCGAGGACCCCAGCGCGGGAGGGAGGGTCGCGACGGCCGGGGCGTCGGCCGCCGGGCGGATCGGGGCGGGCTCGACGATCAAGGCCCCGAAGGGCCCCTTGCGCGCGCCGACGGCGGTCGGCCGATCCTCGGCCGCGGCGAGCCGGAAGGCGCGGGCGGGGGCGTCGGGCCCTCGGGCCAGATCGCCGGCGGGGTCGGGCGAGTCCCAGACCGGCGAGTCCGCCAGGATCGAGCGGTCCTCGCGAAGGCCGGCGCGCCAGCGGTCGAAGTCGGTCGCGGCGTCCTCGGAGGCGGGCCGGCCGGCGATTTTCAGGAAGGCGTCGAACCCGCCGTAGAGGTTGCCGCGGCCGAGCCATTCCAGGTCGCGGGCGGAATCGGCCAGGACCAAGGCGCGGTCGACGGCCGAGGCGTCGGCCGGGGCCAGCACGCAGTCGTCGACCCGGAAGTCCGCCCGAGGCCCGCGGACCTGGAACACCGGCGCGGCGCCGGCCATGAAGCTGCACCGCGAGGCGGCGACGTCGCGAGGGTCGGTCGATCCGGCGGCGGCGAGGACGACGGCCGATCCGCCGGGGCCGAAGGTGCAGTCGAAGAGCTTGACGTCCGCCGGCCCCCGGCATTCGATCGCCGCGGCCCCGGGGTCGAAATGGCACCGCCGCGCCACGATCGCCGGCGGCCGGCCGCCGGGGGCCTCCGGCCGCGCCACTCGGCCGAGGACCGCCGGAATCCCCGGCCCGCCCCCGCGTCTGAAGGCGCAGCCGATGAGTTGGAGTTCCGCGTCGTCCAGGACGATCGCGGCGATCCGGTCGTCGAGCGCCCGGCCGTCGGCCTCGAAGGTCAGGCCTTCAAGGACGATCCGCCCGCGCGCGAACGTCAGGAGGGCCGAACCCGACCGGCCGACCCCGGCGGCGTCGGCGACGAACCGCAGGACCGGCCGCTTGCCGGCCTGGGCCCGGATCGTCAGGTCGCGCGGCTCCCCGCGGGCGGCCGGGGCGCGGCCGGTCAGCAGGTAGGGCCCGTCCTCGACCAGCGTGACCACCGACTTGTGCGGGGCGGAGGCCAGGATCGCCGCCAGATCGTCGCCCGGCCTCGCGTCGATCTTCCGCGGCGACGACGACGCGGCCGCGGGGCCCGCCGTCGCGGTCGTCGGCCGCGGGGACGTCGCGGGCCGCGAGTCGCTCAGCGACGGATACTCCACCACCGGAGTGGAGGCCGAGGGATCCAGCAGCTCGCGCCCCCAGTAGAACAGCCCGGCCGCCAAAAGCAGGAACCCGGCCGCGGTCGCGAACGCCAGCGGACGCTCCCACGCCGGCCGCTCGACGACCGCCGCCGCGGCCTCGAACCGGGGCAGGGGGATCCCGCGACGGCCGGCGACCCCCAAAAGCTCGCGCGCCAACTGCTCCGGCGTCTGAATCCGGCGGTCGCGGTCCTTGGCCAAAAGCCGCGCCAGCACCCGCGCCAGCTCCGGCGGAACCTCGGGGTTCAGCTCGCGGACGTCCGGCGGCGGCTCCTCCTGATGCTGCAACAGCTTCTGCAGCACCGTCCCGCCGGAGAACGGCGGCCGGCCGGTCAGCATGTGGAACATGGTGCAGCCCAGCGAGTACAAATCGCCGCGGACGTCCACGTCCCGCGGGTCGCGGGCCTGCTCGGGGCTGATGTAGTCGAACGTCCCCAGGGTCATCCCGGTCTGGGTCAACCCGGCGCGGTCCCCCTGACGCTCGAACCGGCGGGCCAGGCCCATGTCGACCAGCTTGGCCCGGCCCTCGGGGGTGATGATGATGTTCGAGGGCTTCACGTCGCGGTGGACGACCCCCCGCAGCGCGGCGTGGACCAACGCCTGGGCGATCTGAAGCGCCACGTCCACGGTCTCGGCGACCGTCATCGGCCCCCGGTCGTCGACCCGGCGGCGGATCGTCTCGCCGGCGACGTACTCGAAAACGATGAAGTGGTACGGCCCGTCCTGGCCCAGGCTGTAAATCCGGGCGATGTTCTCGTGGTCCAGCCGCGCCGCCGACCGCCCCTCCTGGTGGAACCGCTGGACGACCTCGGGATCCCCCACCTGGTCGGGAGGCAGGAGCTTGAGCGCCACCTCGCGGTCGAGCGTCACGTCGTGGGCGCGGAAGACCGCGCCCATGCCGCCGGCGCCGATGGCCTCCTCCAGCAGGAACACCCCCAGGACGTCCCCGGGACGGGGCATCGCCGCCGCGGGAGGGACGACCGCCGCGCGCCTCGAGTCGACGCTGGAGCCGCGCGCGGTCGTCGGCGCGTCGGCCGAGGCCGAGGACTCGGGCTCCAGCCCCGATCCGCCGCCGGACGGGCGCGCGGCCTCCCGGACGCGCGCGCCCGCCTGGGTCGCGCGGCCTTCGGAAGGGTCGGGGGGGACGTGGGGAGGCTCGTACACGCTCAAAGGGGCTCATCCCCCAACAAAACGTCCATGCGCATCCGAAAACGACGAACCGAGGCGGCCAAGACGCCGGAAGACGTGATTCCCGACGGGTGCATGCTTGAGCCGCGGGACTCCGCCACTATAGGCCCCCCCGCCGCCGTTGTCAACGCCCCGCGCCGCCGCCCGGCGGACTGCGGACTCCGGCCCGATTCGGATTCAAGGCCAAAATCCCCGGCGGTCGATACAACCCCTTGAACGGACGGGCGACGCCCCCCGTGACGCCGGACGCGGTCGCGGCGGGGCGATCGGGACGGAATTGGGACGAGACGGTCGGCGGCAGGAGGCAGCGCAATGTGGCACCGGATCCTTTGGAAACGTCCGCTCGCGGCGGGCCCGCTCGCGGGCGGGCCGGCCGCCCACGCCACGCGGGTGAAGCGCCGGCCCTCCCTGGAATCGCTCGAGGGCCGCCAACTCTTGACCGCCTCGCTGGCGCCCATCGCCGACGTCGCGACCACCGCCGGGCAGGGCTACCAGTTGACCCTCGACGGCTCCGCCAGCGGCGCGGCCACCCAGAAGTTCACCGCCTCCTCGGACAATCCCGACATCAAGGTCGCCGTCGCCGACGGCCAGTTCTGGACCATCGACGTCCAGCACCTCTCCGCCGGCGCCGGCGATCCGACCATCCTCAACGAGCCCCTCACCTTCCAGTTCTTCCCCCAGGTCGCCCCCCAGACCGTCGACCGGATCACCAACTTCAGCAACGACGGCTACTACGTCGACACCGGCCGCTACTTCCCGCGGATCCTCCAGGGCTTCGTCGCCCAGGGGGGCTCCGACAGCCCCACCAGCACCTCGTCGTCCAGCGGCGTGCCGGCGATCGGCATCGAGGTCAACCCCGCGGTCGACTTCAGCAGCTTCGGCCAACTGGCGATGGCCAACACCGGCCAACCCAACTCCAGCGACGCCCAGTTCTTCATCACCTTCGGGCCCCAGCCGTCGCTCAACCAGAAGTACACCATCTTCGGTCAGCAGGTCGCCGGGCTCGACACCCTGACCAAGATGTCCCAGATCTCCACGATCCCCAACTCGCAGGGCGAGAACTCGGTGCCGGTCAACCCGGTGACGATCACCTCCTCGACGATCTCCGACCAGAACCCCAACGGCGCGCTCTTGATCGACGCCACCGCCGCCCGGCCCGGCGAGTCGGCCACGATCACCGTCACCGCCACCGACCCGGCCGACGGCTCGACCGTCGCCCGGAGCTTCCGGGTCTACACCGCCGGGACCACCGGCGCGGTCCGCCAGATCGGCGACGTCCTGATCGCCACCCCGACCCCCCACCCCAAGAACTACCGCGGCACCGACACGATCGAGGTCAAGCAGGTCGAGGCCCCGACCATCCCGCCGTCGCAGAACCTCCAGGTGTTCGTCAACGGCGTCCTGGACTCGATCCAGCCCGACCCGTTCGCGCTCTCGCAGATCCTCATCCAGGGCTCCAAGGCCAACAACCAGATCACGGTCGACAACGACGTGGCGGTCCCCGCCACCATCAACGGCGGCATGGGTCAGCGGCGGAGGAACGTCGTCCAGGGGGGCGGCGGCTTCACCCTGCTGCACGGCTGGTTCGGCGACACCACCCTCAAGGCCGGCGACGGCTTCAACCGGATGGCCGGCCGCCAGGGGCAGGTCAGGTTCAAGGCCAACGACAACACCCAGTACGCCTTCGCCGGCTTCGCCCGCGGCCACTCCAGCGACGGCCAGATGCGCAGGCCCAACGGCACCTACTACAAGTTCGTCCACAACCGCCTGGTCCCGGTTCTCAAGATCCGCGGCTGACGCTACGCTGGACGTCTCGGAGCAAGCCACCACGAAGCGGGACGCCCCCGCTTCGTCGCGTTTCGAAGACCCACCGGCCCGCCACCCCATGACCCCGCTCCCCATCGATCCCGAACTGCCTCGAATCCTGGGCGCCCTGGACGATCGCGGGGTCCTGGTCCTGGTCGCCGCGCCCGGCTCGGGCAAGACGACCCGGGTGCCGCCGGCGATGGTCCGCCGCGGCGGGGAGGGGGCGGTCCTGGTGCTTCAGCCTCGACGGGTCGCCGCGCGCTCCACCGCCGCCCGGATCGCCCTCGAGCAGGGCTGGACCCTCGGGCGCGAGGTCGGCCACCACGTCCGCTTCGACCGCCGCGCCTCGGCCGACTCCCGCCTCGTCGTCATGACCGAAGGGATCCTCGCCCGTCGCCTCCTCGCCGATCCGTTCCTGGAAGGCGTCGCCGCGGTCGTCCTCGACGAGTTCCACGAGCGGAGCTTGCACACCGACCTGGCGCTGGCGCTGCTGCGCGAGGTCCGCCGCGAGGTCCGGCCCGACCTGAGGATCGTGGTGATGTCGGCCACGCTCGACGCCGCGCCGGTCGCCGCGTTCCTGGACGCGCCGGTGGTCGAGGTCGCCGGGCGGACGTTCCCGGTCGCCGTCTCGCACCGCGACGTCCTCCGACCGGCCGACCCCGAGGCCGTCGCCGCGGCCGTCGCCGAGCTTCTGGCCGATCCCGCCGACCGCGGCCACGTCCTGGCCTTCCTCCCCGGCGCCGGCGAGATCCGCCGCGCCCGGTCGGCGCTCGCGCCGATCGCCGCCGCCCGCGGCGCGGTCGTCCTCCCCTTGCACGGCTCCTTGTCCTCCGAGGAGCAGGACGCGGCGCTCCGGCCTTCGGATCGACGCAAGATCATACTCGCGACCAACATCGCCGAGACCTCGCTCACCATCGACGGCGTGACGGCCGTGGTCGATTCCGGCCTGGCGCGGGTGGCCGGCCACGACGCCGTCCGCGGGCTGGATCGACTCGACCTCAAACCGATCAGCCGGGCCTCCGCCGACCAGCGCGCCGGCCGCGCCGGACGGACGGCGCCGGGCCGCTGCCTGCGGCTCTGGTCGGAGCAGAACCACGCCCTGCGCGAGCCGTTCGAGACGCCCGAAGTCCGTCGCGTCGACCTGGGCCCCACGCTCCTGACGCTCCACTCCTGGGGCGTGACCGACCCTCGCGGATTCGCCTGGTACGAGGCCCCCGAGCCCGACCGGATCGACGCGGCCGAGGCGCTTCTGGCGCGGCTGGGGGCGTTCGACCCGACCGCGCGGCGGATCACGCCCATGGGCGAACGCATGCTGACGCTTCCCGTCCATCCCCGGCTCGCCCGGCTGCTCCTCGCCGCGGCCGACGCGGGGCTGCTTCGCGAGGGCGCGGCCCTGGCGGCGTTGCTCTCGGAGAAGGACGTCCTCGCGCGTCGTCCTTCCGGCGGTCGGCGGGGGGCGTCGGACCTGCTCGACCGGCTCGACCTGCTGGCGGAGGCCGAGGCGTCGCGGTTCTCGCCGTCGCTGGTCGACCGGGGGATCGATCCCGCCGCCGCCCGCCAGACGGCCCGGGTCCGCGACGACCTGGTCCGGCTGGGCTCTCGGCTGGCGTCCGCCGAGCCGGCCGACCTCCCCGCGGAGGCTCGCGAGGAGGCGCTTTTGAAGCTGCTGGTCCTGGCCTATCCCGACCGGGTCGTCAGACGGCGAGGGTCGGAGGGGACCGGGGTGATGGTCGGCGGCCGGGGGGTCCGGCTGGCGCGGGAGTCCGCGGTCCGCGACGGCGAGTTCTTCCTGGCGCTGGACCCTCGCGAGCGTCGCGACCGCGGGGCGCTGGAATTGCTGGTCTCCGTCGCCAGCGTCGCGCGGTGGGAGTGGCTGGAGGAGTTGGTCCCCCAGTCGATCCGTCGCGAGCGCCGGGTGGAGTACGACGCGGCTCGGGAGCGGGTCGCGGCGATGAACAGGCTTTGGTACGAGGATATTTTAATCCGCGAGGACGCCGCGAGGGCCCCCGACGGCCGGGAGACGTCGCGGGCCTTGTTCGAGGCGCTTCGACCGCGCGCCGGGGCGATCTTCCGGGACGATCCGGCCGCGGCGTCGTGGCTGGCCCGTTACGAGTTCGTCCGCGAGGCCGTGCCGGAACTGGGCTGGCCGGCCCTGGACGACGACGCGCTCGCCGGCCCCCTGGAAGTCCTCTGCCACGGCAAGGCGGCGATGGAGGAGGTGAGAAAAGCGCCCAAGCTCGCCTACCTGGAGGGCCTGCTCACGCGCGATCAGTCCCGCGATCTGGACGCCTGCGCCCCGGCGACGATCGCGATCCCCAGCGGCCGGAGCGTCCGCCTGGAGTACGAGCCGGGGCGGCGGCCGGTCCTTTCCGTGAAGATCCAGGAGCTGTTCGGCTGGTCGGACGCCCCGCGGCTGGCACGCGGCCGGGTGCCACTCTTGCTGGAGCTACTGGCCCCCAACCACCGCCCGGCGCAGGTGACGTCGGACCTGCGCGGGTTCTGGGCGGACACCTATCATCAAGTCCGGAAGGATCTTCGCGGCCGATACCCCAGGCACCCCTGGCCCGACGACCCCGCCACCGCCCAGGCCCCCGACCGCGGCCCCCGGCCGCGCTGAGTCCGTTTGGCTCCGCTCGTCGTCGCGACGATCGAAGCCATCGGACGTAAGTTCATGTTCTCAATTGGCTTGGATGCTCAAATCCCGTGATTTCGTCGTCCCTTACGAATTATGTTTTCGAATCGTCGTTCCCTCTCCCGCCGGGCTGACGACCCGACACTTTTTCGGAGGCCGCGGCGATCATCGCCTTCTCCCCTTGAGGGAGAAGGCCGTTAAGCGCCGGCTTGCGCGAGAGTCGCATGCGGGATCCGATAAGTGTCGGGTCGTCAGCCCGAGGGGAGAGGGGATGAATTCTTCTCTTCGTTCGGCTTGCCAAAAAGCGATGAGGGAGCGCCTCGCCAGATACGATCCGCGGATCGGGGCCGGCGGTTTCATGAATCGCCGGATTTTTCCCGGTCGGTCATCCGAGTTTGGAACGATGGGCCCAGACCTTCTCGAACGCGGCGGCGTACTGGTCGACCAGTTCGGGGGCGTCGGCGGTGAAGTAGGGGAGGGACAGGGTCGTCCGGTTGGCCCGCTCGGCGCCTGGAAGCTCGGGGATGACCGGGGGGTGATGCCACCACTGGGGTTCGGAATAGAGCTTCATCTTGTGTTGAAGCGGATATGTATGGACGCGGGCGCGGACGCCCTCGGCCTGAAGCGCCTTGACGACCGCCTCGATCGGGGCGCCGGCTTTGGACTCGTCGAAGGAGAGGACGTTGGAGGCGTAGTAGATCCGGCGGGCGTCGGCCGGACAGGAGGGTTCGCTCAGCCCGGGGAGTCGGACCAGGCGGTCGTTGAGGCGACGGACCTGGGCGACGCCGGCGGCGTTGCGGGCGTCCAGCGCGGGGAGTTGCGCGCGCGCCAGCGCCGCGGCCAGGGGGTTGATGCGGAGCTTCAGCCCCAGCCCCGTGCCGACGTAGCGCCGGTAGGGGCTTTCGGCCGGGAAGCGGGCGCCGGCGGCGGAGTCGCCGAAGCTCGACGCGCGTTCGTAATCGACACGCTCCAGGTACGTCCCGATCCCGCCCTCCATCGCCGGCAGGGGCTTGGACGCCTGGAAGCTGAAGATCGACATTCGGCCCCAGGAGCCCAGCGGCTTGCCGCGGTACGACGCCCCGTGGGCGTGGGCGACGTCCTCCAGAAGCGCCAGGCCGTGCTCGCGGGCGAAGGCCGCCATGTCGTCCATGGGGCAGGGGAGGCCCATCCAATGGACCGGGAGCATCGCCTTGACGTTGGGCGTCAGCCGGCGGCGGGCGTCGTCGAGGTCGAGGTTCAGCGTGCGCGGATCGACGTCCACGAACGCCGGGACCAGGCCGAAGAGCCGCATCGGCACGATCGAGGCGAAGAAGGTGTAGGTGGGGACCAGGACCTCCGAGCCCGGCGGCAGGTCGAGCGCGAAGTACATGGCGGCCAGCGCCGAGGTGCCGTTGCAGTGAGCCTTGGCGAAGGGGACGGCGAACCGCTCGCGCCAGTCGCGCTCCAGTTCGTCGATGGCGGAGTAGCCGGGATCGCGCAGGACCGCCAGCACGGCGGCCTCCTCGTCGGGGCCGAACCGCGGCCATCGGACGGCCTCGGCGTGCCTGGCCGACGGGACCGAGACGGCCGGCGCGCCGCCGTCGATCGCCAGCGCGGTGGACTCGTCGCCGCGGGCGCGTCCCAGCGCCCCCGCCGCCGCGGCCCCCGCGGACGCCAGGACGGCGCGCCTGGAAAGCCCGCCGGCTTTCGATTCGTCGCTTCGCATGATCGAATCCTCCCGCCAAGGTCGCCGGACGCCCGCGGCCCGGCCGTTCTCGATCGTACCCGACGGAATCCCACGCTGGAAACCGAGTGGATGACGACGATCATCCCTTCTCCCCTTGTGGGAGAAGGTGCCCCGAAGGGGCGGATGAGGGGGGGCGCGACCGGAAGCCTCTGGAAACGCCCCCCCTCATCCGGCCTTCGGCCACCTTCTCCCACAAGGGGAGAAGGGATTGTGCATATCCGCTTGTGGTAGTCTTATACAGAGTGGAGGGCGCGTCGAGCGCTCACCCTCGCGCCGGTCGCATGCGGATCAGTCGTCGCACTTGCTCGCGGCGGAACGGGACCGCCGCGCCGGGGGGGGGCGGGTTCGGGACCAGCGTCCGCGCGATCGCCGCGCCCAATTCGTCGAGGCCCGCGCCCGTCTCGGCCGAGACGACCGCGAGCGGGGAGGACCCGAAGGCCGCGGCCGGATCCCAGGCCGCGGGCAGGTCGGCCTTGCTGGCGACGATCAACTCGCCGGGCGTCGCGGGGGCGTCGTCGCCGGGTTCCAGCGGGCGCGAGCGGTCCACGACCCGAAGCGTCAGGTCGGCCCGCGCGCGCTCGCGAAGGGCGCGCTCGACGCCGGAGCGCTCGACGGCGTCCTCGGCGTCGCGAAGGCCGGCGGTGTCGACCAGGTCCACCGGCCAGCCGTCGAACGCGGCACGGGCCGTCACGGCGTCGCGGGTGGTGCCGGGCGTCGCCGCGACGATCGCCCGCGCGTAGCCCAAAAGCGCGTTGAGCAGCCGGCTCTTGCCCGCGTTCGGCCGGCCGACGATCGCCACCCGCCAGCCGTCGACCAGACGAACGCCGATGTTTCCACGCTCGATCAAGGCGTCCAAGCTTGTAATATTGATTTCGTCTTCCATCACGATCGCCGCGATCTCTCGGTCGAGGGCCCCCTGGGCCTGTTCAAGCAGAATCTCGGCGGTTCGGAGCGTCCGCGCCCGCGCCAGGTCTTCCCAGGCCGCGGCCGTCGTATCGGAAGGGGCCGAGGCGCGGAGGAACTCGGAGGCGGCGGCCGGGACCGCGCCCCGGTCGACGAGCGCGTGCAGGACCAGGTCGATCGCGGCCGAGCCGCCGTGGCACTGGACCTCCGCGCCGCCGGGTTCGCCGTCCAGGACGACGGCGACGACCTCGTCCCCCAGCCCCGCCCCCAGCCGGCCGAACCGAGGGCGCCTCGGCGGCGTCTCGGCCAGCGACCGCCCGCGCATCGGCCGGAACGCCGCGTCGACCGTCGTCAACGCTCCCGGCCCCCAGACCCGGACCACGGCCACCGCGCCGCGGCCGGAGGGGGTCAAGACGGTCACGCGGGGGGGGGTCGTTCCCATGTCGTCCTCGCCGCGATCGTCGCTCATTCGATGCCGAAGACCAGATGGACCCGATCCCGTCCGTAGCGGCGCTCGGCCGCCTCCATCGCGTCCAGGACCAGCAGGACCGATGCGTCCAGTCGGGCGCGGTCGAGCCCGTGATGGCGCATCGCCGCATCGATCTCCGTCAGCGTCAGCCAACCGACGGTGGCGCTGCCACACATAAGATCGAACATCGGATACGACCCGTCCCATTCGTCCGCCGCCGCGACGGGCGCCGCCAGTGGCAGCGCCTCGAGTCGCGAATAGGGAGGCACGGAAGCGCCCGTCTCGTCGCTCACCCCGAAGGCCGCGGCTTGGAACTCGAACGTCAGCAAGCCGTCGGAGGCGCCGCCACGCGGGTTATCGAACACCGGATATGGATATGGCCAGATCCCTCTGTCCGCGGCCGCGGCGGGTGACGTCCGCGTCGGCTTCTCGGGTTGCATGTAGGGAGGCGCGCCGCGAGGCGGAATCAGGGGCGGAATGCCGGTCTCGTCGCGAATTCCGGAGATCGCGGCGTAGAACTCGTAGTGCTTGCCGCCCGAGAGGCCGACGTCCTTGGTCAAGTCCCAATAGGAGGGATCGCTGACGAAGGGCGGGCCGTCGGCGGGGGAGTTGTCGTCGATCGCGAGCACCGCGTAAATGTCCGTGCCCATGGGTTCCCCCATTGCCGAGTCGGGCTCGGGTCGCTTTGATGGACGGTTGATCGAATCGACGGCGAACGCCCAAGGATCCCAAATGGCCTACTGGTTGTTCAAGTCCGAGCCCGACGATTACTCCTACGACGACTTCGAGCGCGAGGGGTCGACGGGCTGGAGCGGCGTGCGGAACTATCAGGCCCGCAACTTCCTGCGCGACTCGATCAAGGTCGGCGACGGCGTGCTTTTCTACCACTCCGTCACCAAGACGCCGGGGGTCGTCGGCATCGCCGAGGTGGTCGAGGCCGGTCACGCCGACCCCACGGCGCTCGACCCCGCCTCCGACCGTTACGACCCCAAGAGCACGCCCGACGCCCCCATCTGGTTCCAGGTGACGATCAAGTCCGTGCAAGCCGTCGACCCTCCCCTGACCCTGGCGAGGCTCCGCGAGACCCCCGCGCTGGCGGGAATGGAACTGCTCCGCAAGGGGAGCCGACTCTCCATCCAGCCGGTGACCGACGCCGAATGGAAGACGATCATGGAACTGGCCGGCGTCAAGCCCCGGAAAGGCTGAACGACCCATGGCGAAGCTGGAACACGTCGCGATCTACGCGGCCGACCTGGAAGCCCTCAAGCGGTTCTACGTCGAGACCCTGGGCCTGAACGTCATTCGCGCGGGCGGCGGCAATCCCCCCGGCGGCTATTTCCTCGGCGACGGCCACGGCGGTGCCATCGAACTCATCGCCCGCCCCGCCGACCAGTCCAACGCCAACCAACGCTGGGTCTGCCACCTCGCCTTCCTGGTCGACGACGTCTTCGCCAAAAAGGCCGAGTTGGAAAAGCGCGGAATCCGCTTCGAGACCGACACGGCGGTCGACTCCGCCGACATGCAAACCTGCTTCTTCAACGACCCGGAAGGCAATCGCTGCCAACTCGTCCGGCGGCGGGAGCCGCTGACGGGGTGAGGACGACCGCGTGTTCTTCATCGACGACGAGCGAACCCCCGGACTCCTCTGGATCTCCTTCGGCGCGATCGCGACCGCGCTCGCGCTGCCGCTATTCCAGACAGCGTCGCCGGCGATCGCCGTCGCGGGCGTCGCGCCGGGAGTCGCCATGGTCGGGTTCGGCATCTGGTCGATCGCGCGGCTCTCGCGATGAGTCCGCGTAGGGGGTCGTTCGTCACCGCGGCGGCCGCGGATGGTTCGGTGTTTCATATTGTCGTCAAAGGCGTTGCGTCGAACGACCGAGGCTTGCGATGGCCTCGCGCGACGCGAACGACCTAGCAGGCTGGGTCTGGACCCAATCCACGCGGACCGAGGCTTCTCCAAGCTGGGTCTCGACCCAGCCTACTAGGCCGTCGCACTTAAGAGAGTGGGTGTTTTTGTAGGCTGGGTCTGGACCCAGCCCTCGCGCGCCTTGGCTTTTTCCAAGCTGGGTCACGACCCAGCCTACAAAAACCAGGCGACCGACCCACGATCTTAAGTGCGACGATCTACTACAAAGGCGATCTGGATTCTTGACTCTGGCAAGGCGGCGGCCCGCCGTCGCGTCCCGCGACTCAGGCGTCATCGACGTCGGGGAAGCCCAACTCTCGGAGTCGGCGGTAGAGGCGGGGGCGGGAGAGGCCGAGGATCTCCGCGGCGCGCGACTTGTTGCGGCGGGAGCGGACCAGGGCGTTCTCGATCAGCCGGCGTTCGACGTCCAGGAGGATCTCGTCCAGGGGCCGCGGAAGGGTCGGCTTCGGCGGCGGGAAGGCGTCGGCGAGATGGCCGCGGACGTCGGCGGGAAGGTCCTCCGGGGCGATCAGAGGCGACTCGCCCCGGCCGTGGGCGAAGGCGACGACCCGCTCCAGCTCGCGGAGGTTGCCGGGCCAGTGGTAGGCGGTCAGCGCGTCTTCCGCGGCGCGGGTGAAGCCGGCCCGCGTGGGGCCGCCGCGACGGTCGATCCGCTCCAGCATCGCCTGGGCGAGCAAGGGGATTTCGTCGCGACGCGCGCGCAAGGGGGCCAGGCGGATCGTCAGGACCGAGAGGGCCAGGTGAAGATCCTCGCGGAGCGTTCCGTCGCCGATCGCGGCCTCGGGGACGGCGGACGTGACGGCGAGGACGCGGACCCGGCCGTCGTCATCGGCGAGGGCCGCGACCAGCCGCGCCTGGACGTCGCGCGGCATCGCGGCGACGTCGCCCACGATGACCGTCGCGCCGTCGCCGCCGGCGAGTCGGATCGAGCCGGGCCGGTCGGGGTCGTCGGCGAGGAACAGTTCGCGGTCCAGGATCGTCGCGGGGAGGGCCTCGCAGTCGAGGGCTCTCAAGGGGGAGTCGGGGGCGTGAAGCCGATGGATGGCGCGCGCGGCGTGACGCTTCCCCGAGCCGGGCTCGCCGGTCAGCAGGACGGGGAGGCGGACGGCCGCGGCGAGCCGGACCTGCTCCAACAGCCGCCGGTGGGCCGCCCCGGCGCCGATCATGGCGTCGATCCCGAACCGCTCCCGAAGCGCCGACCGGGCGTCCATGAGCGCGACCCTCAGGCGATGGCCAGCCTCCTCGGCTCGGATCGCGGCGTCGGGGACGGACTCGTCGGGATCGAGGATCCTCCCCAGAAGTCCCAGCAGCGCGCCCGAGGCGTCTTGAAACGGCTGGAAGATCAGGCCGCGGCGCCGCTCGGCGCCGTCGGCGTCGGGAGCGGCGAACGTCGCGACCGTGACGGCGACGCGGCCGGCGAGGGCCTCCGGCGGCGGCGCCAATCGCGCGGCGAGGTCGGCCGCGTCCGCCTCTCCCGCCGCCGCGCCCGCGGTCGCCTCGAAGGCGGGGTTCGCCCAGGCGAGGCGAAGCTCGGGGTCGAGCCAGAACAGGGGCTGGCGCGCCGACTTCCAGATCTGCTCCGGCCTGGGAGCCGAAGGCCGCGGCGACGTCATGGCGGGGTTCCGGCTTAGTCCTCGATGAACCGGCTCCAGGACCAGACCACCCGGCCGACGAGGAAGTCGGCGGGGGCCTCGTCGAGCACGACGGAGACCAGCGGGCTGAAGGGCCCGGCGTGATTGGGACGGAGGATCGCGTGGCGGCCCCCCAGGTCCAGCCAGCGGATCAAGAGCGCGCCGTCCTTGCGGGCCGCCACGATCTTCCCCCGAAGGTCTTCCGGGGCGACGTCGGCGCGGTCGATGGCCGCGACCGAGCCGGCCGGCAGGATCGGGCTCATCGCGTCGTCCTCGACCCGGACCGCGATGGTGGCCGACGGGTTGGGGAGCCAGTGACGGTAGGCCAGGACGCGGCCGATGGCTCGACTCGGGTCGGGACGAGGCCCGCCAAGCTCCTCGGCGTCGAACACCGGGACGCTCTGGAACTCCTCCTCCTCGCGAGGCGACGGGGCCTCGCCGCCGGGACGGGAGCGCTCGCGCTCCAGCTTCTCCAGCCCCCGGCGGATCAACTCGATCGGCGAGAGTTCCAGGGCGTGGGGGTCGGCCGATCGGCCGCCGAAGCGGGGCCCCTCGCCGGTGGTCAGATAGGTGGGCGACGCCGCGGTCAGCTCGATGAAGGCGAGCAGCACCTCGGCCGGGACGGTGACGCCCGTCTCGTAGTTGTACCAGGTCCGGGCCGGCAGGTTCAGCCGCCGCGCCATTTCGGGGCCGCCGTGCTCGCCGAAGAGTTCCTGGCGGATCTCGCGAAGCCGACGCGACAAGGCGGTTTTGATGGACAGACGGACTTTCGGCGTCTTTTTTCGAGCCACGGCGCTCATCCCCCCACGAAGGATCCAGGTGCCTCGGGTTTCGGGCTTTAATCAGTGGTTTTTGACGTTCGATCGCGATGCCCGCGGAGGAAGGCGAGGGGGCGACGCCCTCCTCCGACATTCAGCCCGAGCGCGTCGATCGGCTCGGGCTCGCCGCCCTGAACGGTCAAGTTACCACATGAAATCACCCGCGTCATCAGGCGTCGCCGACGACCATATAAAACATAGCCCGGCGTCGCCGATCGGCAACGTCCCAGGGGCGTGAGTCGCCATAAAGAGTCGTACTCGCAGTTTCTTAAACGTCGCCGACGTGGGTTTGGCGAAGACGTGGGTTGACGACTCGACACTTTTCCAGCGGCCGCGGCGATCGTCGCCTTCTCCC
>CALCIB010000064.1 GCA_937907525.1 uncultured Planctomycetales bacterium | reverse complement strand
CCATCTTCCGCCCATGGATTCGACAAGTTGTTTCGGCAGCGTTCCTCGGGCCACCCTCTCCCGGTGGGAGAGGGGACCGGACGGATCGCCGCCGCGCTGGCCTTTCGCGCGACGTTTGAACTACAATGGATCAACCTCGGGCCGCCCCGGAACGAACGGGAAGGCCCGACCCGCCCCAACATCCTCGACCTTATTCCTACCGGCAGGTGCGACATCATGGCGACGGCCACCAAGAAGCCATCCGGCACGCCTCCCGCGATCCCCCAGGCCGGGCGGTCGGCGGGAGGGAGGGTCCTGGCGGCGATCGACGCGGTTTACAGGTTCCTGGCGTCTCTGAAGCTGGCCGTGCTGTCGATCCTCAGCCTCGCCGGGACGCTGGCGTTCGCCACCTGGTTCGAGTCGACCTACGGCACCCGCGCGGTCCAGGCGTTCGTCTACCAAAGCACCGAGTTCGCCCTGCTGCTGGCGGTCCTGGCGATCAACATCCTCTTCGCGGCCATCGTCCGCATCCCCTGGAAGAAGCATCAAACCGGGTTCGTGGTCACCCATAGCGGGCTTCTGGTCCTGATCGCCGGGTCTTACGTTCACTTCCGATCGGGCGACGAGGGGATCGTCGGCATGCAGGAGGGGGAGGTCCGCAAGGAGATGCTCCGGACGGACTACCCCGTCTTCCGGCTCCGCGAGATCGACCCCCACTCCAGCACGGCGACCGCGTCCTACGCGATGCCGTTCGACGAGACCGGCCCGTTCGCCTGGGGCGACGGCCAACCGCGGATCAACAACATCTTCACCCTGGCCCTGAACCGGCTCACCTTCGGGGCGTTCCCCCCCGCGGCGGGCCCGGCGACGCTCAGCCGCGAGGGCGACCCGTTCCAACTGGTCGTCCGCAAGTACCTGCCGGTCTCCGCCCCCGCCACCGTCCACGAGCCCGACCCCGACGGCCAGCCGATGGCCCGCATGACCCTGCGCTTCAAGGGCCCCGGCATGGCCGAGGAACAGGACGCCAACCCCGACGACGCCGCGCAGTGGTTCAAGCTCGACCGCCGCTTCCAGTACACCGCGCGCAGCGGCGGCATGCCGACGACGGTCTCGTTCTCGTTCGTCGACCGCCCCGAGTACGTCGAGGACTTCCTCAAGCCCCCGCTCGACGCCAGCCCCACCGGCGTCGCCCGCTTCCGCTACGTCGACAAGGACGGCGGGGACCGCTCCTTCGACTTCGTCCTGGAGACGCGCGCCGGCCAGTTCGTCCCCCTTCCCGACAGCGACCTGAGCGTCGCGCTGGAGAAGCTGGCCCACTTCCCCACCGGCGACCTGGCGCGAACCGTCGGCATGGACTCGATCCCCATCGCCGTCTTCGACGTCAAGAAGGGGGACGGCGAGCCGGTCGAGCACGTCGCCATGGGCGAGATGCCGATGTTCCCCAACGTCATCCCCCGCCCCGCGCTCGACGGCAACCCCCCCGAGGCGCTGGTCCGAATCCACCTGATGCTGACGCCGGACCTCGACCCCAGCACGGGGATGTTCGGCCAGATCGACGTCTTGGCCACGTCCAAGGACGAGTTGTACTATCGCGGCTTCGGCCGCGGCAAGGACGGCAAGGCCGAGTTGCGGGCGGCGGGCCCGGTCGAGATCGGCAAGCCGATCCACCCCTTCGGCGGGGGCGACGCCGCCATGGCGCTCAGCCTCCAGGTGGCCGAGTTCGTCCCCAAGGGGATCGAGCGGCGGATCTTCCGCCCGGCCGTCGCCCTGGGCGCGCAAATGGACGAGGCGATCCCCGCCTGCCTGGTCGACGTGACCGTCGACGGCCAGACCGAGCCGATCTGGATCCAGCGCGGCGAGGCGCTGGCCGCGCCGTCGTTCCGGCCGTTCACGGTCGCCGGGCGGTCGTTCGAGATCGCCTACGACGTCGACCGCCGCCCCCTGGGGTTCGACCTGAAGCTGGACGACTTCGAGGTCGGCTTCGAGCCGGGGACCGAGCAGCCGACGAAGTTCGAGAGCACCGTGCTCGTCAACGACCCCGACCAGGGCGTGAAGGACAAGAAATCCGTCATCTCGATGAACGAGCCGATGACCCATCGCGGGCTGACGTTCTACCAGATGCGCTACTCGCCGATCGTCGACACCCGGACGGGACGGCGGACGGGGGAGTTCCAGTCGGTGTTCCAGGTCGGCCGCAACCCCGGCCGGCCGATCATCTACCTCGGCAGCTTCCTGGTGGTGCTGGGGACGTTCATTCAGTTCTACATGCGGGCGGGAGTCTTCTCCGACGGCGGTCGCCGCGAACGGGCGCTCGCCGCCAAGAAGGCCGGCCTGCCGCCCCCGCCGGAGTTGGAGGGGCCGCGGCTGGAGGAAGATTTGTTGTGAGCGGACGGAGAGCGCGAGGAAGGGGAAAGTTCCCTCCCTCAGCCAACGGCGAAGCGCGACGTCCCCTCTCCCGCCGGGAGAGGGTGGCCCGAAGGGCCGGGTGAGGGTCATGGCGCTTCGGGACGAGCGTCGGTTCGCGCCCGGCGCGGTCGATGGCGTTCGCGAAGCGCCACGACCCTCACCCGCCGCTGGCGCGGCCGCCCTCTCCCGGCGGGAGAGGGGACGCGGACCCGCCTCCCCCTGAATCGAATCATCACGCATCGTAACGCCGGCCCCTTTCGGGAGACACGCGATGAGATCATATGGACGGCTCTTGTTCGGCCTGGGCCTGTGCGGCCTGTTGGGGTTCGCGTTCGTCGGAGCGACGACCGCCGAGGAGGCTTCCGCGACGTCGGGGCCGCGACGCCTGGGGACCGGATCGGCCTACGGCGCGATCGGACGGATCGCGACGATGCACCACGGCCGGATCAAGCCCCTGGACACCGTCGCTCGCGAGGAGGTCAAGCAGATCTTCGGCCGCGAGACGGTCAAGGTCCTCGACGCGAAGAACCAGGTCGTGGAGACCTGGGGCCCCGTCGCCGCGTTCGTGGACTGGATCGTCCGGCCGGAGTACTGGGACTCGCAGCCGTTCATCCTGGTCGACTACGCCCCGTTGAAGCGCCGGATCCTCGCCAGCCAGGTCAAGGCGAAGCTCCTGGCCATCGCCGAGCGCCCCGAGACCCCGGAGGCCGATAAGCACGCCCTGGCCGCGCTGGCCGACGTCGAGGACGTCGACTCCGCCGCCCTGCTCGACTTCCTGGCGACCGCCAAGGTCGAGGCGGTCGACCGCCAGGCGCTTGAAGAGGTCGCGGCCAAACTGGCCGAGGACCGCAAGTGGATCTCCCCGGAGGACCTTCGCGACGCCCAAATCCGCCACGGCGACCACGAGGAGGAGTTCCAGGCGTGGGTCGCCCAGCTCGACGACCAGAAGCGCCGGTTCGAGTCCGACCCCGATTCCACCGAACGTCCGACCGAGCTTGAGCGGCGGGCCATCGAGGCCGGCCAGCGGCTGGCGACCTATCAGGCGTACACCGGCGAGGCGATCCGCTCCGCCGGCCTGATCCGGATCATGCCCCGGCCGTTCGGCCCGGAGGCGTTCGCGTTCCTCAAGGACGTCGTCACCCGCGTCCGCTCCGACCAGGCCATGACCCCGCGCGACCTGCCGGACGTCGACTTCGACGCCCTCAAGGCGCTCGACTCCTACCTCAGCGACATCCCCAGCGCCGATCGCCGCGACCCCGGCGAGGATCCGAAGTTCGACAAGAAGTTCGCCGACTGGCTGGCGGAGAACTCGGTCTGGACGCCGCTGAAGGTGCTCCTGAAGACCGACGCCGACGCGCTGGCGAAGGCCGGCTTCCCCGAGCAGCCGGTCAAGGCGTTCCTGGACGCCTACAAGGCGTTCGAGGCCGCCGAGAACCAGTACCCCGGCGAGCTTCCCCAGGCCGCGGCCGACAACCTGCTCGCCGCGTCGCGGGCGCTGGGGGAAGCGGTCAACCCCCACTTCTACCCGACCGCGACGGCCATGAACCGCGAGGCCGAGTTCAACGCCGTCAACCCGTTCCACCAGGCGCAGTTCGCCTACGGCCTGGCGACGATCATCCTGGCGATCGCGCTGGGCTTCGCCGGCGGCAAGGTCGCCGAGATGGGCGTCACCGGCCGCGGCCTGCACGCCGCGGGGATGCTCGCGCTTCTGGGAGGCATCGGGCTGGAGGTCTACGGCTTCTATCAGAGGATTCGAATCACCGGCTGGGCGCCGGTGACGAACATGTACGAGACGGTCATCTGGGTCGCCCTGGTGACGGCCGTCCTCGCGTTCGTCTTCGAGTTGATCTACCGCCGGACCTTCACCGCCCTCGCCGGCTCCGGCATGGCGCTTTTGGGGACGCTCACCGCGGCCAACGTGCCGCTTCTGGACCCCAGCATCAAGAGCCTTCAGCCGGTGCTTCGCAGCAACTACTGGCTGCTGGTCCACGTCATCACCGAGGTCTCCAGCTACGCGGCGTTCGGCCTGGCGTGGGCGCTTGGGCTGATCGCCTGCGGGTTCTACCTGACGGCCACCTACCGTCGCTCCGTCTCCTTCGGCGAGTTGGCCGCGCCCCTCGCCCCCGGCCTGCCGCTCTTCGCGGTGGGCTTCGGCGGCATGGCGGCCGGCTACGGCGCGTTCGGGCCGGAATGGGCCACCGGCGACCGCCTGTTCTACGCCTTCTCCGCGATGGCCGCGATCGGCGGCATGATCTCGCTGGGGACGACGCTGGCCGTGCTCGGCGAGACCTTCAACCGGTTCACCTCCAGCGCCTTCCGCGCCGAGCAGGCCGCCGCGGCGAACGACCCGTTCGTCGCGCCCGAGCCCAAGCCCGAGCCCGTTTCGACCGAGCCGATGACGCCGGCCGAGCGGCTCAAGGCGATGACCACGCCGGCGACCCTGGACGCTCGCGGCCAGGAGATGCAGAAGACCGCGGCGGTGGTCAAGCCGCTCTCCAACTTCATCTACCGCGCGATGCAGGTGGGGGTGTTGTTGATCGCCGCCGGGACGATCCTGGGAGGCGTCTGGGCCGACTACTCCTGGGGTCGGTTCTGGGGATGGGATCCCAAGGAGGTCTGGGCGCTGATCACGTTGTTGGTGTACCTGGCGCCGTTGCACGGTCGGTTCGCCGGCTGGGTGAGCACGTTCGGGCTGGTGTTCTGGTCGGTGGCGTGCTTCCTGTCGGTGGTGATGGCCTGGTACGGGGTGAACTTCATCCTGGGCGTGGGCCTGCACAGCTACGGCTTCGTCGAGGGGGGCTCGCAAGGCGCGATGGGCGTGATCCTCTGCTCGGTCATGTCCCTGCCGCTGGGCGCCTGGTGGCGTCGCAAGCTGTCGAGCGTCCACCACCGCCCCGCCGCCACCGCTTGACGACGACCGCCGAACCCTCGGAGGCGGCCGTCGCCTCCGAGGGCCGCTCCGTCAAACGGGCACATATAATCCCTTCTCCCCTTGAGGGAGAAGGTGGCCCGAAGGGCCGGATGAGGGGTGGCGCGACCGAAAGCCGCGGACTTCAAAGACGTGGCAGACCACGAAACGCGACACCGATCGTCACCCCGCCCATCCTCCGACCGCCGAGTTGACGACCGGCGGCCGATTCACCGCCCGCCCCCCTGGAGCCGGGTCTTGACCTTCTCCCAGGAGGAGCCCGCCCTGGGGTCGTCGCGATAGGCGTCCAGGCGACGTTGCAGGTCTTGCTTCCGTGCCTCGGTCAGCGCGACGGTCTCGGGAGCCGCGTCCAGACTCTCCCAGACTTCCTTGATGAGCCTGAGACGATCCGCGGCCGGCCAGGACTCGACCGCGGTAAGGACGGTTTGCAGATCCATGTCACTGCCTCGCCAGGACCGGGACGCCTCGACGACGCCTTGCGCGATCGCTCCCGCCGCCATCCAGCATACCCGGCGAATCCTGACGGACCCAGAGCGACCGTCTCCGGGCCGCTTGATGATCGGACTGGCAAAATCAACCGCCGCCGAATTCCCGCCCCGGTGGCTTTTGGCGACAAGCGTTGATTTTATTCATCATTGATGTTTCGTCGTGGCTTTGAAAGCCGGGGCCCGCTAAGGTGGCCCCTCGTCCGGCGGGATCCTCGGCCTCGCGGCGGACGATGGATGTTTCGAGCCGAGGATCGGCCTCGACCGGCGGGCGCGCCCCCGGCCGCCGTTCGGCGAGGCGTCGCCGAGAGCACAGCCAGCATGAAGAAAGGTTCATCCGGGGGAAGCGCGCGCCGGGTCGATGAAACGAACGGATTCGCGCATACGTCCATGCTGTCTCATCCCCTCGGGGGCGGGACCAGAGGCCCCAGTTCCCGCCCCCGGACCCCCACCCCCTTCGCTGTTGTTGCTCTCTTTTCTCCCCAACGAGCATTCAC
>CALCIB010000063.1 GCA_937907525.1 uncultured Planctomycetales bacterium | reverse complement strand
TCGTCGTGACGACTTCTGAAAAAGTGTCGGGTCGTCAGCCCGGCGGGAGAGGGGACGTCTTGTTATGACGCCTCCTCCTCGCTCAAGCCCCCGCGGCGGCCTTCAGGGCCTTCAAGGCCGGCTCGTAGTCGGGCTCGTCGACGATCTCCGGGACGATCTGGAGGTAGGTGATCTTGTTGGAGGGGTCGACCACGAAGACGGCGCGGGTCAGGATCGGCACGGGGAGGTTCGTGGTCTGGACGCCGTAGTGCTCGCCGAAGCTGTGGTCATGGGTGTCGGAGAGGTTCTTGACGTTGTCGATGCCGGCCTCGGTGCAAAACCGGACCTGGGCGAAGGGGAGGTCGGCGCTGACGGTGTAGGCGGCCACCTTGTCGCCCAGTTCCTTGAGCGCCTCGGCGAAGTGCTTCGTCTGCTTGTTGCAGACCGGCGTGTCCAACGACGGCACCACGTTGAACAGCCGGGCCTTGGCGCCGGTGTCGGCCAAGGTGACGAACGCCAGGCCGACCCCCACCGCCTTGAAGTCGGGGGCCTGGTCGCCGACCTTGAGCTTGGGCCCGCCCAGGTCGACCGGATTGCCGTGGAACGTCACCTCGCCCTTGCGCGTCTCAGCCATGATAAGCCCTCGCTCGCGGATCGCTGGATGTCGATGGTTTTCGCTCTTCCTCCACTTCGCCCATAGGGTATCCACGAATGATCCGCCGGACAAGCCGCGGGCGGCGGCCGGGCTGGAGTCTCGGGGGTCGATTCGGCTAAAATGAATTCGTTCCGATCGACCGATCCGAGTCCGCCCCACCGAGAGTCGCGCCGCATGTCCGCCCGCTCCAATCCGTACCAGTTCGACGTGGTGGTGGTCGGCGGCGGTCACGCCGGGATCGAGGCGGCGCTCGCGCCCGCCCGGATGGGGCTGCGGGTCGCGCTTTTGACGTTGAACGCGGACTCCGTCGGCCAGATGAGTTGCAACCCGGCGATCGGCGGGGTCGCCAAGGGGCAGATCGTCCGCGAGGTCGACGCCCTGGGGGGGGCGATGGGCCTTCTGGCCGACGCCGCCGCCATTCAGTTCCGCCTGCTCAACCGCGGCAAGGGGCCGGCGATGCACAGCCCCCGCGCCCAGTGCGACAAGAAGTCGTACCAGGCCCTCGCCAAGCTGACGGTGGAGCGTCAAGAGCGTCTCACGCTCCGACAGGAGACGGTGGAGGGGGTCGAGGCGGAGGGAGGCCGGGTCGTCGGCGTCCGCTGCCGCGGCGACGTGGTCTACAAGGCCCGCGCGGTGGTCCTGACCACCGGGACCTTCCTTCAGGCGCTGATGCACACGGGCGAGGTCAAGACCCCCGGCGGCCGCGGCGGCGACGTCGCGGTCGCGGGGATGTCGGCCAGCCTCCGCGCCCTGGGCTTCGACCTGCGACGGTTCAAGACCGGCACCCCGCCGCGACTCAACGGCCGGACCATCGACTTCGACCGCCTCCAGGTCCAGCCCGGCGACGCCGAACCCGTCTTCTTCTCGTTCCTGACCGCCCGCGTCGAGCAAGAGCAGATCCCCTGCCACATCACGGCCACCACGCCGGAGGTCCACGAGATCATCCGGGCCAACCTCCACCGCGCCCCGATGTACTCCGGCCAGATCGAATCGAAGGGCCCGCGCTACTGTCCGTCGATCGAGGACAAGGTGGTGCGGTTCGCCGACCGCGACTCGCACCAGATCTTCCTGGAGCCCGAAGGCCGCGGCACGCTGGAGTACTACTGCAACGGCATCTCCACCAGCCTGCCTCGCGACGCCCAGGAGGCGGTGGTGGCGCGGATCCCCGGCCTGGAGCGGGCCGAGATCATGCGCTACGGCTACGCCGTGGAATACGACTACGCCCCCCCCGAACAACTCGCGCCGACCCTGGAGACCAAGGCCGTCGCGGGGCTTTATTTCGCCGGCCAGATCAACGGCACCACCGGCTACGAGGAAGCCGCGGCCCAAGGGCTGGCCGCCGGCGCCAACGCGGCCCTCGCCGTCCTGGGATCGCCGCCGCTGATTTTGGACCGCTCGTCGTCCTACATCGGCGTCCTGATCGACGACCTGGTGACGCGAGGGGTCGACGAGCCGTACCGAATGTTCACGAGCCGCGCCGAGTATCGGCTGCTCTTGCGGCACGACAACGCCGATCTCCGTCTGACCGAGATCGGCCGCCGCGTCGGGCTGGTGGACGACGCCCGCTGGGCCCGCTTCGAGGCCCGCCGCGACGGCCTGGAGGCGCTCCGCCGCCGACTGGCGACCACCCGTCGCGACGGCCTAAGCTTCGACCGGATGCTCCGTCGCCACGAAACGACCTGGGACGATCTGACGGCGCTGGATCCCGAGTTGGCCGCGGCCGGCTTCGCGCCGGACGTGATCGCCCAGGCGACGATCGAGGCCAAGTACGACGGCTACGTCGGCCGCCAGGTGGAGCAGATCGAGCGGTTCCGCCGCCTGGAGGAAAAGACCATCCCCGCCGACCTCGACTACGCCGCCATCACCCAGCTTCGGTACGAGGCCCGCGAGAAGCTGGCGCGGGTGCGGCCGCGGTCGCTGGGGCAGGCCGGGCGGATCAGCGGCCTGAATCCGGCGGACCTGGCCACCCTGCTCGTCCACCTCCGCCGCAACCCCGCCGGCGACGATGGCGGGACATCTCGCTGAAATCGCCCGAAAGCCTTGATCCCTATTGATTCTCGTAGCTTCGGGCGCCGGCCTTGCATCCCCAGGCCGAACGGACGACCGAGATTGACGGAAACGCCCATCTAGTGTTTGTTGTGCGAATTCGCGTCGCTTGCCGATCTTCCGGCGGCCGAGGAGCGTTGCAAGCAGGCAAGCGGTCGCGTCTGGGACGCGAGGAACAAGGAATCGCCGCGCGCGCCGGACGATTGACAAATCCGGACTGGTTTTTACAATTGGCCGGTCTGGCAATATCGGCAATCCTTGTGGTCTTCGTAGAATTTGACGACTAGGATTTCTCCGGAAGTCCGACGGGATCGGCGATCGGGGAAGGGGATCGAACCCGGTCGGGGTGGCAAGGACGTGTCGCAGGGAGGCCGTGGGGACGGCGTGGAGTTCGCGGGACGGCGGGCCGAGGCGGCGCGTCGCGGGCTCGAGTCGACCCCGGAAGGATCATCGGGACTCAATCAGCCATGAAAACCGTTTACACGACGGGCGAAGCCGCGAAGATCTGCAAGGTCAGCCAGCAGACCATCATCCGCTGTTTCGACTCGGGACAATTGAAGGGGTTCCGGGTCCCCGGCTCGCGGTTCCGGCGGATTCCGCGGGAGTCGCTGTACCGATTCATGAGGGAGAACGGAATTCCGACCGACGCCCTGGAGAGCGGCCGGCGGCGGATCCTGATCGTCGACGACGACCAGGCCGTGGTCGACCTGATCGCCGAGGTGCTCACGGCCGACGGCCGGTTCGAGCACAAGGCGGTGAACAACGGCTTCGGAGCGGGGATGCTGGCGAAGGAGTATCACCCGGACCTGATCATCCTGGACGTGATGTTGCCGGACATCAACGGCCAGGCGGTCTGCGAGCTGATCCGCAAGGACCCCAGCATCGCCGACATCAAGATCGTCTGCATCTCGGGGATGATCGAGGAAGACAAGATCGACGAGTTGAAGGAGTCCGGGGCGGACGACTTTTTGCACAAGCCGCTGGATATCGATCAACTGATCGCCACGATCTGCCGACACCTTGACATGGAGATCAGCCCCGAGGCCTAAGGCGGGGCGCGCGCCGTCCGCGACGGTCCCGCCTGAAGACGGGGGCGAGTCCGCGGGACTTCGGGAAGGAGCCCGATTCGTCGTGCGGTTCCAATCGGGACGAAAGCCGTCGGGGAAGTCGTTGGCCGCTCGTCTGGACGGGCTGGCCCGGCTGCCGATCCGCGCGGCGACGGCGCGGCTGGTCGTCGTCGACGCCGGTTTCGCCCCCCGGGGCGACGAGGGCTCGACGCCGTCGCCGACGGCTCGCGAGCTTCTCGACCTGGATCCCGGTTGGCTGGCGGCGGAGTCCGCCGGCGGCCGTCGGGTCGACCCCCTGGCGATCGCGGCCGACGCGCCGTGGTGGCCGGCGCTCCCGGCGACGGGGCCGGAGGCCGAGGCCCTTGGGACGCTCTGGCGGCGGTCGGTCGCCGCGGCCCTGGCGTGCCGCTCGCTGGCGAGGGAGCGCGAGGATCCGGATCCCGACGGCCTGGCCCGCGCCGGGATGCTGCACGCCCTTGGCCTTTGGGCGATCGCCGCGGTCGATCCGTCCTGGCTGGTCCGCTGGCTCGCCGAGCCCGACCGCGAGCCGCGCTCGCGCCTGGAGGCCGAGCTAGGCGGCGATCCTCGCGATTGGGGCCGTCGCCTGGCCGAGCGCTGGGGGTGCGAGCCGTTGGCGGTCGACGCCGCGTGGCTGCACGGCGAGGACGACGTCCATCTCCTCGGCGCCGCCCGCGATGCCGGCCGGTTGGCCCTGGTCCGCGAGGCGGTCGCCCGCGCCGAGGCGACCCCCTGGGCGCTGGACGCCCCCCGCGCCGGCGAGGCGTCGGAGCCCTCCCAGCGGGTCCTGATCGCGCGGGTCCAGGCGAAATGCGGCTCGGCCTTCGTCGCGGAGGACGCCACGGCGTTCGAGGAGCGGGCCGCGCGGGAGGTCGCCCGGCTGCGGTCGCGGCTGGCCGAGGCGGCCCGGACCAACGCCAGCCAGGGGCGGTTGATCGCGGCGCTGGCCGATTCGGCCCCCGACGAGACGCCCGAGAACTGGAGCCTGCGCGCCGGCCTGGTCTGGTGCGGCGAGCCGGAAGTCACCGCCGCCCGCGTCGTCTGGCGAGGGTCCGGCGAGGCCGTCGAGGAGGATCGCGCGCCGGCCTCGGCGTCTCGCGAGGCGACGTGGTCGATCCCGCTGGAGTCGGCCGGCGAGGAGGTCGGCGAGATCCAGCTTTGGCTCGACGACGACCTTGAGACCCTCCACCGCCGGCTCGCCCCCGCCCGGCTCGTCGACGCCTGGCGGGCCTGGGCCGCGAGCGTCGCCGATCGCCGTCGGCTGGAGGGGCGCTCCGCCGCGGCGTTCGAGGGCGCGCGGCGGGCGTCGCGGACGGAGCGCTCGCGGCTTCAAGAGGCCAAGCTCGACGCCCTGGCCGAATTCGCCGCCGGCGCCGGCCACGAGTTGAACAACCCGCTGGCGGTGATCGTCGGCCGCGCCCAGCTTCTGGCCGCCCAGATCGACGACCCCGACGCCGCCAAGGCCCTGGAGATCGTCATGGCCCAGGCCAGGCGCGCCCACCGGATCCTTCGCGATCTGATGTTCGTCGCCCGCCCCTCCGAGCCGCGGCCGCGCGCCTTCCGCCCCGCCGAGGCGTTGCGGTCGACCCTGGCCGAGTTCCAGGACGAATGCGACGACCGCGGCGTCCGCCTGATCGCCGAGTTCGAGGATCCCGACGCGGTCGCCTGGCTCGACCCCGACGTCCCGCGGCACGTCGTCTCCGAACTGGTCCGCAACGCCCTGCAGGCCGTCGGCGGTCCCGACGGGGGCTCCATCCGGATCCATTCGACGCTCCGCGACGACGAGTTGCGGATCCGAGTGGCCGATTCGGGCAAGGGAGTGGCCCGCGCCGAGGCCGCCCACCTGTTCGACCCGTTCTTCTGCGGTCGCCAGGCGGGGCGAGGGCTCGGCCTGGGGCTTTCCCGGGTCGCTCGGATCGTGGATCGCGCCGGCGGCTCGATCGACTGGGATTCGACCCCGGGCCGGGGCTCGGTCTTCCAGGTCCGCGTGCCGTGTCGTCGCCCGCCCGAGGAGCCGACGGCGAAAACCGCCTGACCCCTCGGGCGAGCCGATCCGGTCGTCGTCGACCCCTTCATGCGATCGCGTGGGCGACCATGTGGTCGGCCACGGCGTGACAGTCCGGGCACAGGAAGGTGACGTTGAGGGGCTCGCCATAATCCCAGTGATGGCGTTGCAGCCGTTGCCGACGTCGGCACCAGGAGCAGCGCCGAGGACGCTCGATGAGCCCCAGCGACTCGGCCAGGGCCGCGGCGTAGCGGGCCGACCGGGTGCGAAGCCGACGGGGCCTCGCCGCGTCGTCGCAGATCTCCAGTTGACGGCCGAGACGGGCGATCAGGTCGCGCTCGCGCTTGCGACGGATCTTTTTCATCGTGCTCAACCCGCGGTTGGAGTCGGTTGCCACCTCGGACTCGAATCGGACGCCGGAGGACCGGGCCGACGCGACGAGCGCGAACCGAACGCGAGGGCTGGTGACGACGTCCCTGAACGGCCCTTCCGCGAGTCGGCCCGTTCTCGACGCTTTAAGTATAGGAACGAGAGTCAGTCCACCCGACGCCCGACGTCCTTTCTACGACGAACTTAAGGACGAGGTTTGCCGATCGCGCCGAATACGCCGACGACGCGGGTCCGCGAACTGGGCCGGTCTGGACGCGGCGCGGCGGTTCCCGCATACTTCCTGGATGCGATCCCGATGGTCGGGGTTCGCGGGGACGGAGGAACGGCGGCGATGGACGTGGAACCGACTTCGGGGGCCAACGGCGAGGGGCCGGCGACGGATCGTCGCCAATTCCTGGGCGCCGCGGTGGGCGGCGTGTTCGCCGCCGCGGTCGGCCGGACGGCCGGGACCCGGACGCGAGCCGAGGAGCCCCCGGCGGGCCCGGACCACCGCATGATCGTGCGGAACGAACGACCGCTGAACCTGGAGGCCGATTCGGCGTCGCTGGACTCCTTCATCACCCCCACCGCCGAACTCTTCGTCCGCAGCCACCACGGCGCGCCCGCGGTCGGCCTGCATCCCTGGACCATCCAGGTCGAGGGCCTGGTCGACCGCCCGCTGACCCTCGGCCTGGACGAGGTCTCGGCGCTTGAGCCGATCGAGGTCCCCGCCGTGATCCAGTGCGCCGGCAACGGCCGCGCCCAATTCAAGCCGACGGCGCCGGGCCTCCCCTGGGCGCGCGGGGCCGTCGGCCACGGCGTCTGGAAGGGCCCGCGGCTGGCGACCCTCCTGGAGAAGGCCGGCGTCAAGCCCGAGGCGGCCCACGTCCAGTTCATCGGCGGCGATCCCCCTCCCAACCCCAAGGCTCCTCCCTTCATCCGGAGCATCCCCCTGGACCGCGCCCGCGCCGAGGACGTCATCCTCGCCCTGACGCTCAACGGCGAGCCGCTGCCGATCCTCCACGGTGGCCCGGCCCGGATCGTGGTCCCCGGCTGGGCCGCCAACAACTGGTCCAAATGGATCCGCAAGATCGTCGTCTCGGCCGAGGAGGCGTCCTCCTTCTTCATGAAGCCGGGCTACCGTCTGCCGAGGGAGCCGGTCGCGCCGGGCGCCGAGCCGCCGCCGCCGGAGGACATGCTGCCGGTCACCTGGATGCCCGTCAAGTCGCTGATCACCTCCCCGGCCGTCGACGCCCAGGTCGCCCAGGGTTCCGTCGAAATCCGGGGCGTCGCCTGGACCGGCGAGGGCCACGTCGTGAAGGTCGAGGTCTCCACCGTCCAGGACCCGACCTGGCGCGAAGCCGAATTGCTGGACGAGCCCCGCCAGGGAAGCTGGCGGCGGTTCAAGTTCGCCTGGACGCCGCCGGCCGCGGGCGAGTTCACCCTCCAGGCCCGCGCCACCGACTCCAAGGGAGAGGTCCAGCCCGAGACGACCCCCTGGAACAAGAGCGGCTACCTCTGGAACGGCTACGACCGCGTCTCCTGCGTCGTCTCGTAAGGACCAAGGTATGAAAGCTTTTATGATCTCCGTCTGCCTCGCGGCGCTCCTCGGCGGCGGACTCGCGATCGGTTATTTCCTTCGGCAAGAGTCGGCGCGCGATCGGATCGCCCGGGCCGAGGCCGCCGCCGCCGAGGCGCGCGACGCCGAGGCCCGCGCCAAGGCCAGACCCCCCGCCCCCGCGCCGGTCGCCGCCGCGACGACTCCCGCCCCCGCGGCGACCGTCGCCTCGACGACCCCCGCCGACGACGAGGACGACGAGGACGAGGACGACGAGGAAGCGTACATCCGCGACGCCATGGCCAAGCGGGTCCTCATGGACAACTGCCAGGTCTGCCACGCGCCGGAGATGTTCGAGTCCCAACGTCTGACCGAGACTCAGTGGAGGGCCGAGGTCGACAAGATGGTCGGCTGGGGCGCGGCCCTGACCGAGCCCGAACGTCCCCAGGTCGTCGAATACCTGGCGAAACACTATGGCGCCGACGTCGCCCCCGAAGCCCCGCCCCGCGCCACGCTGGCCGAGGTCGACGCCCGCGAGACCCCCGGCGACCCCCACGAGGGGACGACCGACGCCGACCTCGCCAACGGGGCCAAGTTCTTCACCGTCGTCTGCGCCAACTGTCACGGCCCGACCGCCCTGGGGGGCGACCTGGGCCCCGGCCTGGCCAACCGCGCTCCGATCTCGCACGTGGAGTATTTCAACAAGGTCCTCCACGACGGCCTTCGGAAGATGCCCTCAATGACCGCCGTCCTCAGCCCCGAGCAGCAGCGCGACATCCTGGGATGGCTCCGCTCCCTCCCCTACGATCAGCCCGACGTCCCACCCGCCGCGGCGCCGGCGGCCGCGGCGCCCAAGTCCTGACCTCGGCCGCCTCGTCTCACCGCGTCTCCCCCGCCGGGTCGACGCGGTAGACGGCGTCGGCGAGCTTCACCACCACCGGCTCGTCGAACGCCAGGTACTGATTCCACTCGGCCGACTGGCCGCGGGCCAGCTCGAAATACTCGTCGGAGAACTGGCGAACCACCCTCGCCCCGGCCTCCTCCTCGGGCTTCACCGCCGAGTCGACCCAGCGCCCTTCCTTATAATAGAAGGTCTTGGCGCCGACCTGGCGGACGGTCGCCGCGACGCCGCGCTTGTCGGCCGCGTACTTCGCCGAGGGGAGCGTGGCGTTAGCCGCGGCCAGCCCCGGCGTCGCGGGGGCCGTCGCGCGTCCCATTCCGCCCATCCCGGCCATGCCGCCGCTCATTCTGCTCGTTCCGCCGGATGCTCCCATCATCATGGACGACCCGTCGAATCCCTGGCCGACGGCCTCGTTGAGGGCCGTCGCGTCGGCTTGCTGGTAGTTCTGGAAGTATCGCTTCATCCTGCGCTGGGCCACGCCGGCGGGGCCGGCGACGGATTCCAACTGGCGGAGGGCGTCGCGGGCCTGGCCGGCGTTGCGGGCGGCGGCGTGCAGCGGGGTGGTCTCGTCGGCCAGGAACGAGGTGTACGGGGTCATGATCCCGTACCGGGTGCTGAGGCGGACCAGTTCGTCCACGAGTTCCTGGTTGCGGCCTTCAAGGTCGATCTGGTCGATCAAATCGCCGATCCGGCGCGCCGCCCAGATCCGCTCGACGAAGCGGTGGGAGGCGTCGCCGCCGGGCTCGGCCAGTCGGGCGGGGAACTCGTAGGTTCGGGATTCGTCGCCGACCTTGCCGCGGACCTTCAGCCGGGTGTCGCCCGAGCGGGTGTAGCGGCCGGCCCAGACGATCTGGCCGCCGTCGAAGAGGTCGGGGAGGTCGCGGGGGTAGGCGCGGTTGACGTCGGAGTCGGCGAATTCGATCCGGATCCCGGTGAGGACCGGGCTGGTCAGCTTGGCCATGTAGCGGGCGACGTGGGACTCGATCACGTCGTCGGGCTTGACGTACTCGGTCGCGCCGCCGTTGCCGGCGCTCAGGCGGTCGAGCAGTCGGGCGTTGACGTCGTAGCCGACGCCGAAGCTGAAGACCCGCGCCCCCTTGAGGTTGGCCTTCTTGACGGCCTCGGCGATTTTAAGCTCGTCGGTCTCGCCGGCGGTGGGTTGACCGTCGGTGAGGAACAGGACGTAGGCGGGGCGGGAGTCGTCGCGGATCATGCCCAGGGCCGTCTTCAGGGCGTCGGCGACGTTCGTGCTCCCCCCCTCCCGGATGTTGTCGACGTACCGCCTGGCCTCGGCGCGGGCGTCGGGGCTGTAACGCTGAAGCTCGGGCTTGTAGGTCTCGATCCGGTCGTCGTAGACGACGATGTTGAACAGGTCGTCGTCGCGAAGGTCGTCCAGCACGATCCGAAGGGCGTCGCGGGCCTGGGCGATCTTCTTGCCGGCCATCGAGCCGGAGCGGTCCAGCGCGAAGACGACCGTCTTGGGCCGGGGTTTCGATTCGGCCTCCGCCTTGACCTCCGGCGCGGCCAGGACCAGGAAGTAGCCGTCGCCGCCGTCGCTGGGGCGATAGCTGAGGACCGACGCCCCCAGCGACCCCTCGGCCAGGGTGTAGACGACCCGGAAGTCGTGGGTGGGCGTGACGTTGGAGCGATCCAGGCTGACTTTGACGTCGTGGTCCCCCGTTCGGTCGATCCGGGCGTCGTCGCTGGGGCAGAAGACCGACTTGATCGCGTCCTTGCTGGCGATCGACGTCTGGATCTCCAGCTTGCCGACGGGTTTGCCGGCCTGCTTCTGGGTGGAGAGCGGGTGGGAGAACTCCACGACGTCGCGGTCACGGCGGCAAAGCTGGGTGTACCGCAACACCACCTTGCGCTCCGCCCCGGCGGGGATGGGGAAGACGCTGGTGCGGTAGAGGCCGCGACCCATGTATTCCAGGAGCGCGGGGTCGCGCTTGCGGCGAACGATCTCCTCGTAGATCCGGCGGGCCTCGTCCTTGCCGATCAGCCGGCCGGGAAGCTCCTTGCCGTCGACCATCAGGACCAGGTGCTCGACGGCCGCGTCCTCGGGGACGGGGAAGAAGTACTCGGCCTCAAGTTCGGTCGAGCCGGGGTTGTAAAACGTCTGGGCGACCTGGACCTCGGCGGCCTGATCGCGGATCCGGGCGTCGATCGCCAGCCCTCGGATCTCGAACGAGGACCGAATCGGGACCGTCGGCCGACGGTCGATGATCCACCCTTGCGCCTGGGCCTCCGCGACCATTCCCAAAATCACGGCCGCCGCCGCCAAGATCCGTCCCGCGTTCATGGTCGACTCCCGTCTGGAGCGAGGGTGGTTCCGGTCGTCCTTCCTGGTTAGACGCTCCAGCGGCTGGTTTCTTTGGATCGAGCCCGGGAAATTCCCCCGATCCGGCCGCGAATCGCCAGGCCCGGCGACCGCCGCGACTGGCTTCGTTTGCCTGGCCGTTCCGCGAAGCCGACGATGCAAGTTATTTAATTCAAACGACATCGGCGACGTCCGGGCGGCTTCGTTCGTCGAGATCGAAATGTGATTTCGACGAATCCTCGGCAGCTGGTCGGGCGTCGCGATCCCGTCAGCGACATCGGCGATTCGCGCGATCGTCCCTGGCGGGCCGACCCTCCCTCGAGTGCATCCGAATTTTCAAAGAACGACGACCCACCCGGTACGATCGCCGGAAGGCGCGGCGGGATTTCAGGATTCCGTAGAAATTTTCCTGACCGTCACGGATTTTGGGGTGGCGGTCCCAACGGCCTTCCCCCCTCGCGGGGGAAGGTGGCCCGAAGGGCCGGATGAGGGGGGGCGAGCCAGAACGCCATCGACGTCCAGGGCTTCCCGGACGGGCTTACGCGAATCCCAACGGTCGTCTGGGGCGTCGTCCCCCTCATCTGACGCCTTCGGCG
>CALCIB010000062.1 GCA_937907525.1 uncultured Planctomycetales bacterium | reverse complement strand
CGCGCCACCCCTCATCCGGCCTTCGGCCACCTTCTCCCTCAAGGGGAGAAGGCGAGACGGGCGTCCGCTTCGGTTGGTTTTCAGTGGAACAAGCCCCAGCAGGGACGACTCGACGCATGACGCTGGATCCCGCGGCGATCCTCGGACCCGACGGCGCCGTGGCCCGGCGACTGCCGCGCTACGAGGTCCGCGACCAACAACTCCGGATGGCCGAGGCCGTCGCCAAGGTCGTCGACGAGGGGGGCCACCTGATCGTCGAGGCCGGCACCGGCGTCGGCAAGAGCTTCGCCTACCTCGTCCCGGCGATCCTGGCGGCGGTCGAGCAGAAGAAGAAGATCGTCGTCTCCACCCACACGATCGCCCTTCAGGAGCAACTGCTGCGCAAGGACGTGCCGTTCCTCCGCTCGGTGATGCCCCAGGAGTTCTCCGCGGTCCTGGTGAAAGGCCGCGGCAACTACGTCAGCCTCCGCCGGCTCGACGTCGCCGCGGCGCGGGCCGGCTCGACCTTCACCCGGCCCGAGGAGTTCGACCAACTCGCGGCGATGAAGCTATGGGCGGGAACGACCAAGGACGGCACCCGCTCCGACCTCGACTTTAAGCCGCTCCCCGCCGTCTGGGACGCCGTCCAGAGCGAGAACGGCAACTGCCTGGGCCGGCGTTGCCCGCGTCACAAGGAGTGCTTTTATTTTCAAGCCCGGCGGCGGATCTGGACGGCCAACGTCCTGATCGTCAACCACGCGCTGTTCGTCTCGGACCTGGCGATGCGGTCGGCCGGATACGGACTGCTGCCCGACTACGACGTCGCCATCTTCGACGAGGCCCACACCCTGGAGGCGGTCGCCGGCGAGCATTTGGGGATCCAGCTCTCCAACGTCGGGCTCGACTACGCGCTCGGCCGGTTGTACAGCGACCGGACGAAGAAAGGGACGCTCGCGGCCTTCGGCCTTCCGGAAGCCGTCGAGCAGGTCCGCCGGGTTCGGACGGCGGCCAACGACTTCTTCGACGTCGTGTCCGAATGGCATGCCCGCCAGGCGTCCCCCGCGGCGAGGGTCCGCAAGCGGCTCCAGGTCTCCGGCGCGCTCGCGGAGGAGTTGAAGCGGCTCTCCACCACCATCGACCGCGAGGCCGAGCGTATCGAGTCCGAGGAGCAGCGGATCGAACTGTCCGCCGCCGCCGAGCGCTGCGAGGGACTGGCGCTTGAGGTTCGGTCCTGGGTCGGCCAGGCCGACGAGGGCCAGGTCTACTGGGTCGAGTCCGAGCCGGGGCCGCGGCGGCGGGTCAAGCTGGCCTCCGCGCCCTTGGACGTCGGCCCGACGTTGCGGCGGACCCTGTTCGAGGCGACGCCGACGTGCGTCCTGACCTCGGCGACGCTCTGCGTCGGCTCGCCCCCCCGGTTCGACTTCTTCAAGGCGAGGATCGGCCTGACCCGCGCCGCGACGCTCGCGCTGGGAAGCCCGTTCGACTATCCCAACCAGGTGACGATCCACGTCGCGAGGAACCTGCCGGACCCCTCGACCGCCCCCCGCGACTTCGAGCGCGACGTCGCCTGGGCGATCGCGCACTACCTGGAGCGGACCCACGGCAAGGCGTTCGTCCTGTTCACGTCGTACAAGATGCTGGAGTCGACCGCGCGGACGCTCGGGCCCTGGTTGGCCAAGAGGAACATCGCGCTTTACGCGCAGGGCGACGGCATGCCGCGGTCGAAGATGGTGGAGGCGTTCAAGAGCGACGTGGACAGCGTCATCTTCGGCGCCGACAGCTTCTGGCAAGGGGTGGACGTACCCGGCGAGGCGCTTTCCAACGTCATCATCGTCCGGCTGCCGTTCTCGGTCCCGACCCACCCGCTTTTGGAGGCCCGGCTCGACGACCTCAAGCGCCGGGGGGGTAATCCGTTCTTCGACCACCAGGTTCCGGAGGCGGTCATCAAGCTGAAGCAAGGGTTCGGCCGTTTGATCCGATCTCGAACCGATCGCGGGATCGTCGCGATCCTGGACCCTCGCGTCCTGACGAAGCCCTACGGCAAGACCTTCCTGAACTCGCTCCCAGAATGCCCGCGAGTCGTGGACGTCCAGGAGTTCACCCGGAGTTGGTAGGCCGATACACTTAAGTATGTGTTTTTGTTTATACGATAAAGAGGGATGGCGATCCTCCCTTCTCTCCTTGTGGGAGAAGGTGCCCCGGAGGGGCGGATGAGGGGTGGGCGCGTCCGGAAGCCTCTGGAAACGCCCCCCCTCATCCGGCCTTCGGCCACCTTCTCCCACAAGGGGAGAAGGGATTACGCATGCTCGCTCGCGGTGATTTCGATCACGTGGGCACACATACTTAAGAGCGAGGGTTTGTTAGGACGGCTCCGCGTCGGCTTCTACCGGAAGTCGCGGGCGAACCGCTCGCGGACGGCGGCCGACGAACGGGCGACCGCGGCCGCCAGGCGTTCGACCAGCTTCGGATCGTGCTTGTGGACCTTGAGGGCTCGAAGCGCGGCCAGGGCGTCGGCTTCGGAATCGGACGCCGCCAGGTCCAGCAGCGCGTCGATGGCGGCCGACGCCCGCAGCATCGCGACCGACAGCAACACCACGTCGCGAAGCGTCGACGTTCGCGCCGCGTGGAACCGCTCCAGAAGGGGCCCCAGCGCCTGGGGAAGTCGGGCGTTGCCCATCGCCAGCGCGGCGGCCTCGGCGGTCGACTCGTCGGCCGAGTCGAGGTGTTCGCGGACGAACGCCAGGTGCGCGTCGGCCGAGATCGTCAACAGACCGCGGAGGGCGTCGGAGACGACCTCGGCCTTGTCGTCGCCCATGCGGCATTTGAGCCGCAGCGCCAGCGCCGCGGCGTCGGATCCGATCGCCCCCAGACAGCTCGCGGCCTGGCAACGGACCTCGGGGAAGGGGTCGATCAATGCGTCGATGAGCGCCTCGGCCAGCCCCGGCGGGTCGATCCGGGTCATGCCGGCCAGCCCCAGGGCGCGAAGCGGCGGCGCGGTGTCGACCGGCGGGCCCCACGACGCCTCCTCCTGGACGTGGCGCGAGGCCTCCTCGAAGACCTCGGCCACCGGATGCTCCAGCTTTTCAAGCGCCTGGACGATCGCGATCTTGGCGCGGCAGAGCTTGTCGTTCTTGGCCGGGTCGACCATGAAGCGGCGGAAGGCGGCCTCCAGGTCGGCCGCGGCCTCGGCGAACCGCCACGCGCCGGCGACCTCGGCGGCGGCGGCGGCGACGAAGTTGGAGCGGTCGGCGATCGCCTTGCGGACGGCCGCGGCGTCGTCGGGGCCGGGGCCCTCCAGGTCGCGAAGCCGCCGCAACGCCGCCAGCTTCTCGTCGAACGACGCCCGCTTGGCCATGGCCGAATCACCGGAATTCGTCAGACGGTCACCGCGTCGCGATCCGTCCGCCGCAGTTCGGCCTCGCGCATCAGGTCCTCGGAGATGTGGCCTTCCCAGCGGCCGTCGACGGCGTCCGGCGCGCCCTCGCGCGCGGCGATCCAGGCTTCGTCGCGGCGGGTCATCGCCTCCAGGGCGCGGGCGTCGAGGGCGCCCAGGTCGTCGAGCACGCTTTTGAGGAACTTGTCGGTCTCGGCGTCGAGGTCGGGGCGGAAGACCTGCTCGTCGATGTTCCGCCAGCCGTATTTCTCGTAGCGGTTGTAGACCGATTTGAGCACCGGGCCGTGGGCCCAGGCCTCGAACCGCCCCGGAAACAGCGGCCGGCCGAAGCGCGCCAGATGACGGGCCTGGGCGAAGTACAACAACTTCTGAAGCTTCCCGAGCGTCAGGTACGAGCCCGCCTCGTGGCTGTCCCAGACGACGTAATTCGAGACCTCCAGGACGCACACGCGGCCCATGGCGACGCCTCCTTCGAGAAGTGACGGGGAGGAGACCGATTACGGCCAGCTTACCATGAATCGACCCCCGCGCGGAATTCTTTTCGGAAATCTCGACATTGGTCAACGAATCGATTCGGAGTCCGGGGCGGGGCGCGTGGGTCGTCGAGGCGCGCGGCCCCTGGAATCCGGCCCCGGACGCCGCTAGAGTCGAATCTCGCGGGGCTCGCCGATCGTGGAGGGCGCCGCGCGACGGCGACGCCCGTAACGGAGGGGCTCATGATCCATCAGCAAACCCTGACCATCCCCGCCCGCGGCCGCGGGACGATCGAGATCACCGGGGAGGTCGAGCGGATCGTCGCCGAGTCCGGGGTCCGGGTCGGGCTGTGCAACGTCTTCATCAGGCACACGAGCGCCTCGCTGATCGTCTGCGAGAACGCCGACCCGAGCGTCCGCGAGGACCTGGAGCGGTTCGCGGCGCGGCTGGCCCCCGACGGCGACCCGATGTTCCGCCACACGCTCGAAGGCCCCGACGACATGCCGGCCCACGTCCGCTCGATCCTGACCCAGACGGCGATCACGATCCCCGTGTCCGCCGCCGCGCCGGCCCTCGGGACCTGGCAAGGGGTCTTCGTCTGGGAGCACCGGACCAGCCCGCATCGGCGATCGGTGGTGGTCACGGTCATGGGGGATGGGTGAGGCTCGGCTTCGAAACGACCGCCCCCCCGACGGTCCCCAGACGGTCGGGGGGGCGAATCCCACGGCTTTCGAGGGCCGGTGGCTCGGGGCGGGTCAGAGCCTGTCCCATAAGTGACACGAGGCGACCATCACGGTCTTCCCCCCTCGCGGGGGAAGACGGACCGCGGAGCGGTCAGATGAGGGGGACGACATGAAGGAATGCCTTGGGGAAGTCGAAAAGCCGGTCCAAGCGGCTCGGGATCCCGACGGCCCTCTGGCTCGCTCCCCCTCATCCGGCCCTTCGGGCCACCTTCCCCCGCGAGGGGG
>CALCIB010000061.1 GCA_937907525.1 uncultured Planctomycetales bacterium | reverse complement strand
CGGCTTGCGTGAGAGTCGCATGCGGGATCCGATAAGTGTCGGGTCGTCAGCCCGGTGGGAGAGGGGATGATGGAATAACCATCGCGACCTCGACGCGCGAATCGGCGGCCTCGTCAACGATCCGGACTCCGCCGGGCGCTGAAGGCGGTCGCGACCGTCGCCGGGGGCGAGCCGACCCGCCTGAAAGACCTGAAGCCGGACCCGAAGTGATCGGCCCTCCGCTCCCCGTTTTGATCCTCGCGAATTGTCAAAGAGGCTTCCGTCGTTAGGTATGATCCGGGGGAGGGGCGTCGCGATTTCAGAATTCCGCGGACGTCACGGTTTTATTCGAGAATCCCACGACGGATTGAGAAGGTGGAAGGCGATGAGTCGGGAGGCCCGGTGGGCGATAGTCCTGGCGACGCTCTGGGCCGTTCCAGGTTGTTCCGGGTCGCGCGAACCGACGGCGGACGGGCCGTTGCGGATCGCCGCGGCGGCCGACCTTCGGGTCGTCCTGCCCAGGCTGCTGACGGCCTACGGCGATCAAGGAAGCGCCGTCGCGCCGCCGAGCTTCGGCGCGTCGGGCGACCTGGCCGAGCAAATCCGCGGCGGCGCCCCGTTCGACGTCTTCCTCTCGGCCGATCTCGACCGGCCGAAGGCCCTGGAAGCCGAGGGGCTCATGGAGCCGGGCTCCGTCGCCGCCTACGCGCGGGGCTCGCTGGTCCTTTTGGTCCATCCCGACGTCGCCGACGCGGTCGCGGACATCTTCGATCTGACCAAACCCGAGGTCCGCAAGATCGCCATCGCCGATCCCCAGGCCGCCCCTTACGGCCAGGCGGCCCGCGCGGCGCTCGGGAGCGCGGGGCTTTGGGACTCGCTCCAGGCGAAGATCGTCCCGGCCGGATCGGTCGCCAAGGCGGTCTTGCACGTCGAGCAAGGCGACGCCGACGCCGCGCTCGTCAGCCGGTCGCTGATCGCCGGGACCAAGACGACAGTCGTCGCGATCGACCAGGCGCTCTATCCGCCTCGAATCCAGGGGCTGGGGATCGTGGCGGACTCGCCGCGCAAGGACCGCGCCCGAGACTTCACGGCCTTCCTGCTGGGCGGGGAAGGGCGACGGGTATTGATCGAACACGGCTTCGAGCCGCCCGACTCCCCGACCGAGAGGGTGCCGCGTGTTCCCTGACCTCGCTCCGCTTTGGCTCTCGTTGAAGGTCGCGACGGCGGCGACGGTCGGCGTCGCGCTGGTGGGCGCGCCGGCGGCGCTTTTGCTGGCGCGGCGGCGGTTCCCCGGCAAGGCGTTGGCGGCCGGACTGTTGACGCTGCCGCTGGTGCTGCCGCCGACGGTCCTGGGATACGTCTTGCTGCAGGCGTTCGGCCGGCGGACGTGGCTGGGCGGGTGGCTGGAGCGGAGTTTGGGCGTGACGCTGGTCTTCCACTGGTCGGGCGCGGTCGTGGCCGCGGCGGTGACGGCGTTCCCGCTGTTCTTGCTGCCGGCGCGGGGGGCGTTCGAGGCCGTCGACCCTCGCCTGGAGGACGCCGCGAGGCTGCTGGGCAGAGGGGAGGCGTCGGTCTTCCTGGCGGTCACGTTGCCGCTGGCGTGGCGAGGGTTGGCCGCGGGGCTGGCGCTGGCGTTCGCCAGGGCGCTTGGAGACTTCGGCGCGACGATGATGGTCGCCGGGAACATCCCCGGCTTGACCCAGACCGCGGCGCTGGCGATCTACGACGCCGTGCAGATCGGCGACTCCCGCCGCGCGGCGCTGCTGTCGTTGGGGGTCTCGACGATCTCGATCGCGGCCTTGGCGTTCGTGCAGCGGACGGCCCCCGGCCGGGGGGCGCGCTCGTGACCGCCGACGAGCCGCCGACGATCCTCGACGCCCGCGTCGTCCGCCGGGTCCATCCCGGATTGACCGTCGACGCGACGATCCGCCTGGGCGCCGAGATCGGCGTGTTGTTCGGACCCTCCGGCGCGGGGAAGTCGACGCTCCTGCGGTTGATCGCCGGGCTCGCCCGACCCGGCGACGGCCGCGTCGACCTGGCCGGGCGGACGCTGTTCGACGCCGGAAGGCGGATCGACGTTCCGTTGCGCGAGCGTCGGATCGGCATGATCTTTCAGGACGATTTGTTGTTCCCTCATCGGGACGTCGCCGGCAACGTGGGGTTCGGCCTGAAGGGGGCGGGCCGGGCGGAGAGGGCGCGTCGGGTCGGGGAGGTGGCGGCGCTTTGCGGGGTGTCGGCGTTGTTGGGTCGGGCGGTCGCCACGCTTTCCGGCGGCGAGCGCCAGCGGGTGGGGTTGGCGAGGGCGCTGGCGCCGCGGCCTCGGCTGCTGTTGTGCGACGAGCCGGTCTCGGCGCTGGACTTGCCGGGGCGGCGTCGGCTGCTGGACCGTCTGGGGGACGTCCGGCGGGCCGAGGGGATTCCGATCCTCTACGTCACGCACAGCCCGGCGGAGGCGATCACGCTGGGGACTCGGCTGTTCTTGCTGGAGGCCGGCCGGATCGTCGCCGAGGGCGTCCCGGCCGACGTCCTGGCGGGCGCGGGGGGACGGTCGGCGCTGTTGCATCTGGAAGGAGTCCGCAACGCCTTCGGCGGGACGGTCGCGAAACACGCCCCCGACGGCGAGTGGTCGCGGGTGGCGCTGGACGGCGGGCCGTCGCTGTTCGTCGCGGCCCTGGAGCTTCCGATCGGCGCGCGGGTGGACGTGGAGGTGGCCGGTGACGAGGTGATGCTGGCCGTCGGCCCGATCGTCGGGTTGAGCGCCCGCAACCAGATCGCGGGCGTGGTCGAGGCCGTCGCGGTTCACGGTCGGGAGGCCGAGGTCGTGCTTCGCGTCGGCGAGACGCGGTGGCTGGCCAGCACCCTCGCCTCCACCCCCGCCGCGCTGGGCCTCGCCCCCGGTCGCCCCGCGACGCTGATCGTCAAGGCCCGAAGCGTCCGCGTCGAATCGGCGGCGGGTTGAGGACGGTTGCCGCGGGCCGCGCGCGGATTCAGAATGGGCGCTTCGATCGCGATACCGTTCGGCACGACTCGCGCCGCGGCCAAGGTCGTCGTCCCCCCTTCTCCCCTTGTGGGAGAAGGCGCCCCGAAGGGGCGGATGAGGGGGGGACGCGACCGGAAGCTACTGGAAGCGCCCCCCTCATCCGGCCTTCGACCACCTTCTCCCACAAGGAGGAGAAGGGATGTCTGGTCAGACGTTCGAGGGAGTCGAGTTCCACGCCGATCGGGATCAGCCTCGACAGACCGAACACGCGCGGAGTCAGCAATGATGCCACAAGTGAAAGCGATTCGATATTACGCCGCGACGATCGTCGCGACGGCGACGGTCTGGGGCGCCGTCGCGGCGGCCGAGGGGCCCAAGCTTCCCCCGGTCTCCGAGCATGCCCGCGCGGTCCACGCCGCGGGAATGCTCTTCGACGGCCACAACGACTACCCCTGGAAGGTCCGCGACCTGGGCGACCTGGGGATGGAGCGGATCGACTTCGCCAAATCCGCCCCCGGCCAGACCGACCTCCCGCGGCTGCGCGCGGGGGGCCTGAAGGCCCAGTTCTGGTCGGTCTACATCCCCAGCGCGCACCCGAACCCGACGCGGACGGTCGTCGAGCAGATCGACTTCGTGCATCGCCTGGTGGAGAAGTACCCCGACGACCTCCAACTCGCGCTTTCGGCCGACGACGTGGAGGCGGCGGTGAAGGCGGGCAAGATCGCCAGCCTGATCGGCATCGAGGGGGGCGTGGCGATCGACGACAGCTTCGCCGAACTCCGCGCCTTTTACAGGCTGGGCGCGCGCTACATGACGTTGACCCACAACAAGACGCTCGACTGGGCCGACGCCGCCAACGACGAGGCGAAACACGGCGGCCTGACCGGGTTCGGCGAGCGGGTCGTCGCCGAGATGAACCGGCTGGGGATGCTGGTGGACATCTCCCACGTCTCGGCCGGCACGATGGACGACGTGCTGCGGGTGTCGAAGGCGCCGGTGATCGCCAGCCATTCCAGCGCCTTCGCGCTTTGTCCCGTACCGCGGAACGTCCCCGACGACGTTTTGACCCGATTGAAGGACAACGGCGGGGTGGTGATGGTCAACTTCTATTCATCGTTCATCGTCCCCGACTCCCGCGCGAAGGCCGACGCGGCGAAGGCCGAGATCCGCAAGGCCCACCCCGACCGGGCCGAGGCGAGGAAGGCGATCGCCCAATGGTACGCCAACGAGCCGGGCGCGATCCGAGGGACCGTCGCCACGGTGGTCGATCATATCGATCACATCGTGAAGGTGGCGGGGATCGACCACGTCGGCGTCGGCTCGGACTTCGACGGCATCGACTCCTGGCCCGTCGGCTTGGAGGACGTCTCCGACTACCCCCGGATCACCGAGGAACTCCTCCGCCGCGGCTACTCCGAAACCGACGTCCACAAGGTCCTCGGCGGCAACGCCCTCCGCGCCCTCCGCGAGGCCGAGGCCGTCGCCCGGAAGCTCCAGGCCGAGACCCGGCCGCAAATCGACGAGATCCGAGGCGGGAGGAAGGGCGAGGATTGAGAGCCCGTCCCATGAAGGATCAAGACGACCGTCACGGTCCTCCCCCCTCGCGGGGGAAAACGGATCGCGCGGCGGTCGGATCAGGGGGATGACGCGCGAGACGACCGTCGGAATTCGCGGAAGCCCGTCCGGGAAGCCCTGGACGTCGAGGGCGTTTCGGCTCGCCCCCCCTCGTCCGGCCCCTCGGGCCACCTTCCCTTCAAGGGGAAGGGATCGCCATGCTTGCACGCGATGGTTTTCGACGGCGCGGAAGCGGCTCCGAATCCACCCCGTTGTCGAACCGGGGGGACGGGGATACACTGATGGGCCGCAAACAGATCGGGTGCGAGAAGCGAGGTCCGACGCGATGGCCGAACCGTTCGTGAAGTCCCAGCGGCTGCAAAAGCTGCCGCCGTATCTCTTCGCCGAGATCGACAGGAAGAAGAAGGCCGCCATCGCCGCCGGCCGAGACGTCATCAACCTGGGCGTCGGCGATCCCGATCGGCCCACGCCAGGGCCGATCGTCGAGAGCCTGCAAAAGCACGTCGAGAACCCGGCGTTCCATCAGTACGCCCTCGACCAGGGCTCGCCGGAGTTGCGCGCGTCGATCGCCGCGTTCTGCAAGAAGCGGTACGGCCTGGACCTGGACCCGGAGACCGAGATCCTGCCGTTGATCGGCTCCAAGGAGGGGCTGGCGCACTTCCCGCTGGCGGTCCTCAACCCCGGCGACATCAGCCTGGTCCCCGATCCTTGCTACCCGGTGTATCGCTCCGCCAGCCAGTTCGCCGGCGCCGACGTCTACACCATGCCGCTTGAGGCCGGGCTGGGCTTCCGCCCAGACCTCGACGCCGTGCCGGCCGACGTCTACGCGCTGGCCCGGTTGATGTTCCTCAACTTCCCCAACAACCCGACCGGCGGCGTCGCCGATCCGGCGTACTTCGAGAAGGTCGTCGGTCTGGCGAGGACCCACGGCTTCATCGTCGCCCAGGACGCCGCCTATAACGAGATGTACTTCGACAAGGCCCCTCCCAGCATCCTGCAGGCGCCGGGCGCGAAGGAGGTGGCCGTCGAGTTCCACAGCCTGTCGAAGACCTTCAACATGACCGGCTGGCGGGTCGGCTTCGCCATCGGCGGCGAGCCGATGATCTCGGCGCTCAAGCAGGTGAAGGCCAATTGCGACTCCGGCATCTTCACCGCCATCCAGTTCGCCGCCAGGACGGCCCTGGACCGGTACGACGAATTGACCCCGCCGATCCGGGCTTTGTACAAGGAACGTCGCGACGCCTTCCTCGCCGCGATCCGCAAGCTCGGCTGGGACGTCCCCACGCCCGAGGCCACCTTTTACGTCTGGATCCCCTGTCCGAAGGGGTACGCCTCAAGCGCCCTGTGCGCCCGACTGCTGGAGGAGGCCAGCGTCGTGACCACCCCCGGCCTCGGCTTCGGCCGCACCGCCGACGGCTATATCCGCGTGGCGCTGACCGTCGAGACGCCGCGGCTGCTGGAAGCCGTCGAGCGCATCGGTAAACTGTCGTTGTAGAACGCTTTCTCAAGAAGCTTGACCGCGCGTCGAAGTCCCCCCTTCTCCCCTTGTGGGAGAAGGCGCCCCGAGGATCGCCGCCGAAACAACTTCCCGCGAAGTACTTGGGAGAGAATATCCACAGATTTCGCAGATTAACACAGATTAAATTAAATTGTCCGATCCGAATCTGCGTCAATCTGGGAAATCTGCGGATGAATTCCTCGACGGGGAAGGCGCGGGCCGTATACGAGGCGATTGATTCCTCGGTCTTATCTAAGGATTCCCGGAAGTTATTTCGGCGGCGTTCCAAGGGGCGGATGAGGGGAGGCGCGACCGGAAGCCTCTGGAAACGCCCATCCCTCATCCGGCCTTCGGCCACCTTCTCCCACGAGGGGAGAAGGGAGATCCTCCAGGGCCCCCGACCAGGCGAATCGAGACGCGACGCAATGAGCGAGGGCTCGCTGGCGATCATCGGCATGGGGAGCAACCAGGGGGACCGCGCGGCGATCCTGGACGCCGCGGTCGCGGCCGTCAAGGAAGAGCCCCACTTCCACCTCTGGACGGTCAGCAGGTACTACGAGACCATCCCCGTCGGCGGTCCCCCCGGCCAGCCGCCGTTTTTAAACGCGGCGCTCTTGCTCGAACCGGCGCTCGACCCGCTCACCCTTTTGGAGCGGCTGCACGCGATCGAGGCGAAGCTCGGCCGCGTCCGCGAGGAGCGCTGGGGGCCGCGCGCGCTCGACCTGGACCTGTTGCTCTACGGCCAGGAGGTCCGGCGGACGCCTCAACTCACCCTGCCGCATCCTCGGTTGTCGCTGCGGCGGTTCGCGCTGGTGCCGACCGTCGAGATCGCGCCGTGGATGCTCGATCCGCTCACGAACCTGACCGCCAACGAACTGCTGGAGAACCTCGACCGCCGGCCGAGCCTCGTGGCCGTCGCCGCCGCGGACCCCGACGACCCGGCCGAATCGGCCCTGGCGGCGGAGGTCCACGCCGGGCTGGTCCGGGCGCTCGACGCCGAACCGTGGCGCAAGGCCGACGCGCCGTCGCCGTCGCTGGGCCACCCCGTCGACCCGCGCGACCGCGCGTTCGCCGCGATCCAGGCCGAGGCGCATCGCAACGCCATCAAGACCTGGGAAGGCAAGGGACTCGGCGACCGCTGGGTCGCGGCCGACTTCTCGCTCGACCTGGCCTTGCATCGGGCGCTGGCGATGCCGACGGTCGAAGCGGAGCAGGGGGGGTGGAAGGCCGTCTGGCGGCATTACACCCACGAGCGCGCCGCCCGCGCCGCCGTCGAATCGGCGCTGCCGCCGACGTTCGTCGTCCTCGTCGGTCGCGACGCCGCCGCGATCCGAGACGCCGGCTTCCCGCGCCCGGTCCTCGTCCCCGAATCGACCCACCCGGCGGAAATCGTGTCGGAAATCGTCGTCGCCCGCCACGCCACCCGCGCCTGAAGCGTATGATGAAGGTCGGATGTACGCGAGGGAGCCTCCCGAGATCGCGCGAAACCCGCCGTCGCGACGAAGGCCCCCCTTCTCCCCTTGTGGGAGAAGGTGCCCCGAAGGGGCGGATGAGGGGTGGGCGCGACCGAAAGCCTCTGGAGACGCCCCCCTCATCCGGCCTTCGGCCACCTTCTCCCACAAGGGGAGAAGGGACGTCCGGCCCTCGCTCGCGGAACGTCGAATCACTTGCCGAAAAGCATCAAGGGTCCGGGTGGGTCGAGGTCATGGCCAAGAAAGACGCGGGGAAGTCCGCCGCCAGGAAGAAGGACGAGGGGGAGGGCGTCAAGATCGTCGCCCGCAACCGGCGCGCGCGGCACGACTACGACCTGATCGAGAAGGTCGAGGCCGGGATCGTCCTGACCGGCACCGAGGTCAAGAGCCTTCGCAACGGCAAGGCCAACCTGGAGGACGCTTACGCCGACGTGGCTCGCGGCGAGGTCTGGCTCCAAGGCTGCGACATTCCGGAATACCTTCAGGCCAACCGGATGAACCACGTCCCCAAGCGGAGCCGCAAGCTGTTGTTGCACCGCAAGGAGATCGAGAAGCTCGCCGCCCGGACCAACGAGCGCGGACTAACGCTGGTCCCCACCGCCATTTACTTCAAGAAGGGGATGGCCAAGGTCGAGCTGTTCGTCGCCAAGGGCCGCAAGACCTTCGACAAGCGCGAGGCCCTCAAGAAGAGCGAGGCCAAGCGCGACATCGACCGCGCCCTGCGCCGCCGCTGACCCTCGCGAGGGGGGCGCGTGGCCTCCGTTCGGCGCGGCGTCGCATTAACGCCACGCCCCTGTCAATTCCGTCGGGTCGCTCCCATAGTCTTAGTCGAACGAAGTCTTCCTCACGACGCCGCGGGGCGCGGGGGGAGACGGAGTTCGACGAACGCCTGGAGCACCCATGAAGAGATTCGCGACGAGGGCCCTGGCCCTCGGAACCCTGGCCGTGACGTTCTCGACGGTCGGCCGGGCCGACAGCCTCCTGACGAGCTGGAACCTCGTGACCACGGGAAACCTGTACGCCGCCCACGACGCGCAGGGGGCCGTGAGGGTGGGCGGGAACCTTTACGTCCAGAACACGTTCGAGGCGGCGGCCAACCAGGGAGCGGCGTCGGGCCCCTCCCTGGTCGTCGGCGGGAACGTGACGACGGGGAATTCCAACGGGCAGACCGTGAAGGTCAACCACGGGGACGCCGAGATCGGCGGCGCGGTGGACGGCGGGACGACCAACAAGAATCAGAACGGCCAGCAGATCGTCTCCGCCCAGAACGGCGCGGTGACGTTCAACCCCGCGCTCGCGGGCATCGGCGCGGCCGACCACGCGGAGTTGCTCGCCGATTCGACGGCCTTCAAGAACATGGCGCCGACGACCGGCGCGACGTTCACGTTTCCGTCGTCGAGCGGCCAGGACGGCCCGGCGACGTTCAACCTGACCTCGGGGACCGGCAACGTCGTCCTCGACATCGACGCCAGCGATCTGTTTGGAAACTCCAAGGTCCAGCAGATCGGCCTGAACCTCAACGGCCACACGTTCGCCGACGGTCAATCGCTGATCATCAACGTGAGCAGCGGCGAGAGCCTCACGTTCGCGAAGTCCTTCAACTTCGTCGACGACTTCACCTCGCAGACGGTCCTGCCGTACATCATCTGGAACTTCCACGACGCGACGACGATCAACCTGAACAACAGCAACTTCAGCGGGGCCCTGCTCGCCCCCAACGCCACGCTGTTGAACAACAACACCATCCAGGGTTCCGTGTTCGTCCAGAACTTCGGCGAGAACTCCAGCAACGGCATGAAGGCCGAGGTGCATACCCCGCTGTATCAGGGCTACGTCCCCAACGCCCCGACCGTCCCCGAGCCCGCCGGTCTGGCGATGGCCGGGATCGCGACCCTGGCCGGCGCGGCGTTCGGCGTCAGGCGACTCGTGGCGTGAGTCGACGACCTCCGCGACCGATCCGATCCTCCGGCCCCCGTGTCGAACCGTTCGGCGCGGGGGTCGTTTCGCGCGCGAAAATCGCGTCTCGTCCGGCGGCTTGGCGTTGGTCGGGCCGGTCGGACGGAGTAAGCTGAAAAGACTGGACGCGAAGACGTCGGCCGCCCGAATTCACCACTTCGGGCCGCGCGGCGCCGGTTCGGGAACGCGCCGCGAGGCGCGCCGGTTGCGAGCGAGTCGCCGGGGATTCACCACGTCCACGTCGCGCGCGCCGACGGCCCTTCGCGCCATCGGCGACGCCGCCGGTTGGCCATCGATCGACGGGAGGCGCCCATGTCGTTTCGCGGGTTGTTCATCGCGGTCCTCTTGAGCACGGCGATGATCGTGTCGGCGTTCGTGCTTCAGTCCAGACGGCCGCGGATGGAGGTCGACCGGCCGACCGCCGACCTGGTCAAGGCCGCCGGCAAGTGCGCCGATTGCCATCGCAAGGAGACCTCGGCGGTCATCCACGAGTTCGAGATGAGCCGCCACGCCCAGGTCGGCGTCACCTGCCTGGACTGCCACCAGCCGACCAAGGGGCAGGATCCTTACGAGCACAAGGGCTTCACGATCACCCGGAAGCTGACGTCCAACAACTGCCGCCAGTGCCACGAGCAGCAGGTCGACGAGTACATGAAGAGCCGCCACGCCGCTCCCGCCTGGGCGGCGGTGACCGGGACGGAGGACTTCACGCCGGAGCAGATCGCCTTCGCCGAGGCGATCCACGAGGGGGCCGTCGACCGCCCGCCCCACCCGCTCGTGGCGGTGCAGGGGCCGGCCTCGATCAACAAGGGCTGTCGCCAGTGCCACGACATCGGCCGGCCCAACGCCGACGGCTCGATCGGCTCCTGCACCGCCTGCCACGCCCGCCACGTCGCGTCGGTGGAGTTGGCCCGGATGCCGGAGACCTGCGGCCAGTGCCACATGGGCCCGGACCACTCGCAACTGGAGATCTTCCACGAGTCCAAGCACGGCGCGCTGTTCAACGTCCAGCGCGGACGCATGAACCTGGAGGCGCGCCCCGAGCGGCTGACGACCGGGGACATGCCCGTCCCCACCTGCGCCACCTGCCACATGAGCGGGCTGGAGGGGGAGAAGTTCACCCACGACGTCACCGAGCGGCTGTCGTACTTCCTCTTCGCCAGCGTCTCCGACCGCCGGCCGAAATTCGAGGAAGGCCAGAAGAACATGAAGGCGATCTGCCTGAAGTGCCACACCGCGCCCAGGATCGACGAGTTCTACAAGGACGCCGAGGCGGTCGTCGACTCGACGAACACGCTGGTGGAAGAGGCCGACGCGATCATGGCCGGGCTCCGCGAGGACGGTCTGTTGACCCCCGAACCGTTCGACGAGCCGATCGAGTACCTTCACTTCGACCTTTGGCACTACGGCGGCCGGACCGCCAAGCACGGCGCGTTCATGGGCGGGGCCGACTTCGTGCAGTGGCACGGCTACTACGAGGTCGTCAGCAAGATGACCGAGTTGAAGAAGTCGGCCGAGGACATCCGCGCCCTGGCCGTCAAGGGGAAGGGCGAGGCCGCTCCCAAAGCCGCCGCGGCCGGCGAGCTTCCCGCCGACGTGCTGGCGACCGACGCGAAGCCGGCCTCGGCCGATCAGGCGAAAGGCGGGGCCGATGCTTCGACTAATCCCAAGTAAGCCCTGGCTCGCCCGGCCGCTCTTCTGGACCGAGCTGTTCGCCATCGGCAACATCGGCTTTTTGGCCGTCGACGTGGCGATCGCCCACCAGATCAACGCCTTCGAACACCCGGCCGAGTTCGTCCCGGTCGCCTTCTCGCTGGCGTGCGCGCCACTTCTGTTCCTCCTGATGCTGCTGGGCGGTCCCGAGCCGGCCACCCGGCTGTGGCGCCCCGAGGGTTACGCGCGCTGGCGGGTGTCGCTGGCGCGCTGGGGAGGGCTCTTGATCGGGTTCGGGTCGTTGGTGGTGGGGATCGCCGGGCTGATCCTCCACCTCCAGGGCGACTTCTTCCAGGACATGACCCTCAAGAACCTGGTCTACACCGCGCCCTTCGCCGCGCCGTTGGCCTACGCCGGGCTGGGGTTCCTGATCATGCTCAACCGCATGATCGACGGCCGATCCCGCGAGTGGGCGGCGTGGGTCGTGGTGCTGGCCGCGGGGGGCTGGGCGGGGAACTTCGTCCTCAGCCTGGCCGACCACGCGCAAAACGGGTTCTTCCACCCGAGCGAGTGGGCCGGAGTGATCGGCGCGGCGGTCGCCTTCGGCTTCCTGACCGCGGTCGTGGCGGAGCCCGCGAACCGCCCGCTGCGACTCCTCGCGGCGGCGGTCATGCTCATCCAGATGGCGATCGGCGTGGTCGGCTTCGGATTGCACGTCCACGCGAACCTGACCCGGCCCACGGCGACCCTCTGGTCGTCGTTCATCTACGGCGCCCCGGCCTTCGCTCCGCTCCTGTTCGACGACCTGGCGATCCTCGGCCTCCTGGGCCTGTGGGCGCTGGGGGTCAACGAGGGCGTCGCGGAGGAGGAGGTCGACATCCCGTTCTGATCGAGTAAGAACGTCAAATCGCCGGTTTCCCCACCAACTCGCTGAAATAGCCGCAGGGGTCGAGGACGAACCGGAACGCCTCCGAGCGGCGCGCCGCCGCGCTCAACGAGCGGACGTCGGCGGGGATTCGCTCGCCGTCGGCGGTCGAGAACCGAACGCCGCAATAGCGGGCGAGTTCCACGAGTTGGCTCGGGAACGCGCCGGGGGGCCGGCGAAGGTCGATGCGGGCGGTGAGTTCGACGATTTCGCCTCCATCCAGGGCCGCGTGGACGCGATCGCCGTCCTCCTCGCCCCAGAAGACGAGATCTTCGGACCACGACTCCCTTCTGGGGAGCATGGAGTCGATCTTGCGAAGGACGTCCGAGTCTTCGCGCCCGCACGGTCTTCCCAGCGCGGCTTCGGAAGCGCCGTTGTTCGGGTCCGTCGTCGGCTCGCGCGGCTCAAGGGCGACCTCGAATTGCCAAACCGCCATGGTCCGTCTCCCTCATCACTCCCAATATTATACGGTTCGGACGATCCGCCGCGAAGCGGCCGCGGGCTTTCGACCGCGACTTTCGAGCCGGGGCTGCTCCGTCGAAAACCCTCAAGACATATGGCGGTAAGCATCCCTTCTCCCCTTGTGGGAGAAGGTGGCCGAAGGCCGGATGAGGGGTCGACCGGCGGTGCAGACCTCGTCCGGCCATGACCTTGAAGCTCACGGCCTTTGGCCGCGCCTCCCTCATCCGCCCCTTGGAACGCCGCCGAAATAACTTCCCGGAATTTAACCACGGAGTCACGGAGGACACAGAGAGGAAATCGAGAATTGAAAATAAATGAATTTATAAATTCAATGATTAAAGACGGCCGGATCGCTCCTCGTTCTCTCTCTCCGTGTCCTCGGTGACTCTGTGGTTCCCTATCTTCGTCGCATGGATTCGACAAGTTGTTTCGGCAGCGTTCCTCGGGGCACCTTCTCCCACAAGGGGAGAAGGGATTCAACATGCTCGCTTGCGGCGGTTTTCGACAAAGCAAGCCGGGGCCGGTATGATGGGCGTTGGAGGGTCGATGACGGTCGGCGGGGATCGTGGAGGCTGGCGGGATGGATCTGGAGAGCTATCTGAAGGAGCCGGTGTCGCTGGACCGTCCGCGCGCGAGCGGGTGGTTGTTCGTCGGTCGGCTGGAGGTGCCCAGCGGGGCGGTGGTCCTGGCCGACCCGGCGTTCCTGTTCCACGCGACGCCGATCGAAGTGGGGGCGGGGACGTTCGCCGTCGAGGTCCAGCTCGCCGATTTCGCCGGCCGTCGCGTCGTCTCCAAGCTCCGGGCCGCGCGGGTTTCCGGCGGGAGCGTCGGCGGGGACGTCCAGCGATTCATCGTCGAGTCGGATCGCGCCGCCCTGGCCGACGTCGACCGCTTCGCGGCCGAGGCCGAGCCCCTGGACGACGCCGGCTATGAGGCTTACGTCGCCGGGACGAAGGGGGACGACCTGGTCGGGATCCTGTATCCGGAGGGCCCCTCGCCCTTGTTCCACGTCGCGGCCGGCTTCGGCGGCGGCGCCTACCTGGTCCGGGAGATCGTCCGCGACGGCGAGCGCGTCGGCGTTCAGGTGGCCTTCGCGACCCTGGACCTGGACGCGCCGGAGGAGGACTGAAACGACGACGGCCGCGGCGGAAACGCGCGGGGAGGCGGTTGCGGGATCGCCGCGCCGGGGGATAATAAGGATCTGGCAAGACCCCGAACGCCGCCGATGGTGAACACCTTGAGCCTGAGCATCCGCCGGATCGATTGCGCCCGTGACGACGCCCGCGAGGCCATCGCCGCGCTGCGCCGCGAGTTGAGCCCCAGGGGGAACGTCGTCAGCCCCGAGGGGAAGGCCCGCACCGCGGCCGTCTTCGGCGAGCCGCTCGCGCCGGCCCAGGTCGTCGAACGGATTCTGGGCGACGTCGCCGCCCGCGGGCTCGACGCGGTTCTGGACTACACGCGGAAGCTCGACAAGGTCGATCTGAAGCCCGAGGAAGTTCGGGTCTCCCAGGCCGAACTCGACGAGGCGCACGCCAAGGCCGACCCGGAATACCTGGCGACCATCGCGCGCGTCCGCGAGAACGTCCTGACCTATCAACGGGCGATCCTCTCGAAGGACGTCCACATCGAGCCCCAACCGGGGTTGCGGCTCGGCATGCGGTACGCGCCGCTGCGGCGGGTGGGCGTCTGCGTCCCCGGCGGCGCGGCGGCCTATCCCTCGACGCTCTTGATGACCGTCGTTCCGGCCCAGGCCGCGGGGGTGGACGAAATCGCGGTCGTCGTCCCGCCCACCAAATTCGGCGGCTACAACCCCGAGCTGCTGGCCGCCTGCCGCGAGTTGGGAGTGACGGAGGTTTACCGCGTCGGCGGCGCGCAGGCGGTCGCGGCCCTGGCCTTCGGCGTGGAGGGGATTCCGGCGGTCGACAAGATCGTCGGCCCCGGCAACCTGTTCGTCGCCCTGGCCAAGAAGCAGGTCTACGGCGAGGTCGACATCGACAGCATCGCCGGTCCCAGCGAGGTCGTCCTGATCGCCGACGCCTCCGCCGACCCCGACTTCATCGCCGCCGATCTGATCAGTCAGGCCGAACACTCCCCCGGCGCGAGCATCCTCCTGACCTGGGTTCCGGGGATGGTCGAGCGGGTGGCGACGGCCCTGGAGCGGGCGCTCGCCGAACTGAGCCGGGGGGAACTGGCCCGCGACAGCCTGGAGAAGTTCGGCGCGTTGATCGAGTGCGTCGACGAGGACCAGGCGGCGGCGCTGTCGAACCTGTTCGCGCCGGAGCACCTGCACGTCTCCACCGCCGATCCCGAGCGGCTCTTGCCGAAACTGACCGCGGCCGGCGCGGTGTTCCTGGGGCACCTGACGCCGGTGGCCCTGGGCGACTACGCCGCGGGGCCGTCGCACGTCCTGCCGACCAGCGGCACGGCCCGATGGGCCTCGGGCCTTTCCGCCAACGACTTCCTGAGGCGGACCAGCCTCATCGGCGTCGACGCCCGCGGCCTTAAGGCGCTCGCGCCGGACGTCCGCCGCCTGGCCGACGTCGAGGGCCTGACGGCCCACCGCGCGAGCGTCGACGTCCGCGCGGCGAAGATCGAGCGATCCTGAACCGAACCCCTTCAACGGAGCCGACCCGTGAGCGACGCGAAGTCGAAGCCCCGGTTCACGATCCGCCCGGCCGTCCCCGACGACGCCGAGACCCTCGTGAACCTGATCCGCGAGCTGGCGATCTACGAGAAGTTGGAGCACTTCGCCAAGGCCAGCGCCGCGGATCTTCAGAAGAACCTCTTCGGCCCCCGGCCCTACGCCGAGGCCCTCATCGCCGAGGTGGACTCGGTCCCGGTGGGGATGGCGCTTTTCTTCCACACCTTCTCCACCTTTCGCGGCCAACCGGGAATCCACCTGGAGGACGTCTTCGTCCAGCCGGAACACCGCGGCCTGGGGATCGGCAAGGCGCTTCTGGGCACTCTGGCGAGGATCGCCCGCGACCGCGGCTGCGGCCGGCTGGAGTGGGCGGTTTTGGACTGGAACAAATCGGCCATCGGCTTCTACAAGAGCCTCGGCGGCGCGCCTTTGGACGAGTGGACCGTCTTCCGGATCGCCGACGAACCGCTCGAACGCCTCACCCGATACGCGCCGGAGTCGTCATGAACGCCGGCAAGGAGCCCCGGAAGGTGGAACGCCCCGTCGACCCGCGCCGATACGTCCCGCCCCACATAGCCGCGATGGAGGGCTACGTCCCCGGGGAGCAGCCGCGGGGGGGCCCGATCGTCAAGCTCAACACCAACGAGAACCCGTATCCGCCGTCGCCGAAGGTCCGGGAAGCCCTCGCCGCGGCGATCGGCGACCGCCTGCGGCTCTATCCCGACCCGACCGCCCTGGCGTTCCGCGAGACGGCCGCGGCGCTGCACGGCGTCGATCCGGACATGATCCTCGCCGGCAACGGCTCCGACGACGCGCTGACGATCGTCACCCGCGCGTTCGTCGGTCCCGGCGACGCGGCGGCGTACCCGACCCCCAGCTATCTGCTCTACTCGACGCTCGTCAAGCTCCAGAACGGCGTCGAGCGGCTCGTCCCGTTCGACGCCTCCTGGCGGCTGGACGTCGACGGCTTCGCCCAACCGGGGCTGAAGCTGGCCTACCTGGCCAACCCCAACAGCCCCTCGGGGACCGCGCTGGCCCCCGCGGAGGTCGCCGGCCTGGCCGAGCGGTTGGACTGCCCCCTGGTCGTCGACGAAGCCTACGCCGAGTTCGCCCGCGAGAACTGCGTTTCGCTGGTGAAGACGCATCCCAACGTGATCGTCACCCGGACCTTCAGCAAGGCTTACGGCCTGGCGGGGATCCGCCTGGGCTACCTGATCGCCGACGCGGCGCTCGTTCGCGAGTTGAACAAGGTGAAGGACTCGTACAACTGCGACGCGCTCAGCCAGGCCGCCGGCAAGGCGGCGCTTCTGGACCAGGCGTATCTGGCGGAGACCCGCGCCCGGATCCTCGCCAGCCGCGACCGCCTGACCGCGGCGCTTCGCGAGCTGGGCTGGACCGTGCCGGACAGCCAGACCAACTTCGTCTGGGCGACCGACGGCGCGCCGGCCGAGGCGACGTTCCAGGAGTTGAAGAATCGCGGCGTCCTGGTCCGCCTGATGCGCTACCCCGGACACCCCGCCGGCCTCCGGATCAGCGTGGGGACCGACGAGGAAATCGACCGCCTGCTGCAAGTCCTCCGGGAACTCGCCTGACCTTCCAGCGGCCGATCCGCTACAATCCGGCCTTTGGATCACAGCACGCTTTGCCGAAAACCCAACGTCCAGGGGGATGGGAACCACAGAGACACGGAGGACACGGAGAAGAGAGAGGCGAAGGGAAGAGTCGATCCACAGATTAACCAGATTAACACAGATCATTAAGTCAGTCTCTCTTATTTAATCTGCGTTAATCTGGTTAATCTGTGGATCGTCCTCCTCTTCTCTTTTCTCCGTGGTTCCTGGTCTTCCGGGTGGACATTAGGTTTTCGATGGAGCCATCACGAGTCCTCAATCCGAGACCGTCCCCGTGAGCGAATCGCCGCGCGCCGCCGAGATCGTCCGCAAGACCAACGAGACCGACGTCCGTCTCTCCCTGGCCCTCGACGGCCAGGGCCGATCCGACGTCGCCACCGGGATCGGCTTTCTCGACCACATGCTGACGTCGTTCGCCAGGCACTCGCTCATCGACCTGGCCGTCGCGTGCCAGGGAGACCTGCACATAGACGACCACCACTCCACCGAGGACGTCGGCATCTGCCTGGGCCTGGCGCTGGAGAAGGCGCTGGGGGACAAGGCCGGGATCAGGCGCTACGGCCACTGCGTGCTGCCGATGGACGAGACCCTCGTCACCTGCGCCGTCGACCTGGGGGGCCGGCCGTTCTGGGTCTGGAACGCGCCGATGCCCGCGCCCAAGATCGGCGGCTTCGACAGCGAATTGGTCGCCGACTTCTGGCACGCCGTCTCCGCCCACGCCCGCATGAACCTCCACGTCCTGTTGCACTACGGCCGCAACACCCATCACGTCGCCGAGGCGATCTTCAAGGGCCTCGCCCGCGCCATCCGGGACGCCGCCGAGCGCGACCCCCGAAGCGACGCCGTCCCCTCGACCAAGGGGTCGATCTGATCCGATCCGATCCGACCGTGACCGAACCCCATCCGTGACGCCAACGACGGAAGGAGCCGCCGGGATGAGCGACGCGACGACGCAAAAGCCGAGGAAGTCCGCGGTCGGGACGGTCGTGAACCTGGCGCTGATCGCGCTTGCGTTCGGGCTTCTGGCCCTGATCGTCCACCAGAACCGCGAGAAGATCCGCGACGTCCTGACCCGCAAGCCCGATCTTCGGCTGCTGCTGGTCGGGATCGCCATCTTCCAGGCGAGCGTGATGCTGACGTTCCTGCGCTGGTACGCGCTGGTGCGGGTGATCGAGCCCCGGTTCACGCTCCGGGCGACGTTCCTGCTGGGGTTCATCGGCTACGTCTTCAACCTGGTGATCCCCGGCGCGGTCGGCGGCGATCTCATCAAGGCGGCGTACCTGGTCCGGATGCGGATCCGCAAGACGCAGGCGGTCGCGTCGATGGTCATCGACCGGATCATGGGGTTGCTCGGCCTGTTCCTGCTGGCGACGGTCGCCGGGATCGTCGCCTGGGGGATGGCGACGCCCCTGGTCCAGCGGCTGATCGTCGCGGTCTGGATCGCCACCGCGGCGGGGTTCCTGCTGCTGGCGTGCATCTTCGGCCGGGTCTTCACGCGGTTCCTGGGCCTGAAGCCGTCGCCGCATTCGAAGCTCGGGACGATCACGACCGAACTCAACGCGATGGCGACGACCTACCGCGCGCGGTTGGACGTCGCGGCGCTGGCGTTGGGGTTGTCGGTGGTGGGGCACTCGTTGAACGTGTTCGCGTTCTACCTGATGGGGAGGATGCTCTTCCCCGCGATGACGACCACCCTGGGGCAGCACTTCCTGATGGGCCCCCTGACCCTCTTCACGATGGCCGTGCCACTGCCGTTCGGAGCGCTGGGCTTGAGCGAGGGCGTCGCCGACCAGCTTCTCGGGCTCGTCGGCCATCCCAGCGGGGCCCTGGCGATGATGGCGTTTCGGATCCTGATGTTCTGCTGCGGCCTGACCGGCGCGGTGGTCTACCTGGCCAACCTCCGCGAAGTCCGCGGCCTCACCGCCGCCGCCGTCGAGATCGACCGCGAGCTGATCGAGGGCGACATGACCGACGAGGCCCCGGCGGTGGCGTGAACGGCGCGGGCTTGGACGTTTCGCGCGAACGTATTTCATTGAGCACATGGAGATCCGGTAGTGGCAATCATCCCTTCTCCCCTTGTGGGAGAAGGTGGCCGAAGGCCGGATGAGGGGGGGCGTTTCCAGAAGCTTCCGGTCGCGCCCACCCCTCATCCGCCCCTTCGGGGCACCTTCTCCCTCAAGGGGAGAAGGGATCATGGAGGCCCAACTCGGACGCTTTCCTCAAAGAATGCATACGACCTTCTCGACGTGGGGGCCTGATCCATGGACACAGAGTCGTTGGCCGCGTTGCTCCGCGAGGAAGTACGCAAAGATGAAGAGAAGCCAGCGCTCGAGTTGTGGGAGGCCCTGATCGCCCGCGGGGCCATCGACCGCAAGGGGCGGGTGTTGCTCCGGGCCCCGGCCCCCATGATGGCGCCTCGTCGCAAGAAGAAAAAGGCGCGCTGACGCGATCGAGGCGCCTTCGCCGTCACGCGCGAGGGCCCGGCTCGCGACCCCGCCTTTACCCGAGGGGCGCGGCGCCTTAACCTGGGTCGTCCCAACGTCTCCCGATGCCGGGAGGCGACGACGCGACCAGGAAGGCGGACCCGACGCATGCGAGCGGCCTTTTCCAACCCCTTGTTCCGCCGCAAGTCGGCGTCGTCGATGATCGGCGAGACGGGCGGGGGCGAGCGCCTCGATCGGCGGTTGGGGCCGTTCTCGCTGATCGCGCTGGGGGTGGGGGCGACGATCGGGTCGGGGCTTTACGTCCAGACCGGGATCGTCGCCCGCGACGTCGCCGGGCCGTCGATCATGCTGTCGTTCCTGATCGCGGCGATCGGCTGCGGGTTCGCGGCGCTTTGCTACGCGGAGATGGCCAGCATGGTCCCGGTGGCCGGCAGCGCGTACACCTACGCCTACGCCACCATGGGGGAATTGGTCGCCTGGATCATCGGCTGGGATCTGATCCTGGAATACGCCATCGGCTCGTGCTTCGTCGCCAACGGCTGGTCGGGCTACTTTGACTCGATGCTCCGGAACCTGCTGGGGATCCATCTGGACCCCCGCTTGTGCGCCTCGCCGTGGGACTTCACCGCCGACGGCTTCGTCTGGAACGCCGTGACGCTCGCCGACGGCTCCCAGGCCGCGGCCTGGTTCAACCTCCCCGCGGTGCTGGTGACGTTCGTGGTGACGGTCGTCCTGGTCGTCGGCATCCGGGAAAGCGCCGGGTTCAACGCGGCGATGGTGCTGTTGAACGTCGGCGTGATCCTCACCTTGATCGGCGCGGGGGCCGCGTACATCGACCCGGAGAACTGGAGGCCGTTCTTGCACGCCGAGCACGGCTGGAGCGGCGTGGCGATGGGCTCGGCGAAGATCTTCATCGCCTACATCGGCTTCGACTCGATCTCCACCCACGCCGAGGAGGCCCGCGACCCCAGGCGCGACATGCCGGTCGGGATCATCGGCTCGTTGATCGTCATCACGCTCCTGTACGTCGCCACGGCCGCGGCGCTGACGGGGATGACGCATTACACCGATCTGGACGTCACCGCCCCCCTGGCCGCGGCGCTGCAATCCAAGGGCTTGACGTTCGCCGGGACGCTGGTGACGCTGGGGATCCTCGCGGGGATGACCAGTTCGCTTCTGGTCGGCAACCTCAGCCAGCCCCGCGTGCTGATGGCGATGGCCCGCGACGGCCTCTTGCCGATCAAGTTCTTCGGCGCGATCCATCCGCGGTTCAAGACGCCGTGGAAGGCGACGATCCTGGTGGGCGTCGTCGTCGCCGTGGGCGGGGCGCTCGCGCCGTTGGGCTTTTTGGCCGACCTGGTGAGCATCGGCACGTTGTTCGCGTTCGTGATCGTTTCGGCGTCGGTCTGGCTCCTGCGCGTCTCCGATCCCGACCTGCCGCGGGCCTTTCGGACGCCGTTCGTCCCGTTCGTCTCCACGATGGGCGTGCTGGTCAACGGCGGCTTGATGTTCTGGCTCGGCCGCGACAACTGGATCCGGTTGATCGCCTGGCTGCTCGTCGGCCTGGTCGTCTACTTCGGCTACGGCCGCCGCCACTCGGCCCTCAACCGCGAAGCCCTGGCCGTGGAGGCCGCCGCCGGGGATTGATTCGAGGAGGGACGACGAGATGCGCAAGCCGACGACACGCATCCTTCTCCCCTTGAGGGAGAAGGTGGCCGAAGGCCGGATGAGGGGTGGCGCGACCGGAAGCCGTCGCGGTCAATCGATTCCGCGAGCCGCGGCGTTCATCGAAATGCGACGCCGGTCGACCCCTCATCCGGCCCTCCGGGCCACCTTCTCCCTCAAGGGGAGAAGGAGCGCGGTCCTTGCCTTCGTCGTTCTTTTCAGCCTGTCGGTCCTCAACGCCCCCGCCGCCGAACCCTTCCGCGCCGAGCCCGTCCTGAACTCCGGCGGATCGTGGTCGCGGTCGCTGGGCGTGTTGAAGGCCGGCCGCCGCGGGGAGTTGACGGTCTCCATCGCCGCGCCCGCCGAGGGCGACCGCGTGGCCGTCGAATTGGCGGGGTCCGGCGGAACGGTCTTGAGGAAGGAGCTTCACGCCGGCGACCCGGACGTCTACCTCCCCCATCGCCCCGACCGCGACGGCGAGGCGACGATCCGACTGACGCGCCAGGGGCCCGGATCATCACCCTTGCCCGTCTCGGTCGAGTGGGTCGAGAACGATCCCGACGACGCCGACGCCCTGGAGGCCGAACCCAACGACGACTGGCGCTCCGCGAACCGCCTGATTTTAGGACGCCCGGTTTACGGCTCGGCCGACGACGTGGACTGGCTGGAGAACGCCGAGGAAGGCCGCGCCGGAGTCGACTGGTTCCGGTTCGACGTCGAGTCCGACAAGCCCGTCCTCGTCACGTTCACCCTCGACCTGATCGACCGCGACGTCTCCGCCGACCTGGCCGCCTTCACGATCAAGGACGGCCGGCCCGAGCCGTACGCGCTCGGCAAGGATCCGATGGAGATCGTCCACGACCGCGAGCGCGTTCGGTACTCGAAAAACCTCGTCCGCGTGTTCACGAAAGGGTCTTTTTACCTTCGCGTCAACGCCAACCACCCGGCCTACGTCCTGCGCTCGCGCGTCGCCGTCGTCCCGCCGTTCGACGACCCGGCCGAAGCGGTCGACGCTGGCCTGCATTACCTGCTTACCGCCGGCGACGCCTGGCTGGGGCAGGTGCCGCGGCTGGGGAACCGCTTCGTCCGCTCGGCCAACCTCCACGAGACGAGCCTGCGCTGCGCCAGTTGCCACGCCACCAGCTTCCCCGCCGAGGCCGCCCTCGCGGCGCGCCGCGCGGGGTACGACGTCGAGGCCAGGGCCGCCCTCTTCAACATGATCGACCGAATCGCCGACACCCCCGCGCCCATGTACGGCGACGCCGGCCTCTACTGGCAGCGCTTCAGCGCCACGCCGATGCAAGGCCAGGCGGCGCAAGGGGGCGTCGCGCTCGACTTCGACCGCCAGGTCGCCGACGTCCCGCTCGCGACCCTCGAACGCTTCGGCCCGTTCCTGAAATCCGCATGGGATTCGCGCGAAGACATGCCGGAGGACGAGCGCAACGTCGTGCCCGCCGACAGCAAGTTCGGCATCGCCCGCGAGAGCCGACGACTACTGCTGGAACTCAGCCGCCGAACCGGCCGCGACGACTACGCCCGCGCCGCGGCGAACGCCGCCAGCCTGACCGCCAGCCGAAGCGCCGACCGCCGGGTCGAATCGCTTCAGGACCGCATCCATCGCCTCGTCGCCTGGAGCCATATCGACCGAGAGGCCAACGCGAACAAGATTCGTCGCGAGACCGGCGCGCTTCTGGCCCTTCAAAACCGCGACGGCGGCTGGCATGAAAGTGACGCCGGCCCCGGCCCCAGCGCCGTCTACGCGACCGGCCAACTCGTCGACGCGCTTCTGGAGTCCGGCCTCCCCCACGACCATCCGGCGATCGATCGCGCGCTGAAGTACCTGCTCGCCGAACAACAAGACTTCGGCGGTTGGTTCCAGCCGGACACGCATGAGAACTTCCGCACCCCCATGCGCGAGACCCGATGGGCCGTCGCCGCGCTCGCCCGCGCCTTCCCTCGCGGCGAGACGCCGAAACGCGGCTGGGGCGGCGCGCCGGCCGGGACGCCGCGAACCGATTCCGTCGCCCACGCGCTCGACGATCTGGAGGCCGCCTGGGACCTTCCCGAAACCGACGCCGACTCCTTCCTCGACGCCGTCGCCGCGCTGCTGGAACACGCCTCGCCGCTGGTCCGCGGCTCGGCCGCCGCTTGTCTGGGGCGATTGGGAGCCGCCGAGAGCGTGGAGCCGCTGATAAGAACATTGGATGATCCGTCCAAGATCGTCCGCCGCGCCGCCGGGTTCGGGCTCCGCGCGCTGGGGAACCGCGGGATCGGCGTGGACGCCACCCTGGACGCGCTCGACTCCAAATCCCCCCGCGTCCGCCGCGAGGTCGTCGCGCTTCTGAACCGCCAGGTCCCCGGCTTCGAGGATCGCGCGAAGGTCGTCGTCGACCGCCTCGTCCGCCTCGCCGACGATCCCGACCACCTCGCGCGGTTCGAGGCCGCCCGCGCCTTGCGGCGCTGGTTTTATCGAACCAACGACGCGGCCATTCGAAAGCGGATCGTCAAAACCTTCCTGGCGCGGCTGGCCGTGGAGCAAGACCCGCTCCAAAAGCGCAACCTGAGCGAAAACCTTTATATTTTGATGGACGAGAACCTCGGCGGCGGCGTGAGCCTGCAACGCGACCTGGCGGCGCTGCCCGGGCCGACGCGCGCGGCCGTGCTGGACGCTCGAAAAGCCCTGGAGCGCGACGCGATCCTCGGGCCGATCCTCAAGGCGCTTCGCGACGGCGGCGAACCCCAACGCGCCGGGATCCTCCGCGCGTTCGACGGCTCGTTCTTCGCGGGCCGGACCTACGCGCGGCGGCCGACGGCGGCGGTCGACGTGGGCAACGACCGCGAGTTCGGCTTCCTGTACGAACCTCCGCTCGAAGACGTCGAGCCGGTCTTCGCCGCGCTCTTGCCCGCGACGGCCGGCGCCGAGCGTCGCGACGCGCTGCGGCTGGCCGACTTCCTCCAGATCCCCGGCCGTTCCCGCGATCCCGCGATTCGAGAGGCGATCCTGGCGAGCCTCGCCGACCCCGACGCCGAGACCCGCGCCGAGGCGGCTCGGATCATCAGTCGAGACATGAATCTAGATGGAATCGATGCGAATTCCAAACTCGTGAAGACGATCGCCGGCTTGCTCGCCGATTCGGCCGCGGCGCGCCCGGCGCTGATCGCCGCGGTCGGTCGTTCGCCGGCCCTGGCGCGACGGCCGGAGATCGCCGCGAGCCTCGCCGCGCTGGCGAGCAAGCTCGACGGCTCGCCCGAATTATTGCCGATCCTCGATCGCCTGGGCCTCCCCGACGCCGAGGTCGCCACCGCGATCGGCCGCGGCTGGGACCGCTACGACCCCGCCGACAAGGCTCGGGCGCTCGACGTCCTCTTACGTCTGCCGCGTTCCGAAGCGGTCGACGCCCTCCTCGCCCGCGCCGCGGCCGACCCTTCCGAGACGATCCGCGCGCGCGCCTTCGAGACGATCGTCGATCGCGCGTCCGAGACCGCCGGCGCGGCTGGCGCGATCCTCGCCGCGCTGGCCGATCCCGCGGCGAAGCTTCGCCGCCAGGCCCTAAGCGCGACCGCCCAGCGCGCCTCGTTCTGGGACCGCGGCGACGCGCTTGAGGCGCTGGCGCGGCTGATCGTCGACCCCGACCCCGACGTCCGCTCCGACGCCCTGGACCTGGTGAAGCATCATCGCTTGCTGGCGCGTTTCCCCGTCCTGGCGCGGCGCGTCAAGGCGCTGGCCGACGACCCGGCGCTGGGGCCCCGCGTCGCCGCCATGCTGCGGGCCGTCGGCCTGGACCCGGCGCGGATCGCGACGGACGTGGCCGTCGACCGCCCCCTGATCCTCGACCCGGACGTCTTCCGACGCGACGTCAACCCGCTGTTCTATCGCCCCGGCGCCGACGGCGACTCCTGCGTCGACTGCCACGCCAGCCACGCCGTCCTGCGCCTGGCCGAGCGTCGCGCCGGCGGGCCGAACGACGAGGACGTCGCGCGGAACCTCGCGTCGACGGCCCGCGTCGTCGACCTCGCCAGACCGGAGGCCAGCCTCTTGCTCCGCAAGCCCCGGAGCCCCGAGGGCACGGGTGAGGCCGACCCCCTGGGCCCCACCGGACTCACCCACGTCGGCGGCCCGCGCTGGAAATCGACCGACGACCCGGCCTACCGCGCCGTCCTCTCCTGGCTCCGCGCCTCCGCCGCCCGGACCGAGCCGCCGCCGACACTCGCCCCGAACATCGACGAACCCACCGTCCTCGACCCCGCCGATCCGTGAAATCCGCCGCCGCCGTCTTGACGACGACGTTCTTTGCGTGGCAAAGTCGTTCGTCTTTGCGATACAAAGTCCACGACTTCGAGGAGGCGGCTCGATGGCGATGATCGAGGAGGCGGAACGCGAGGGGGGCGGGGGTTGGACGCGGGGGTTCCGGGACCTGGACCGGGTCTTGCGGGGGGAGTCGACGCGGCCGTCGGCGCTTCGAGGAGGGTCGATCGCGGTGGCGCCGGGTCGGCTGACGTGGGCCGTGACCGTGTTGTGCATGGCTTACGGAGCGTGCATGGGCGTGTTCGCGGTCCTGTCGCCCGGCGGGCCGCGGTCGATGCAGGTGGTGGCGTCGATGGTGAAGACGCCGTTGCTTTTTTACCTGACGCTGGCGGTGACGCTGCCGTCGCTTTACGTCTTGAACGCGCTTGTGGGTTCGCGGTTGTCGTTCGGGTCGGTGTTTCGGCTGTTGTCGGCGTCGCTGGGGGTGAACGCGGCGGTGCTGGCCTCGATGGGGCCGATCGTGGCGTTCTTCTCGGTCTGCACGACGAGCTATCCGTTCATGGTGGTGTTGAACGTGGCGGTGTTCGCGGCGTCGGGCTTCCTGGCGCTGGGGTTTTTGCTTCAAACGCTCCAGCGGCTGAGCGTCGCCCGGGCGTCGTCGTCCGCGGTCGAGCCGGGGGCCGACGACCGGCCGTCGGGGCCGGTCCCGCCCATGACGGACGAGTTCGCGAGGCGTCGGGTCCGGTTGATCTTTCGGATCTGGATGGTGCTGTTCGGCCTGGTGGGCGCGCAGATGGGCTGGGTGCTGCGGCCGTTCATCGGCAATCCGAATCTCCCGTTCGCCTGGTTCCGGCCTCGGGAGTCGAACTTCTTCGAGGCGGTCCTCCAGGCGCTGGCCGCCCTGTTTTCATGAGGGGGACGCCCGCCGTGACGACCCCCTCGCTGCTCCGACGCGCGGACGCCCTGCTTCGCGACCTTCCCGAGCCGGACGCGATCGGCGCGTCGGCGTCGTGGCGGTCCCGGCTGGCGATCGTGGCGACGTTCGGCGCGCTGTACGGCGCGACGATGGGCTGCCACGGCGGCCGGCCGCTCCAGGCGACGTATTCGGCGGTGAAGCTGCCGCTGATGCTGGCGGCGTCGTTCGCCATCAGCCTGCCGCCGTTCTTCGTCGTGAACACGCTGTTCGGGCTCCGCGACGACTTCCGCCGCGCGGTCGGCGCGCTGGCGACCGCGCAGGCGGGGCTCGCGGTGGTCCTGGCCACGCTGGCGCCCCTGACGGCGTTCGCCTACGCCTGTGGGCTGGAACACCGCCGCGCGATCCTGCTCAACGGCCTGACGTTCGCCGTCGCCAGTCTGGGGGCGCAGGCGATCCTCGGGCGGTCCTACCGCGCGTTGATCGCGGCCGACCCGTCGCATCGGACGATGCTGCGGGCCTGGCTCGGCGTTTACGTCTTCGTGGGGATCCAGATGGCCTGGGCGCTGCGGCCGTTCATCGGCGCCCCCGGTCTGCCGACCCAGTTCTTTCGGGAGGACGGCTGGACGAACGCCTACGTCGCCGTCTGGAACACGATCGCGGCGGTGTTCGCCGGCTCGTGATTTCAGGCCGTCACGCCTTCGGCTTGCGGCCGACGAAGACGGCGAGGGGGAAGGTGAACCGGATCGCGCCGGCCTCCTCGCGGGCGTTGACGCCGAGACGGCCGGCGCCCAGGTCGGCGTGGAAGGTCCGGCGGACCTCGTCGGCGGCGCCGGCCTCCGGCGCGGAGGTGGCGAGCAGGTCGTCGAGCCGGACGTCCATGCCGAAGAAGACGGGGGGATCGGCGTCGAGCCTGGCGGCGGCGAACAGTTCGGCGAACTCGTCCAGCCCCAGCGCGTGGACGTGCGAGGGGTCGCGAAGCTTCTCCACCCGATCGTAGGCGGCGCCCTGATCGGGGGTCCTGGAATAGACGTCGGCCACCACCACCCGACCGCCGGGACGGCAGACCCTGGCCATCTCGCGCAGGACCACCAGGGGGTCCGGGATGTGGTGGAAGGTGAAGCGCGTGACGACGAGGGAGAACGCGCCGTCCTCGAACGGCAACTCGTGGACGTCGCAAAGCCGCCAGTCGAGGTTGGTTCGTCCCTCCCGCGCCTGCCGCGCCCGCGCCTGGTCGAGCATCGCGGGGGTCAGGTCGACGCCCGTCACCCGTTTGGCGACTCGGGCGAGATCGAACGCGATCATGCCCGGCCCGCAGGCGACGTCGAGGACGACGTCGTCCGGCCCGACCCCGGCGGCCTCTCGAACCGGCCGCAGCGCCTCGTCATCGACGTTGGGGGCGTACTCGGCGTAAGGCGCGGCCTGGGCGGTGAACTGCTCGACGATCAGGTCGTTCTGGCGTTGACGTTCCATGGTTCTCGATGGAGTTTGGGGGATTAAGCGGCGTCGCCGCGTGGTGGCGGGGCCGATCAGACCCCGCGGTCGCGCCCGAGGTTCGCTCACCCCCTGGCCCTGGCGATCGCGGCGACCGTCGCGGCGACGGCCCGAATGTAGTCTACGGGGGCCAGCAAGACCTGAAGCCCGCGGCGACCGGCGGAGACGGCCATGACGTCGAACAACTCGGCCGTCTCCTCCAGGTAGACCGGGTACGCCTTCTTGCAGCCCATCGCCGTGACCCCGCCGCGGATGTAGCCGGTCAACGGCTCCACTTCCTTAAGGGGCGCCGGCTCGACCTTCTTGTCCCCCGTAACCTTAGCCAGAGCCTTGAGATCCAGCTCGCAATCGGCCGGGACGACCGCCAACAGGACGCCGTGCTTGTCGCCCCGGACCACCAACGTCTTGAACACCTGCTCGGGGGGCAGACCGATCTTCCGGGCCACCGACTCGGCGACCAAATCCGAGGGATCAATCTGGTATTCCCTGATTTCATAAATTATATTAAGGTGATCGAGCAGTCGTAGAGCGTTGGTCTTGGCTGACGCCACCGCCAGATGCCTCCCGGTTTGAAACCGCCACGGCCCAAGCCGCGATCATACCCTTGCGACCCGCCGACGACCAACTCAGGGTTTGAGCGTCACCCCGCGACCGGCGGTCGAGATCCGGTCGTTCGGTTCGCGGCCGCGTCCCCGTTTAGGAGTCCGGTAGATGGGAATGTTGTTGGTGTTCACGTTGCTGGTGATCCTGATCGTGCCGTTCAGCTCGATGCTGACCAGCGTCGAGGGCGTCCAGGCGCGAACCAACCATCACTGGTTGGCCCTCGCGGCCCTGCTCGTGACGTCGATCTTCTTCGGGTTCGCGCTGTTCTTGCCCGCCGATCCGATCGACGCCTGGGGCTTCCAGGCGTTCTACGGCGCGCTTTGCGTGCTGACCGTCGCCGCCGCCAGCGTGTTCATCCACCTGGAGCACCCCCGCGACCACCCCATGGAGCAGGCTCGGATGGAGCCCTCGCAAGACTGACGAACGATCGGGGGGGAAGCCGACGCGCTTCTCCCCCGCGGCGGCTCGACGATCCAGGCTACGATTCCAACGGAAGCCCCTGGCCCCGGCGACGCGGACTTCCCCGACGAACCTCGAAAGCTCCTGGGTCGCATTCCGGTGGGGTCGGACATGCTTCTGATCAGTATCCTGCTGATCGTTCTGATCTCGTTGCTGACGTTCATGCTGGGGAGCGCGAAAGAGATGGGCTCCCGACCCGTCCATCTCTGGCTCGCCCTGGCCGCGGTGGGGCAGGCGACGCTCTTTTTCGGCTACGCCCTCGTCCGTCCCGCCGACCCGATCGACGCCTGGGGCATCCAACGGTTCTACGGCGTCTTCTGCGTGCTGGTCGTCGTCACGGCCAGCGCGTTCATCCAGAAGGAATACCGCGCGCCGGCTCGTTCCGTCGCCAGGCCGCCGACCGCGGCCGATCTTCGCGCGATGCAAGCGCCCGACGATTCGGAACCCGTTCGGACCCCGCCGAAACCCGTCGCGTCCGTCCCCGGGAAACCGAGGGGATCGAGACCGACGACCGAGCCGGCGGGAAAGCGGGTCGATGGACGGCGGTGACCGCCTCGCCCCTTGGCCGGCGCGGGGGCGCCTGCTATCTTCGGGGACGTCCCGGCGCGAGGCCGGGCGACGTGCGTCCTAGCGCGCGAGGGACCATGCCCGGCGACGCCCTCCCATACACCTGCACGCTCTGCGGCTGCCTGTGCGACGATCTGGAGATCCGGGTCGAGTCGGACGTCGTCGCGGAGGCCAAGGGCGCGTGCGCGATCGCCCGGCCGCGGCTGGTCGGGCTCGACGTGGCGCCGCGAGCCGCCGCGGCCTGTCGCGTCGATGGTCGAGAAGCGACCGCCGACAAGGCGGTCGAGGCGGCGGCTCGGATCCTGGCGGCGGCGCGGGCGCCGCTGGTTCTGGGCATGGCGAGGTCGACGAACGAGACGGCTCGCCTGGCCGTCGCGCTGGCGGATCGGATCGGCGCCACGATCGAGACCGGCGACGCCGAATCGGCCTGGCCGCGGGTCGTCGCCATGCAGCGCTACGGGTCGATCGGCGCGACCCTCGGCGAGGTCAAGGCCCGCGGCGACGTCGTCGTCTTCTGGGGATGCGACCCGGCGACGACCCACCCCAGGCACTTCGAGCGCTACTCGCTGGTCGGGAGCGAAGGACGCCGGACGATCGCGATCGACGAGGGCGAGACCGAAACGACCCGGCGCGGCGACGTCTTCCTCAAGGTCCGTCCCGACCAGGAACTGAACCTGCTGCAAACGCTCCGGGCGCTGGTTCGGGAAGCGCCTCTCGATCCCCATCGCGTCGTGGCGGCGACGGGCCACGACCTGGCCGCGCTGCAAGACCTGGCCGAGACCCTGCAAGGCGCCTCGTATGGCGCGTGGTTCCAGGGCGCGCTGGCCGGCCGCGGGCCGGCGCGGCTGGCCGAGGCGCGTCGCCAGGCGGTGACGGCCCTGGTTCGCGAGTTGGCCCGCAAGACGCGGTTCGTGGCGCTCGGGCTGGGCGAGGCGGGCAACCCCCACGGCGTGGAGGGCGTCCTCGCCTGGCAAACCGGCTTCACCCCCGGCGTGGATCTGGGCGCCGGCTTCCCCGAGTCGTGGCCCGGCGAATCCTCCGCCGCCGAAAGGCTGAAGCGCGGGGCGTTTGACGCGGCGGTGGTGATCGCCGGGCCGTTTGACTCGGCGCGATCCACGCCAGACGGTGGTGAGGATGTCCCTTCTCCCCTTGAGGGAGAAGGTGGCCGAAGGCCGGATGAGGGGTCGCGTTCCCAGGGGCTTCCGGTCGCGCCACTCCTCATCCGCCCCTCCGGGGCGCCTTCTCCCTCAAGGGGAGAAGGGGGGAGTTGGATCTTCATCGGCGACCCGGAATGCGACGAATACGCCCGCGCGACCGTCGCCTTGCCGGCGGGCGTTCCGGGAATCGACGAATCCGGGACGTACGCGCGCGCCGATGGCGTCTCGCTCCCCATCAGGGCGTTGCGGGCGTCGGGGAATCCGACGGCGGGGGAATGGCTCGAACGGCTGTTGACGGCGATCGGAGCGGCGACGCCATGTGTACGCTCCTGATCCGAGGCGGCCGGGTCGTCGATCCGGCGAACGGCGTCGACGGCGTCGCGGACGTCTGGATCCGCGACGGTCGCGTCGTCGCCGCGCCGAGCGACTCCGACGCGCGGGCCGACCGGACCATCGACGCCCGCGGCTACGTCGTGATGCCGGGAGGGGTCGACGTCCACTCGCACATCGCCGGCTCCAAGGTCAACGCCGCTCGGATCATGAGGCCGGAAGAGCGCCGGGGGGACGATCGGGTCGTGAGGCGACGGTCGGGTTTTCGCTCGGGGACGCTGGGGAGCGTCCCCAGCTCGTTCGCCACCGGCTATCAGTACGCGGGCTTGGGTTATACCTCGGCCGTGGACGCCGCGATCCCGCCTTTGGGCGCGCGGACGGCGCACGCGGAGTTCGGCGACGTCCCGGTGGTCGACAAGGCCATGCTCGTCCTGATGGGGAACAACCACCTCGTCATGGAGGCCGTGAAGGCGGGCGACCGCGCGGCGGTCGAGCGGACGGTGGCGTGGCTTCTGAACTCGGCGCGGGGGTTCGGCGTCAAGGCGGTCAACCCCGGCGGCGTCGAGCAGTGGAAGCGAGGAGGCGCGCGGCTGGCCGGCTGGGACGACCGCGTCGATGGCTTCGACGTCAGCCCCCGTCAGATCGTGACGGCGCTGGCGGAGGCGGTGGACGCGCTCGGCCTGCCGCACGCCTTGCACTTCCACGGCCTGAACCTGGGGATCGCCGGCAACTGGGAACAAACGCTGGAGGGGATGAAGGCGCTTCAGGGGCGTCGCGTCCACATGGCGCACGTCCAGTTCCACGGTTACGGCGGCTCGCCCGACGCCCCGGCCGACTTCAGCGCCAACGTGGGTCCGCTGGCCGATTTCGTCAACGCCCACTCCGGGATCACCGTGGACGTCGGCCAGGTCCTCTTCGGCGAGACCACCAGCATGACCGCCGACGGCCCCACCGGCCACTTCCTGGCCGAACTGACCGGCCGCAAGTGGTACGACCACGACGTCGAGCAAGAGGACGGCTGCGGCGTCTCGCCGATCGAGTACAAGGACCGTAACTTCGTCCACGCCGTCCAGTGGGCCGCCGGCCTGGAATGGTTCCTCCGCGTCGACGACCCCTGGCGCGTCGCGCTCTCCACCGACCACCCCAACGGCGCGTCGTTCCGGTCGTATCCAGACCTGATCGCGCTCTTGATGGACCGCAACCTCCGCGACGAGACGCTCGACCGTCTCCCCGAGAAGGCCCGCGAGCGCACCGGGCTCAAGGACCTGTCGCGGGAGTACTCGCTGAGCGAGATCGCCGTCGTCACCCGCGCGGGTCCCGCGCGAATCCTGGGGCTTGCCCACAAGGGCCACCTGGGCCCCGGCGCCGACGGCGACGTCGCGATCTACGCCCCCGACGACGACTGCCGGAGGATGTTCGCGATGCCGCGATGGGTCGTCAAGGCCGGCGAGGTCGTCGTCGACGACGGCGAGTTGAAGGCCGCGCCGATCGGCCGGACGCTGTTCGCCGAGATGGACGTCGACCCCGAGGCCCGCGCGGCGCTTCTGGCCCGGCTGGGCGCGTCGGCGTCGTTCCATCCGGCGAATTTCGCGGTGGGGCCGGACGAGGCGTCGAACCCGCTGGGCCTTCGCGCGGGGGCCAGGCCATGATCCTCGACGGCGTGGCGATCGTGGACGAGTTCGCCGAGGCGTTCCCGATGACCGCCGCGCGGCTGATCGTCACGGCGGGCTCGGCGCGATGGGCGGAGATCGCCGGGCGGACGGTCTGCGGTTACGCCACCAGCGTCATCGGCTGCGACGCCGAGGTCGCCGTCGAGCGCCGCTTGTCGGATCGCGAGACCCCCGACGGCCGCCCCGGCGTCAGCGTCCTGGCGTTCGCGTTCAGTCGCGACGCGCTCGAGAAAGCGGTGGTCAACCGCGTCGGCCAGTGCGTGATGACCTGCCCGACGACCGCCTGCTACAACGGCCTGCCGACCCTCGACGGCAAGACGATCACGGTCGGCGGACGCTTGCGGTACTTCGGCGACGGCCGGCAGATCTCCAAGCGGCTGGCGGGGCGTCGGTTCTGGCGGATCCCGGTGATGGACGGCGAGTTCGTCTGCGAGGAGACGTTCGGGACGACCAAGGGGGTCGCCGGCGGCAACGTCATCCTGATGGGGACCGATCCCGCCGGAGCGCTCGCCGCCGCCGAGGAGGCCGCCGCGGCCATGCGGACGATCGCCGACGTGATCCTGCCGTTCCCCGGCGGGATCGCGCGCTCGGGGTCGAAGGTGGGAAGCAAGTACAAGGGGCTACGGGCCAGTTCCAACGCGGCCTACGCGCCGAGCCTTCGCGGGTTGGTCCCGAGCGACCTTCCCGCCGAGGTCCGTTGCGCCTACGAGATCGTCATCGACGGCCTGACGCTGCAAGCCGTGGAGCGGGCCACCGCCGCGGGCGTCCGCGCCGCGATCCGCGGCGACCGCGGGTTGGTCGCCGTCACCTCCGGTAACTACGGCGGCAAGCTGGGCCCGTTCCACGTCCGACTCCACGACGTCCTGAAAGCATGACGAGGACGCCGGATCGGCGTAAGAACGTCGCGATCCGGACGAATACCCGTCCGAATCATCAACGGTCTCCCAGGGTCGAGAATCCAAAACACAAGAAGGTGGGCCATGGACGTTCTGGTCGGCGTCGGAATCCTGGTGCTTTTCGGGCTGGTCCTGTTCGCGATCTTCGGGCCGTGCTTCACGGTGCAGCAGCAGTCGGCGGCGGTGGTGCAGAGCTTCGGCCGGTTCGCGAGGGTCGCGCATCCGGGGCTGAACTTCAAGCTGCCGCTGGTGGAGGCCGTGGCCGGCCGGATCAACCTCCGGGTGCAGCAACTCGACGTGCGGGTCGAGACCAAGACCCAGGACAACGTGTTCGTCCACGTCGTGGTCTCGGTGCAGTTCGCGGTCTTGCCGGACAAGGTGTACGAGGCTTTTTACAAGCTGGCCGACCCCCACACCCAGATGTCGGCGTTCGTCTTCGACGTCGTCCGCGCCCGGGTGCCGCTCTTGAGGCTCGACGACGTCTTCGAGAAGAAGGACGAGATCGCCGACGCGGTCAAGAACGAGTTGTCGCACGTCATGTACGACTTCGGCTACGGCATCGTCAAGGCGCTCGTGACCGACATCGAGCCCGACAGGAAGGTGAAGGAGGCGATGAACGAGATCAACGCCGCCGAACGGCTGCGGATCGCCGCCACCGAGAAGGGGGAGGCCGACCGGATCCTCAAGGTCAAGGCGGCCGAGGCCGAGGCCCAGAGCAAGGCCCTGCAAGGCAAGGGCATCGCCGACCAACGGCGGGCGATCGTCGAGGGCCTGCGCGAGTCGGTCGACGAGTTCCAGAAGTCCGTCCCCGGCACCAGCGCCCAGGACGTGATGAACCTGGTCCTGATGACCCAGTACTTCGACACGCTCAAGGAGATCGGCGCGAGTTCGCGGAGCAACACGATCCTGATCCCGCACACGCCCGGCAACCTGGGCGAGTTGACCAACCAGATGCGCGACGCCATCCTCTCCGCCGAGTTGATCTCCGCCGACGTCCAGAGGGAGCCGGTGGCCGGCGGCCATCCCGACGCCGTCCATCCGTCGGCGCGGCCCCACCGCCACCCTCGAAACGATCACGAGCCCCGCGGCCACCACGGGCGCGACGACGAACGCATCGAGTTCTGACCCATGAGCCTGACCTTGCGACGGCGGGCGTCGGCCGGGCTTCCGGTCGACGGCTCGCCGATCAAGCCGGAGACCTTCCGCGGACTGGCGTCGGCCGACGCCGCTCGCGTCCCCCTGCGCGTCGGCGCCGCGACGGCCGAACTGGGCGAGTTGTTCGACGTCTCCGGCGACGCGGGCGACGACCGCCTGACCGTCGAGGGGGATCTCGCGGACGTCGCGGCGGTCGGCCGGGGGATGTCCCTCGGGACGCTGACCGTCCGCGGCGACGTCGGCCCGAGGTTCGCCGCCGGGATGGCGGGGGGCGTCGCCGAGGTCGTCGGGTCGTGCGGCGACTGGGCCGGCGCGGAGATGTCCGGCGGCCTGCTCCGCGTCAAGGGCTCCGTCGGCGACGCCGTGGGCGGCGCGTTCCCCGGAAGCCGCCGCGGGATGCGCGAGGGGATCGTGCTGGTCGAGGGGGACGCCGGCGCCGACGTCGGGTTGATGATGCGCCGGGGGTTGATCGCCGTGGGTGGCTCGGTCGGCCCGCTGTTGGGTCGGGGGATGATCGCCGGGACCGTCTTCGTCAAGGGCGCCGTCGGAGCCTCGCCGGGGCTGGGCATGAAGCGCGGGACTTTGGTCCTGCCGGGACTCGACGGCGACGCCGCGGCCCTCCTGACGCCGACCTTCGCCCGCGCCGGGGAATTCACCTTCCCTTATCTGAAAATATACCAGGACCACCTGGAGGCGCTGGGGTTCCTCCTCCCCTCGGCGATGTCCTCGGCCCGGTTCGAGCGATATAATGGCGATCTGGCCGAGGGGGGCATGGGGGAGATTCTCGCGCCCTCGCCGCGGCCGGTCCTGAGAGTCGTCTCGCCCCCGTGAGGTCCGCCATGCCGCTGATTCTGAACGCCCGCGCCGCGAGGATCGTCGAGGCGGCGGTCGCCGCCGGGGAGGAACTCCGGATCGCCTCCCGCGAGGTCGAGGGGGGCGGCCGGTTCGTCGACTGCGGCGTCGAGGCTCGCGGCGGGCTCGCCGCCGGACTGGCGCTGGCGCGCGTCTGCCTGGGAGGGCTGGCCGACGTCTCGTTGACCATGGGCGAGGTCGAGGGCCGCGCGACCCCGTTCGTCGAGGTCTGGACCGACCACCCCGTCCAGGCGTGCCTGGCCAGCCAGTACGCCGGCTGGGCGATCTCCGAGGGGAAGTTCTTCGCGATGGGCTCCGGCCCGATGCGCGCGGCCCGCGGCAAGGAGGCGGTCTTCGACGCCATCGGCTTCCGCGAGGACTCCCGGACGATCGTCGGCGTCCTGGAGACGGCCAAGGCGCCGCCGCCGGAGGTCTTCGCCAAGGTGGCCGGGGAGTGCGGCGTCGAGCCGTTCCACGTCACCCTCCTGGCCGCCCCCACCGCCAGCCTCGCCGGCGGGTTGCAGATCGTCGCCCGTTCGATCGAGACGGCGCTTCACAAGCTGGCGGAGCTGAAGTTCGATCTGTCGCGGATCGTCTCGGCCCAGGGCTGGGCTCCGCCGCCGCCGGTGGCGAAAAACGACCTGGCCGCGATCGGCCGGACCAACGACGCGATCCTCTACGGCGCGCGGGCGGTCCTGCACGTCACCGGCGACGACGACTCCCTGGCCGAGATCGGTCCCAAGGTCCCCTCGTCCTCCTCCCCCGACTTCGGCGAGCCCTTCGCCGCGATCTTCGCCCGCTACAAGAACGACTTCTACGCCGTCGACCCCATGCTCTTCAGCCCCGCCGAAATCGTCTTCCAGAACCTCGACACCGGCCGCTCCCACGCCTTCGGCGCCGTCCGGCCGGACGTCGTCGCGAAGTCGTTTAGAGGGTGAGCGGATCGCGCATGACCTCCTTCGTCGCCTTGACTTCCGGGACCGGCTGGCACGTCGAGGACTTGCTGCGCGCGGCGGGAAAGCTGGGGGTCGAACTGCGCGTCCTGCCGTTCGCGGAGGTGGAGGCGTCGCTCGGAACGGAGGCGGAGGGAGTGGCCGCGGCCGGGGTCCTGCTGGACGCGGCCGACGGCGTGCTGGTTCGGATGATGCCGCCGGGGACCCTGGAGCAGGTGGTCTTTCGGATGGACGCGCTGCTGCGGCTGACCGCCGCGGGCGCGACGGTCTGGAACCCGCCGAGGGCAGTCGAGGCGGCGGTCGACAAATACCTGACGCTGTCGCTTCTGGAGCGCCGGGGTTTGCCGATTCCGACGACCTGGACGGGCCAGACGGCGGCCTCGGCCCTGGCGGCGTTCGACGCCCTGGGGGGGGACGCGGTCGTCAAGCCGCTGTTCGGCTCGGAAGGCCGGGGCCTTCTGCGCGTGTCCGACCGCGAGCTTGCCTGGCGATGCTTCCACGCACTGGAGCGCATGGGGTCGGTGATCTATCTGCAAAAGCCGATCCGACACCCCGGCCACGACCTTCGGCTGTTCGTTCTCCGCGGCCGGGTCCTGGCGGCCATGCGCCGCGAGGCGCGCGCGGGGGAGTGGCGGACCAACGTCGCCCTGGGAGGTCGGGCCGAGGCGTGGACGCCCGACGCCGAGGCCGAGACCATGGCCGTCGCCGCCGCCGAGGCGATCGGCGCGGCGTTCGCGGGGGTCGACGTGATCGAGGACCAGGACGCGGGTCGTCGACTGATCGTCGAGGTCAACGCCGCGCCGGGCTGGAAGGCGCTATCCCAGGCCACGGGAATCGACGTCGCCGCCGCCGTCCTGGACGCCTTGCGCGAGGCGTCGCGATGAACCGAGACCTGTCCCCCGGCAAGCTGGCTCACATCGCCTGCGTCATGGAGGTTCAGGCGCGGAAGCCGGGGAACGTCCACCGTTTCGCCGACTTCGACGACCTGGACCACCTCGACTTCCTCCTCGCCGCCGCGGCCGTCGCCGAACCGCTCGACCGCGCCGCGAGCGTCGGCGTGGGCCGCGCCGTTTTGGAAGCCGTCGAGGCCACGCGCCGGGTCGTCGCCACCAACGCGAACCTGGGAATCATCCTCCTGCTCGCGCCGATGGCCGCCGCGCCCATGGACGTCGAGCTGGCCGCCGGCTTGCCGCGCGTGCTCGACGCGCTGACCGTCGACGACGCCCGCCACGTCTACCGCGCGATCCGGCTGGCGAACCCCGGCGGCCTGGGCCGGGCCGACGCGCAGGACGTCGCCGACGAGCCGACCGTCACGCTCCGCCAGGCGATGGCCCTGGCCGCCGACCGCGACCTGATCGCCCGCCAGTACGCCGACGGCTTCCCGCTGGTCCTCGGCGAGGGCCTGCCGATCCTCCGCCGCCACCTGAACGCCGGCCGAGCGTTGGAACCCGCGATCGTCGCGACGCATGTGGAACTGTTGGCGAACCATCCGGACTCCCTGATCGCCCGCAAGCTGGGTCTGGAGGTCGCGCGCGAGGCGTCGCGTCGCGCCCGCCGCGCGCTCGACGCCGGGCTGACGCCGGCGGCCCTCGCCGCGCTCGACGCCTGGCTGCGGGCCGACGGCCGCCGCCGCAACCCCGGAACGACCGCCGACCTGGTCGCCGCGGTCCTCTTCGCCGCCCTCCGCGAAGGCGCGATCCCCCTGCCGCGCCCCGTCGGCCCCGCCGCCTGGACCGGCGAGCCGTCCTGGATTCCGGCCCGAAGCCCCTCGTCCAAGGACCAAGCCATGCCCGCCGCCTCCTACAAGGTCCGCGTCGCCAAGGACGAACTCGTATTCTCGTCCGGACATTTCATCACGTTCGATGGCGACACGTGCGAGCGCATTCACGGCCATAACTACCGGGTCGCCGTGGAGGTCGACGGCCCGCTGGACGAGAACGGCTACGTCGTCGACTTCATAGCCCTGCGCGACATGACCAGGGCCCTCGTCCTGGAACTCGACCACCGGATGCTGCTTCCCGGCGAAAGCCCGCTGATCCGAGTGGCCGCGGAGGGCCCCAACACCGTCGCGCGGTTCGGCGACCGCTTCTGGAGCTTTCCCAGCGACGAGTGCGTCGTCCTCCCGGTCCCCAACACCACGGCCGAGCTTCTGGCCCGCCTCCTCGGCGAACGCCTGCTCTCGGCCATGAAGGCGCGCGGTTGGCCCGACCCGGACGCGCTCCGGGTCGAGGTCGAGGAATGCTTCGGTCAGTCGGCCGAGGTCCGGTTGATTCCGTGAATCCCCGTCGACTCGCTCTCAAGGACCGGCGCGGCCGTCAAGACGGATCGTTGAGCCGGCGGTAGAGGTCGGAGTAACGCGCGAACAGGTCGTCATACGCCGCCGCGTTTCCGGGGTCGGGCTCGACGAGCCGCTCGACGGCGACCATGGCCCCCGCGGCCTCGTCGAAGTCCTTGTAGACCCCGGCGGCCACCGCGGCGCACATCGCGGAGCCCAGGGCGCACGACTCCCCCTCGCGGGTCAGATGGACCGGCTTCTGAAGGACGTCGGCGTGGATCTGGAGCCAGAGCGGCGACTTCGCCCCGCCGCCGCCGAGGAAGACCCGCTCCACCGTCAGCCCGTGGCGGGAGCAGTCCTCCAGGATGGCGCGCGTCCCCATCGCGGTCGCCTCGTAGAGGGCGCGGAAGACGTGGCCGGGGCCGTGCGCGAGCGACAGGCCGACGATCGCGCCTCGGGCGTGGGGGTTCTTGTGGGGCGAGCGGTTCCCCTGCCAGTCCTCGCGGACGACCAGGCCGTCGGCGCCCGGCGGGACGGCCGCGGCCTGCTCGTCAAGGACGGTGTAGACGTTGACGCCGCGGGAGTCGGCCTCGGCCTGCTCGCGGCTCGCGAAGTGGCGACGGTACCAGTCGAGGATGGAGCCGGTGGCGGTTTGGCCGGCCTCGATGGTGTAGAGCCCCTCGACGGTGGCGTCCGGGCAGCAGCCGGCGGCGCCGGAGCCGAAGACCCCCTCGCGGGTCTGCGCCAGGTGGCAGGTGCTGGAGCCGACGATCACGGCGACGTCGCCGTCGCCCGTCGCCCCCAGGCCGAGCATTCCGAGGTAGGCGTCGATCCCCCCCTGGGCGACCCTCGTCCCCGGCTTGAGGCCGAGTTCGGCGGCGGCCCCGGCGGTGAGCGTCCCGTCCCCCTTGCCCAGCGGGACGATCTTCGAGGGCCACTTCGATTCCAGGTCGTCCAGTCCCACGGCCCGCATCATCCCCAGCGGCCAGCCGCCGTCGGGGCGGGCGTAGTTCCACTTCACCGCCAGGTGGTTCAGCGACAACGTCCACTCGCCCGTTAGCTTGTACATCATCCAATCGGTGCATTCGACGATCCGGTCGGCGCGATGATAGGTCTCCGGCTCGTGCCGCTTCAGCCAGAGGGCCTTGGGGAGCATCCACTCCGGCGAGACCCAGCCGGAGACGTAGCGGAGCACCGGGTCGCCGGTGGCGCTGACGTCTCTGGACTCGCGGTGGGCGCGCTGGTCCATCCAGAGCAGGGCCGGGCGGAGGGGCTCGCCCTCGGCCGAGCAGGCGACGACGGTGCAGGCGGTGCAGTCCAGCCCGATCGCCACGATCCGGTCGGGGCTCACGCCCCCGGCCTCAAGGGCCCTGGCGACGGCCGTCCCGGCCGCGGTCCACCAGTCCGCGGGGCGTTGCTCGGCCCAGGCCGGACGCGGGTAGGCCGTCTCGATCGGCGCGACGCCGAAGGCGACGGTCCTCCCCTTCAGATCCACCAGGGCGGCCCGCAGGCTCTGCGTGCCGACGTCGAGGCCCAGGACGATGGGTTCGGTGCTCATGGCGGAATATCTCTATGATTACGGCGTCAGAATCGACGGCGGCCGTCCAGCAGGAAGGTGACGGGGCCGTCGTTGACCAGGGAGACGGCCATCTCGGCTCGGAACCGGCCGGTGGCGACGGGACGGCCAAGCGCGGCGACGCGGCGAACGAACTCCTCGTAAAGGGCCTCGGCCAGCTCGGGGGGCGCGGCGTCGGTGAAGCTCGGCCGGCGGCCGCCGCGGCAATCGGCCATGACGGTGAACTGGCTGACGACCAGGACCGCGCCGTCGACGTCGGCGACGCTTCGATTCATCTTGCCGGCGTCGTCCTCGAAGGCCCGGAGGTTGACGATCTTCTCGGCGAGCCGGGCCGCGTCCTCCGGCGCGTCGTCGCGGCCGACGCCCAAAAGGACCAGCCACCCCCGGCCGATCGCGCCGACGACCTCCCCCTCGACCTCGACCGACGCCCGAGAGACCCTTTGGATCACCGCTCGCATCCGTGGCCCGCTCCTCGTCCGACCTGGATTCCAAACGCCGATCATCATAGCCCGCGCGTCGTCCCGACGGTAGCGGGGGCCGTCAATCGAGCCGGATCGTCGGCCGTCGCGGGTCGCGAAGGTCGATCGACTCGACCCGGTCGAGCCCTCGGCAGGCCGTCGGGAAGACCGGATCGACGTGGCCGAGGGTGGCGGCCTCGGCTCGCGTCCTCGCCGGGGTCGTCGCGCTTTTCAGCAGGACCAATCGATCCGCGTTGACGTAAGCGGCGACCCGCGCGGCGATCGAGTCGGACGTGGTCGCCCACGAGCGCGGCGGCGGGTCGGGCGCTCGCTCGTCGACCTCCTCCAGGAACCGTCGCGGCGCCAGGATCGGGATCGAGTCGCGGGCCCAGGCGTCGGCGAGGTCGCCGACGTCCTCGACGACCCGCGAGCCGACGACCAGCGCGGCCAGGACGCGGGCGGCGACGTCCATCGCCCGCAACGCCAGGCGATGGCTCGTTTCTTCTCCCAGCCCGTGCGTCGCGTCGAGAAGACGAACCGCGTCCGCGAACGCCCCGCCCCCCGCGATCAGGACCGGATTCCCCCCTCCCAGTTCTCCCGAGGCGAGGAACCCCGCGAGGGCCGGCTTCAGCCCGTCCCAAGTCAGCAGGCTGCCGCCGACCTTGACGACGAGGGGGCGGTCGTCATCCATCGCGCGCCTCCGCCGCCAGTTCCAGCAGAGCCCGCGCGCAGGCGGCCTCCGACGCGGCCGGACTCCAGACGCCGCCCAGCGAGCGAACCGCGGCCGACGCCCCGACGAGCCCTTCGGCCACGCGCCGGGCCAGGAACTCGCCGGAGCCGGAGACGACGGCGGCGGTCGGCGTTCCGACCGTCGCCGCGCACGCCCGTCGGGCCGCGGCGACCAGGCGGTCGAACAACGCGCCCTCGGCGGCGCGGGCCAGTTCGACCGAGTCTTCGACGGAGCATGTCTCGCGATCGGCGCAGACCATGCGGGCGAGGCGGTCGACGGCGCGCCCGCGAGTGGCGGGGCGACCGTCGGCGGTGTCGACGTCCGTCGGGTCTTCGGGCAGGTCGCCCAGGACGAGGTAGACGTCGCGGGTCGTCGCGAACGACTCGGCCGCAAGGCCGGTGGCGACGCCCTGGAACGGAAGCTCGACCGCCAGCGCGCAAACGGGGGTGCGCGAGACGCCCGCGTAGACCAGTTCGCCGTTGCGGAGCCGCTCCGTGTCGGTCCGCCCCCGCGCGGCGACGCGGCCGTTCGCGATCGGGATGACGTCGGCGGTCGTCGATCCCACGTCGATCAGGACCGCCGGGTCGTCGCCGACGAGTCTCGCGGCGACCGTCGCCAGCGCCAGCCAGTTCGACGCGGCGGCGAGGAGCGGGCGTTCCCGGATCGCGTCGGAGCCGTGGAAAGCCGCGTCGATTCCCCAGAAGCGGACGTCGCGGCCGGGGAAGGCGTCGACGACCGCCGCGACGATCCGCCGGACGCCCTCGCGCTTGGTCTGGAAGCAGTCGCAAAGCTCGGCGGTGGTCGTGGCGACGACGCTCTCGAAAGGCGGGAATCCCGCGGCGAGCTCCCGGAGCGCCGCGGCCAGGCCGTCGGGATCGCGCCAGACGGCGAACGGGGAGGATCTCGCCGATCCGTCGGAATGCGCCGCCTTGAGGTTCGCGCCGCCGACGTCCAGCGCCAGCCGACGGGGGGCATGATCCGGGCTGGTCATCGGCCACCCCCGGCCAACTCGGCAAGTCGGAGAACTCGTCCGGAGGGCTCGAAATAGACCGGGCCCCGCTCTCGGATCTCGCGGCGGATCGACTCGCCGGCGGCCAGCCAGGCGTCGAGGTCGTCGGGAGGTTGAAGCGCCCAAAGCTCGGCGAGCGCGCCGGGGCGGCAAAGGGCGAGGATGCCGACGATCGACGTCGTGGCCCGGGGGTTGATCTCCAGGATGACGGATTCGGGCGGGTCGTGACGCTGGACGAAGTCGACGCCGACGAGCCCCGCGAGCCCGTCCACGGCCTCCGCGGCCGCGATCAACGGGGCGAGGTCGGCCTTGATCCGCGTCGGAAGGAGGCCGCCGCGATAGGACATGCTGGTTTTCTCAAGCATTGCCGTAGATCGGAAGAGCACACGTCTGAACTCCAGTCACCTTGTAATCTCGTATG